>CALGGB010000263.1 GCA_937880925.1 uncultured Rhodospirillaceae bacterium | reverse complement strand
CGTGGCGATGCCCACGCCGATGTTGATCAGCGTGACGGTGCGCAGATATTCGGCGCAGCGCCGTTCGACATCGCGGGTGATCTCGCGCAGGCGCCGGCGTGTATCGCGCATCTCGAAGGCCTGGACGACCCGCTCCACTGTCGGCTGTCCAAAGGCCAGCATGAAGAACAGCAAGCCCACGGTGATACCCGCCTGGCCAAGGAACGACCCGATCTGGCCCAACATCCGCTTGGCAAAGCTCTCCTCGGCGACGATCACCTTGTCGGTGTTGTCGTCGTCACTGCCCTGGGTGATCTCGTCGATCTGCTCGGATGCCTGTTCGGCAGCCGCCAGGGACCGGCGCAGATCGTAGAAACGGCTTTCGATCTTCTGGGTGATGGTGGGAATGCGATCAAGCCATTCGATCGTCGGCTCTGTCAGGCGGTATCCGCCGCCGATCAGGATGGCGAGCACGATCAGCATGGTGGCAACGGCCGCGGCCGCGCGATTCATGCCCAGGCGGCAGAAGCGTCGTGCGATGGGCTGCAGCACTAGCGCCAGGAAACACGCAAGAAAGACCGGCAGGATCAGGTCGCGGGCAAGGTAGAACAGCGAAATGGTGGCAAGCACCAGCAGGCCACAGATCCCTACCATGACAATGCGTCTGAATGACTTCTCTTCCACGCCCGTACTCCGCCCCTCACATCCCCTGTTAACGCCTGAGAAGCCGTTGCGTTCGTGCCCGGCCTTCAGGACGGGCAACACCGCCACACGGGTCTAAAATGCCATGCTGAAGCTGAGGGCGCCAAACTGATCGCCCTCACCCTCGCCGTCGAATTCCTTGGTCTGGATGACGTGGGTGATCGACAGCCGCATGGTGCCCCAGGTAATGGCGGCGCCGAACTGCAGATCGCCCACGAATGGCTTGTGCCCCACGCTGTGGCTGCTGCCGAAGGTGTTGCCATCCAGGAAGATGTTGCGCGCAACGGCACGCCCCTCGATTCCGGCGAAGATATAGGCGTTGGGCCGGTCCCAGCCGCGCGGCGTGAAGTAACCGCTGCCCGGCAGGCTGGGCTGGATACGCGGCGGGCCGTAGTCCTGCACCAGATCGGTGCCCAGGCGGATCGTCGCGCCGATGGCGCCGTAGGTGAAGGCATTGCCCAGCGCCGCTCCGTAATGCGGCGTCAGATCGCCGCCGATGCCGAAGACTTCAAACGGCGCCAGCATGCGCAACTGGCGTTCGTAGAACAGGTTCACGGTCGGCTCGTTGTGCAGTTGATTGTCCCAGCCCTGGGGGTCGGGCGCGTCGATGACCTCGTGAAACCAGTTCTGGGTCTTGTCGGCAAGCGAGGCGGGACCGACCATGCCGAGGGAGAGCACCATCTTGTCGAGCCGGCGTCCGGTGTCCGAAAGCAGGCCGAAGCTGGCGTAGAGCCAGCCGCCGTAGGGGCGGTCGTCGACGATCAGGTTGGGATCGCTGATGTCGTCGGGGGTGTACATGCTCTGGCCGACGGCAAAGCTGCCGCGCAGCGCGCCCTCGGTGTTGAACAGCGGCAGAAAGTCGGCGACGTCGCGGACATAGCCCTTTACGTCGCCAGGTGCGGAAAGCCATTCGGCCTGCATGCCGTGGGTGTACTGGCCATCATCGCTGGTGGTGAAAAAATCGTTCTCGACCTGCAGCGTGATCACCGATCCCGGCAGTTCCGCCGGCTCGCGCTCGATCGGCGTGGGCAGCATCTGGGTGTCGATCTCGTCGGCCAGGACTCCCGGCGCCATCGACAACGCCAGAATGAGGCCCAGAACGCTCAGGCGCGCACAGGACGAGGACGAATGGCGGTGAGGATATGCCATCCTCAGGCGAGGCGGCCTTCAAGCGCGTTGACGAACATGCCCCGCAGGTTGGCCTGATCCAGGGGCAGGGCATTGCTGCCTGCCGTGGGATCGTTCTCGGCCTGGCGCACCACCTCATCGATCTGGCTGTCATCGACACCAAGCTCGGTCAACGTGTGTTCAATCTTCAGCGACTGTCGCAAATCGAGCACCCAGTTCAGGACGGATTCGAAGGAACCGCCCGGAAGATCCAGATAACGCGCCAGGGCGGCATACTGTTGCGCCACCGCCGGACGATTGAAGACCATGACATAGGGCATCACCACGGCATTTGTGCGACCGTGATGGGTGTGGAACAGCGCGCCGATGGGGTGGGACAGCGAATGGATCGCGCCCAGGCCCTTCTGGAAGGCTGTGGCGCCCATGCTGGCGGCGATCTGCATGTGGCCGCGCGCGGCGAGGTTCGTGCCGTCGGCCACGGCCACCGGCAGCCATTCCTTGACCAGGCGCATGCCCTCCAGGGCGATGCCGTTGGCCATGGGGTGGTAGCCCGGCGCGCTGTAGGCCTCCAGGCAGTGGGCAAGGGCGTCCATGCCGGTCCAGGCGGTGATCGAGGCGGGCAGGCCCACGGTCAGGACCGGATCCTCGATGACGATGGCCGGCAGCATCTTCGGATGGAAGATGATCTTCTTGGTGTGGTCGCCCTCGTCGATGATGACCGAGGCACGCCCGACTTCCGAACCGGTTCCCGAGGTGGTCGGCACGGCGATGATCGGCAGGATGCCGGCGGGATCGGCCCGGGTCCACCAGTCGGCCCGGTCCTCGAAGTCCCACATCGGGCGGGTCTGGCCGGCCATGAAGGCGATGGTCTTGCCCGCGTCCATGGCGCTGCCGCCGCCGAAGACGATGACGCCGTCGTGGCCGCCCTGGCGCAGCACGGCGATGCCCTTCTCGACATCGCCCGCGACCGGGTTGGCCTGAATGTCGGAAAACACCGCGGTGGGCAGGCCGGCGGCTTGGTTGGCCGCGACCGCATCGGCGATCATCGGCAGGCCGGCGATGCCGGGATCGGTCACCAGCAGCGGCCGCGTGATGCCGAGCTGGCGGCAGGCGTCTGCCAGTTCGCTGATGCGCCCGGCGCCGAAGCGAATGGCGGTGGGGAAGCTCCAGTTGGCGGAGGGCAGGGCGGCGTCGGACATCGGAACCTCTGGGCTGGCGGTTGTCGCACATCGTTTGCCCCTTCGCGGGCCGGGATGCAAGATGCCGCGTGTTTCCCCATGCGGAGCCCCGATGCCGCCCCTTCAGGTGATCTTCGACTGCGACCCCGGCAAGGACGATGCCTTTGCCCTGTTCCTGGCCCTTGCCCGCCCGGATGCGCTTTCCGTGGTGGCGGTGACGGCGGTGGAGGGCAATGTGCCGGTCGCGTTCACCACCTCGAACGCGCGCCGCATCGTCGAGGCGGCGGGGCGCGGCGACATTCCGGTTTACCGCGGTTGCGCCCGCGCCATGCTGCGCCCGTTGGACCGCAAGGAGCAGGTCCAGGGTGCGGGCGGGCTCGACGCTTCCGGCCTGCCGCCGCCCGCCCGGCCCGAGCAGCCCGAACACGCGGTGACGGCGCTGATCACCCTGCTGGAGGCCGCCAGCGAACCCCTGACGATCGCCGCCATCGGGCCGCTGACCAACATCGCCATGCTGCTGATCGCGCGGCCGGACCTCGCCAGCCGCATCGCCCATCTCTACGTCATGGGCGGCAGCGAGGGGCGGGGCAACATGGGTGCGTTCGCCGAATACAACATCCTGCTCGACCCCCATGCCGCGGCCAGCGTCCTTGCCATGGACGTGCCGGCAACCCTGGTGACGCTGGACCACACCCGCGACCTGCGCCCGCCGATCGCCTGGTTCGAGTCGATGGAGGGTTTCGGTGCCCCCGGCCGCGCTCTGGCGGCGATGTGGCGCGTCGCGCCGGTCGCGCTCTACGATGTCGCGGTCACGGGTCTCATGCTCTGGCCCGACCTGTTCGCGACGCAGCCCTGCAGCGTGACGGTGGAAACCTGCGATGGCGAACGCATGGGCCAGACCCGCATCGTGCGGGGCAAGGGGCCCTGCCGCATCGTCACGGGCCTCGACGCAGAAACTTTCTACAGCCGGATCGTGGAGACCATGGCGGTCTATGCGGACGGC
>CALGGB010000262.1 GCA_937880925.1 uncultured Rhodospirillaceae bacterium | reverse complement strand
CGTCCGAGCCGGTGGCGATGACGATGTGGCGCGCCTTGACCGTCTGGCTGTCCTTGTCGCCCTTGACCTCGACCGTATGCGCATCGGCGATGCGCCCGGTACCGGCCAGGTGGGTCACCTTGTTCTTCTTGAAGAGTCCGGCAATCCCCTTGGTCAGGGTTTCCACGACCCTGTCCTTGCGCGCCAGCATCGCGGGCAGATCGAGCTCCACCTTGCCGACCTTGATGCCGTGGCTGCCGAGATGGTCGCGGGTACGCTCGAAGTACTCCGAGGACTGCAGCAGCGCCTTGGACGGGATGCAGCCGATGTTGAGGCAGGTACCGCCCAGTGTCGGGTTCTTCTCGACGCAGGCGGTCTTCAGGCCGAGCTGGGCGCAGCGGATGGCGCAGACATAGCCGGCCGGGCCAGAGCCAATGATGACGACATCGAATTCCTGATCGGCCACGGCAACCTCCTTGATGCTCAACACGCAGCGCCGCCAGGGCGCCTGGCGGCCCCTAGACTTCGAACAGGAGCCGCTGGGGATCCTCGACCGCATCCTTGAGCCGCACCAGGAACGTCACGGCCTCGCGGCCATCGACAATGCGGTGATCGTAGGACAGCGCCAGGTACATCATCGGCCGGATCACGACCTCGCCGTTCACCGCCACGGGCCGCTCCTGGATCTTGTGCATGCCCAGGATGCCCGACTGGGGCGGGTTGAGGATCGGTGTCGACATCAGCGAGCCGAAGATGCCGCCGTTGGAGATCGTGAACGTGCCGCCGGTCAGGTCACTGGGCGTGAGGTCGCCGTCGCGCGCCTTGCGGCCCATCTCGCCGATGGCGTTCTCGATGCCGGCAAAGCTCATGGTGTCGGCATCGCGCAGCACCGGCACGATCAGGCCGTTGGGCGAACTGACCGCCACGCCGATGTGGTAGTAATGCTTGTAGACGATCTCGTCGCCGGCGATCTCGCCGTTGACCGCCGGGATGTCCTTGAGCGCCTGGATCGCGGCCTTCACGAAGAAGGACATGAAGCCCAGGCGAACACCGTGCTTCTTCTCGAAACGGTCCTGGTACTGTTTGCGCGCTGCCATGACGTTGGTCATGTCGACCTCGTTGAAGGTCGTCAGCATGGCTGCGGTATCCTGTGCGGCCTTCAGGCGCTCGGCGATACGCTTGCGCAGTCGCGTCATCCTGACGCGCTCCTCGCGGCCTTCCGGATCCGGCTCGCTGGGCGCGACGGCAACACGCTCGCGCGGCGCCGGCGCCTCGGTGGGCGCGGCTTTTGGCGCAGGCTTGGCCGCCGGAGCGGACTTCCCCTCCTCCATGTGCTTCTGCACATCGGCCTTGGTCAGGCGACCGTCCTTGCCCGTGCCTTCAATGGCAGAGGGATCGAGATCGTTTTCCTCGACCATCTTGCGCACGGCCGGTGAAAGCGGAAGGGCATCGTCGCCCTCGTCGGATTCTTCGGATTTCTCCCGCGCCTTCTCGGGCTCCTTGCTCATGGCCGGCGCCGACTCCCTGGCCTTTGCGGGAGCAGCCTCTTCCTTGGCTTCGGTTTCCTCGGCGGGGGCGTCGCCCTCCTCCATCTTGCCAAGGGTCGCACCGACCTCGACGTCGGCGCCTTCCTCGGCCATGACATCCGAAAGGACGCCGGAAACCGGGGCATAGACCTCCATGGTCACCTTGTCGGTTTCCAGCTCGACCAGGGGCTCGTCCTTGCGGACGGCGTCGCCCTTCTTCTTGAACCAGGTGGCGACCGTGGCCTCGCTGACCGACTCGCCAAGCTGGGGAACCTTGATCTCGACACTCATGGTTTGCGTCCGTGTTGTTGTACGCGCCGGATCATCCGGTCAGCGCTTCCGTGACCAGCGCCTGCTGCTCGCGTTCGTGAACGCGCACAAAGCCGGTCGCCGGGGAAGCCGCCTCTGGCCTTCCGACATAACGCGGTTTCATGCACTTGAGATGACCGTCTTCCTTGGCCTGCTCGATCTTGTCGTGGACATAGTTCCAGGCGCCCATGTTGCGCGGTTCTTCCTGGCACCAGATGAACTCGGCATTGGGGAAGTAGGTCAGGGCCTCCTGCAGGGCATCCTTGGGGAACGGCGCGAGCTGCTCAAGGCGGATGAAGGTGGTGTCCTTGATGCCCAGTTCCTCGCGCTTTTCCAGCAGGTCGTAATAGACCTTGCCGGTGCACAGGATGACCCGCTTCATCTCCTTGCCGCGCTCGGCATCGTCGAGCTCCCAAAGGGTGCGGTGGAACTGCGTGTCGCCGATGAATTCGTCGATCGATGAGACGCAGCGCTTGTGGCGCAACAGCGATTTGGGCGTGAAGACGATCAGCGGCTTGCGGAACTTGCGCTTCATCTGACGGCGCAGCAGGTGGAAATAGGAGGCAGGCGTCGTGCAGTTGGCGACCTGCAGGTTGTCCTCGGCGGCAAGCTGGAGGTAACGCTCGGGCCGGCCGGAGCTGTGCTCCGGCCCCTGCCCCTCGTAGCCGTGGGGCAGCAGCATGACCAGACCGCACATGCGGAACCACTTGCTCTCGCCCGCCGCCAGGAACTGGTCGACGATCACCTGGGCGCCGTTGGCGAAATCGCCGAACTGGGCTTCCCAGAGCACCAGCGTGTTGGGATCCGACAGGCTGTAGCCGTATTCGAAGCCCAGGATGCCGGCTTCCGAAAGCATGCTGTCGATCACCTCGAAGCGGCCCTGGTCGCGCACGATGTGGTTGAGCGGGATGTAGCGGTCCTCGTTGACCTGATCGATCAGCACACTGTGGCGCTGGCTGAAGGTGCCGCGCCCGCAATCCTGCCCCGAGAGGCGCACGTTGGCACGCTCGTAGACCAGGGTGCCGAAGGCCAGGGCCTCGCCCATGGCCCAGTCGAATCCCTCGCCCGTTTCCACCATCTCGCGCCGCTGGCCCAGAATGCGCTGGAGCTTTCGGTGGACATTGAAGTCGTCGGGGTAGGCGGCGATGGCGCGGCCCACGGTTTCCAGTTCATCGCGCGGTACCGCGGTCTTGCCGCGCCGCGCCCCATCGCGCTCGGCGACCTCCAGGCCCGACCACACCCCTTCCAGCCAGTCGACCTTGTTGGGCTTGTAGCTCTGGGCGGCTTCCAGGTCCTTCTCCAGGCGCTTGTTGAAGTCCTGGATCATCTTGTCGGCCTGCTTGGGCGTGATGACGCCCTGGGAGATCAGCCGCTCGGTATAGATCTGGCGGGTCGTGGGATGCTGGGCGATCGAGCGGTACATGATCGGCTGGGTGAAGGCCGGCTCGTCACCCTCGTTATGGCCATGGCGGCGATAGCAGAAGATGTCGATCACGACATCGCGGCCGAATTCCTGGCGGAACTTTGCGGCGACCTTGGAGACGTGCACCACGGCTTCCGGATCATCGCCGTTCACATGGAAGATCGGCGCCGAGACCATCTTGGCGACGTCGCTTGGATAAGGCGAGGAGCGCGAGAAGCTGGGGCTGGTGGTGAAACCGATCTGGTTGTTGACGATGATGTGGATCGTGCCGCCGGTCTTGTAACCGCGCAGTTCCGACATCCCCAGCGTCTCGGCGACCAGGCCCTGGCCGGCGAAGGAAGCATCGCCGTGCAGCAGGATGCCCATGACGCGCTTGCGCTCGGTATCGCCGATCATCTCCTGCTTGGCGCGCACCTTGCCTTCGACGACCGGATTGACGGCTTCCAGGTGCGACGGGTTGGCCGTGAGCGAGAGATGGATCTTGCGCCCGTCGGCGACCTCACGGTCGGCGGAGGTGCCGAGGTGATACTTCACGTCGCCCGAGCCGTGGACCGCGTCGGGCGTGCTGTTCTCGCCCTGGAACTCGGAGAAGACCTGGGTATAGGCCTTGTCCATCACGTTGGTCAGCACGTTGAGGCGGCCCCGGTGGGGCATGCCCAGAACGATGTCCTCGACGCCCAGGCGGGCCGAGGTGCGGATGATGGTCTCCATCGCCGCGATGGTGCTTTCAGCCCCCTCCAGCGAGAACCGCTTGGAACCCGGATACTTGATCGAGAGGAACTTCTCGAAGCCCTCGGAGCGGTAGATTTCGGAGAGGACGCGCTTCTTTTCCTCCGGCCCCAGCTCGGCGTCGCTGCGCGTGCCCTCGAACTTGCGCTGGATCCAGGATTTCTCTTCCGGGCTCTGGATGTGCATGAACTCGACGCCGATGGTGCCGCAATAGGTGCGGCGCGCGGCATCAAGAATCTGGCGCAGGGTGGCGCGCTGAAAGCCCAGGACACCGTCGACGAAGAACTCGCGGTCGAAATCCTCCTCAGTGAAGCCGTAGCTCTTGGGGTCGAGTTCGGGATGGTGGCGCGATCCCTCGATGCCCAGGGGGTCGAGATTGGCCGCCAGATGGCCGCGCACGCGATAGGCGCGGATCATCATCAGGATACGAATGCTGTCGCGGGCGACGGCGTATTCGGCTACGGCATCGCGCGACCCCGGCACGGGCGCCCAGTCCGGCACACGCCGGCGCTCGATGGCGGGAGGCCCATCATGGCCGTTGCCGCCGCGGCTGCTGGCAGGCGGCGTACCGCCGTAACCTTCCGGTTCGTCATCGAGCTCCTGCACGCGGCGGGCGGCGCGCGCCGGCTCCAGCTCGGCCAGGATCGAACGTTCGTCGTCGTCGAGATCGTCGAAGACCTGACGCCATTCTGGCGCAACGGCGTTCGGCTCTGCGCGATAGCGCGCATAGAGTTCCTCGATGTAGTTGCCGTTCGTACCGTAGAGAAAGGAGAGTTCGTCGATCCGCTGTCCCATGGACGCAGTCCGCCGTTTGTGCGGCGGCCTCCTTGATGTTGGAGCCTTAGCCCTGCATGGCCTTGAGCATGGTGGTGCCAAGACTGGCGGGAGAGTCGGCGATGGCGAAGCCGGCGCTCTTCATGGCCTCGATCTTGTCGCCGGCCTTGCCCTTGCCGCCAGAGATGATGGCGCCGGCATGGCCCATGCGCCGACCCGGCGGGGCCGTGACACCGGCGATGAAACCGGTGATCGGCTTGCGGTTCTTCTGGGCGCTGTAGAATTCGCAGGCCTCTTCCTCGGCCGAACCACCGATCTCGCCGATCATGACGATGCCCTTGGTTTCGTCATCGGCCAGGAACATCTCCAGGCAATCGATGAAGTTGGTGCCGTTGACCGGATCGCCGCCGATGCCGATGCAGGTCGTCTGGCCCAGCTTGGCGGCCGTCGTCTGATGCACCGCTTCATAGGTCAGCGTGCCCGAGCGCGACACGACGCCGATGCTGCCGCGTTTGTGGATGTGGCCCGGCATGATGCCGATCTTGCATTCGTCCGGCGTGATGACACCGGGGCAGTTGGGGCCGATCAGCCGCGTCTTCGAACCCTGCAGGGCACGCTTGACCTTCACCATGTCGAGCACGGGAATGCCCTCGGTGATGGCGACGACCAGCGGGATCTCCGCATCGATGGCTTCGAGGATCGCATCGGCCGCAAAGGGCGGCGGCACGTAAATCACCGAGGCATTAGCCCCGGTCCTGGCAACGCACTCCTCCACCGTGTCGAAGATCGGCCGGTCGAGATGGGTTTCGCCGCCGCGGCCGGGCGTGACGCCGCCGACCACGTTGGTGCCGTAAGCGATCGCCTGTTCGGAATGGAAGGTGCCGGTCTTGCCGGTGAAGCCCTGGACGAGGAGCCTGGTATCGCGCCCGACGAGAACGGACATCAGGCGCCTCCCTTGGTCGCTGCCACGGCCTTCTTTGCCGCATCGGCCAGATCGTCGGCCGGCGTGATGGCAAGGCCGGAATCGGCCAGGATCTTCTTGCCCTGCTCCACGTTGGTGCCTTCCAGGCGGACCACCACGGGCACGGAAAGATCGAGTTCCTTGGCCGCGGCGACAATGCCCTCGGCCACGACGTCGCAACGCATGATGCCGCCGAAGATGTTGACGAGGATGGCCTTCACGTTCTCGTCGGAGACGATGATGCGGAAGGCCGAGGCGATCTGCTCCTTGTTGGCGCCGCCGCCGACGTCGAGGAAGTTGGCGGGCGAACCGCCGGCCAGCTTGCAGATGTCCATGGTCGCCATGGCAAGGCCGGCACCGTTGACCATGCAGCCGATGGTGCCGTCGAGCTTGACGTAGTTGAGGCCGACCTTGTTGGCCTCCTGCTCGGCCGGGTCCTCCTGACTCTCGTCGCGCAGTTCGGCGAGGTCCTTGTGGCGGAAGAGCGCGTTGTCATCGACGTTGAACTTGCAGTCGAGCACGACCAGCCTGTCGTCGCCCGTGACGACCAGCGGGTTGATTTCCAGCATGCTGGCGTCGCTCGCCACGAAGGTCTTGTACATCGCTCCCAGCAGCTTGCCCGTCTGCTTGACCAGATCGCCGGTCAGGCCCAGGGCAAAGGCGAGGCGACGGCCATGAAAGGGTTGCAGGCCGCTCGCGGGATCGATCGCCATGGTGACGATCTTCTCGGGCGTCTTTGCCGCAACCTCCTCAATGTCCATGCCGCCTTCGGTGGAGGCGATCACCGCAATCCGGCTGCTGCCGCGGTCGACCAGCAGCGCGAGATAAAGCTCGCGCGCGATGTCGGAGCCTTCCTCGACATAGACGCTGCCGATGGGCTTGCCCTCCGGCCCGGTCTGGTGCGTCACCAGGGTGCCGCCGATCAGCGCCTCTGCGGCCTCCTTCACGGCGTCATGGGTCTTGCAGACCTTGATGCCGCCGGCCTTGCCGCGGCCGCCGGCGTGGACCTGGGCCTTGACGACCCAGAGGGAACCGCCGAGATCGGCGGCTGCGGCCACGGCTTCCTCGCCAGTTCGGGCAACGGCGCCTCGGGGCACCGCCACACCATGGCCAGCAAGGATCGCCTTGGCCTGATATTCGTGGAGATTCATAGAGTTGCCCTGAGGGCTACTTTCGAAAAGGGGTGGCTCGACATGCGGTAAGCACAATGTAGCACCGCAGGTTTCAATAACAACATGGGCTTGCCGGGAAGTTCGGCGATTTGGAGGGAAATCCGCCGGGAATCGGGGTCGGGTGTCACGTTTCCGTCGTTTTCCGACTAGGGCGCCTTGTAGATGCTGCAGCCGTAGATGTAATCGCCCTGGCGCACCACCCAGCTCGATTTGGCCTCATTCTTGCCGCTTGCCGGGTCCTGACGCAGATAGTCGATCCATACGCCCTCCGGCGTTGCCCGCTCGATAAGCCAGGTACCGATAGGGTTGCCCTCTGCATCTATCAGTTCGCGGGCATCGAGGCCGACCCGGCTGGGATCGGCCGACTGCGCCACCACGATGCCGTCGGCGTCCAGGACAAAGACATAGAGGTCGCGATCGATGAAACGGGGATCCTGCGCGTTCAGCGCGGCAAGGGAAACGTCGATACTCAGGCGTTCGGAAAGGTCGATCGCGCGCGCAACCAGCGCCTGCGCCTCCTCTGCGGTCCCCCGCCCGGCCTGCTGGGCCGCAGCGGGAGGCGCAAGACCGACGGCCAGTGCAAGGATCACGACGACGACGCCAAGGGCTTTCATATGCCGATCTCTCCCAGATAAATGCCGCAACCGAAAATCAGGTTGTCGTGAAGAACGATCCAGCTCGACTTGGGTGCCAGGTCACCGGTCAGCGGATCGGGAATGCGGTAGTCGACCCAGGCGCCCTGCGGGCTGGCCCGCGCGATCATCTCCTGGACGAAGAGCTTGCCGTCGGCGTCGCGCGCCCAGAAGGCGTTGGCCCCCACCGCCCGCGGATTCATGGCGCTGGCCGCGTTGGTGCCGGTGAGATCGATGACGAAGATATAGAGATCCCGGTCGCGAAAATCGGGTTCCGGCTCCAGGGTGATACGACGCAGGGACTTGGCCATGCCAAGCGCATCGTAAAGGGCAATGGCGCGGGCGACCATGGCCTGGGCCTCGCGGGCCGAACCGCGCGGTTCCTGCGCCGCCGAAGGCGGCGCTGCCGCCAGCACGGCGGCCAGGAACAGCAGGCCAAGGCAAGCAGGCAGCCGGACGCGCCGCAACGACGCGGTCGCCGGCTGCCCGGTCGAAGAAAAGGTCACGGCGCTCAGGATGCTCCGGCCAGCACCGTGTCGAGGGCGCTGATCAGGCCCTTCACCGCGTCGACCGAATGGTCGAACATGGCCTGCTCGTCCTTGTTGAGTTCAACCTCGACGATACGCTCGACACCGCCCGCACCGATCACCGTCGGTACGCCGCAGTAGAGACCGTCGACGCCGTACTGGCCGCTCAGCATCGCCGCGCAGGGCAGCACACGCTTCTTGTCCTTGAGATAGGCTTCCGCCATCGAGATGGCCGAGGACGCAGGCGCATAGAAGGCCGAGCCGGTCTTGAGCAGACCAACGATCTCGGCACCGCCGTCGCGCGTGCGCTGCACGATCGAATCAAGCCGCTCCTGGGTCATCCAGCCCATCTTCACCAGATCGGGCAGCGGAATGCCGCCGACCGTGGAGTAGCGCACCAGCGGCACCATGGTGTCGCCGTGGCCGCCCATGACCATGGCCGAAACATCCTCGATGGAAACACCCATCTCCAGCGACAGGAAGTGGCGGAAGCGTGCCGAATCGAGCACACCGGCCATGCCGACGACCTTGTTGGCAGGCAGGCCCGAGGCGCGCTGCAGATGATAGACCATAACGTCGAGCGGGTTGGTGATGCAGATGACAAAGGCGTCGGGAGCATGCTTGGCGATGCCCTCGCCGACCTGGCTGATGACCTTGGCATTGATACCGATCAGGTCGTCGCGGCTCATGCCGGGCTTGCGCGCGACACCGGCGGTGACGATGACGACGTCTGCGCCTGCAATGCCCTCATAGCCATTGGCGCCGGAGAGTTCGGCGTCGAAACCCTCGACCGCGCCGGACTGGGCAAGGTCGAGCGCCTTGCCCTGGGGTACGCCTTCCACGATGTCGAACAGGATGACATCGCCCAGTTCCTTGAGACCGACGAGATGGGCCAGCGTGCCGCCGATCTGACCGGCGCCCACGAGGGCGATCTTGTTGCGAGCCATGGTGCGTTTCCTCTTCTTGGGGCGCGAGGTTGGGTTACTTCAGAACCGGCATGACGAATTCGGCGCCCTTGCGGATGCCGCTGGGCCAGCGCTGCGTCACCGCCTTGAGCTTGGTGTAGAAGCGCACACCCTCTGCACCATGCATATGGTGATCGCCGAACAGGGAACGCTTCCAGCCGCCGAAGCTGTGGAAGGCGACCGGCACCGGGATTGGCACGTTGACGCCGACCATGCCGGCCTGGACGCGGCTGGTGAAGTCGCGTGCGGCATCGCCATCGCGGGTGAAGATCGCGGTGCCGTTGCCGAATTCGTGATCATTGACGAGGCCCAGGGCGGTCTCGTAGTCCTCGGCGCGCACGATGGAGAGCACGGGGCCGAAGATTTCTTCCTTGTAGATCTTCATGTCGGGCGTGACGCGATCGAAGATCGAGCCGCCCATGAAGTTACCGTCCTCGTAGCCCTGCAGCGAGAAGCCGCGTCCGTCGACAACCAGTTCGGCACCTTCGCCGACACCGGTGTCGATGTAACCCTTCACCTTGTCGTAGTGGGCGCGCGTCACCAGGGGGCCCATGTCGGCATCGGGATCGTTCCAGGGGCCGATCTTCAGGCTCTCCACCTTGGGCTTGAGCTTGCTGACCAGGGCGTCGCCGACCTTGTCGCCGATGGCGACGGCGACCGAGACCGCCATGCAGCGCTCGCCGGCCGAGCCGAAGGCCGCGCCCATCAGGGCATCGACCGCCTGGTCGATATCGGCATCGGGCATGACGATCATGTGGTTCTTGGCGCCGCCCAGCGCCTGGACGCGCTTACCGTGGGCAGTGCCGGTCTGGTAAACGTACTCGGCAATCGGGGTGGAGCCCACGAAACTAATCGCGGCGACGCCGGGATCGGTGAGCAACGTATCAACCGCCACCTTGTCGCCGTTGACGACATTGAGCACGCCAGCCGGGGCCCCGGCCTCCTCCAGCAGTTCCACCAGGCGCAGGGCGCAGGACGGCACCTTCTCGGAAGGCTTCAGGATGAAGGCGTTGCCGCAGGCGATGGCGACCGGAAACATCCACATCGGCACCATGGCCGGAAAGTTGAACGGCGTGATGCCGGCAACCACACCCAGAGGATAGCGGGTCGAGACCGTGTCGACACCGGTGCCGACGTTCTCGGAGAACTCGCCCTTCAGCATCTGCGAGATCGAGCAGGCGAATTCCACCACTTCCAGGCCGCGCTGGACCGAGCCCTTGGCGTCCGACAGGGTCTTGCCGTGCTCCTGGGAAGCCAGCGTCGCCAGCTCCTCCATGTGCTCCTCGAGCAGGGCCTTGAACTTGAACATCACGCGGGCGCGATTCTGCGGCGTGACGGCGGCCCATTCCTGCTGCGCCTTGGCGGCAATCTGGATCGCGCCACGCACCTCGTCGGCGCTGGCCAGCGGCACCTTCCGGATGACCTCGCCGGTGGCGGGGTTGGTGACATCGCCGAAGCGATCGCTGGCGCCGGCAACCTTCTTGCCGCCGATGTAGTGGTGCAGTGTGTCGGGCATATGGGTCTCCCCCGCAGCCTGTGGCCGCCGGTCCTTGCATGGCTTGTAAATCGGGCGGCTAAACAACCAGTCCGACCGCCAAATCGCAAGGGCAAACTTGTCGGGGCAGCCCTGCGCGCCCCGCTCTCAGCCCGGGAAATGGCGCCGCGTGCGGTTTGCGAAGGCGACCAGGGAGAGCATGACCGGCACTTCGACCAGAACCCCGACCACCGTGGTCAGTGCCGCCCCGGAGTTCAGCCCGAACAGGCTGATCGCCACGGCCACGGCCAGTTCGAAGAAGTTCGAGGTCCCGATCAGGGCGCAGGGCGCGGCGACATTGAAGGGAATCCGCCAGGCCCAGGCCGCACCATAGGCGATCGCGAAGATGCCGTAGGACTGGATCAGCAGGGGCACGGCGATCATGGCGATGACCAGCGGACGCTCCAGGATGGTCTGGCCCTGGAAGCCGAAGAGCAGCACCACGGTCGCCAGCAGGCCCAGGATCGAAACCGGCTTCAGCGCACCCGTGAAGCGGGCGACGGCCGCCTCGCCCCGCCCGCCGGCGGTCAGGCGCGCCCTGGTGATGGCGCCCGCCAGCAGCGGGATGACGACATAAAGCCCGACCGAGAGCAGCAGGGTCTGCCAGGGCACCACGATATCGGTGACCCCCAGCAGCAGGGCGACGATGGGGGCAAAGGCAAAGACCATGATGAGGTCGTTCACCGAAACCTGCACCAGGGTATAGGTCGCATCGCCGCGGGTGAGCTGGGACCAGACGAAGACCATGGCCGTGCAGGGCGCGGCCCCCAGCAGGATCAGGCCGGCGATGTACTGCTGGGCATCGGCGGGCTGAATCCAGTCGGCAAAGACGCCCTCGAAGAAGGCGACACCCAGAACCGCCATGGTGAAGGGCTTGATCAGCCAGTTGACGACGATGGTGACGATCAGCCCCTTGGGACGGTCGCCGATGTGGCTGAGGCTGGCGAAATCGACATTCACCATCATCGGATAGACCATCGCCCAGATCAGCACGGCGACCACCAGGTTGACCGAAGCAACCTCGAAGGAAGCCAGCGCCCCGAACAGGCCGGGCACGAGATTGCCCAGCGCCACGCCCACGGCGATGCACAGCGCGACCCAGAGGCTGAGCCACTTCTCGAAGACGCCGATGCCGCCGGGGGCGGCGTCGGGAACATTACGATCGGTCATGAAACGTCCTGGTTGCGGTGCGGCGGCAGGATATCAGGCCGCGGTTTCGCGTGAATCGCCGATCGCGTCGAGCTCCCTGCGCAGGGTCAGATTATCGAGCGCCTCGATGCGCAGGGCCGTGAAGAGCTTGATGCGCGCCTCCAGCTCCAGAAAGGCCTTGCGGAAGGCCTTTTCGACGGCGGCGTCGTTACCCGTGACGGCCACGGGATCCTCCACGCTCCAGTGGGCGGTGACCGGCCGCCCGGGCCACACCGGGCAGGTCTCGCCGGCCGTCCTGTCGCAGACCGTGAAGACGAAATCGAGTTGGGGTGCCCCTTGGGCGGCGAATTCGTCCCAGGACTTCGAGCGCAGCCCGTCTGTGGGAAGGTTGTAGCGGGCGAGCAGGGCAAGGGTCCGGGGATGCACTTGCCCTGCGGGCCGGCTTCCGGCCGACCAGGCGCGGAACCGGCCCTTGCCCCAGCGCGCCATCAGGGCTTCGGCCATGATGCTGCGCGCCGCATTGCCGGCGCAAAGGAACAGAACGTTGTAAATCTTGCCTTGGGTCATCGCAGGCGTTCCCATGGGGGGTCATGCCTTGCCGGCTCTGGCTTTGGGCGCACATCCGGTGCGCTCCAGCGAAGGCAGACAACCGCCCTCGCCCCGGCAACAGTTCTGCGCAAGGAACCCGACGAGGGTGTCCATGGCATCGAAATCCGCGGCATAGATGACCTGACGGCCATCGCGCCGCGAGGTCACCAGCCCCGCATGGACCAGCGCGGAAAGGTGGAAGGAGAGGTTCGGCGGGGGAACATCGAGCGTGCGCGCGATTTCGCCTGCGGCAATGCCTTCCGGCCCGGCCTCGACGAGCAGGCGAAAGGCGGTCAGGCGGGTTTCCTGGGCAAGCGCGGCAAGCGCGTCGACGGCGTGATTCGTTTCCATGTTTCGATAATTCTTGAAATGACCCCGCGGCGTCAAGTGACAGTCCGATGAAGGGTGCGCTCAGGACAAACCCGCACCATATTGCGCTCATGTCCAAACCCCAGGAACAGGTCACCCTCGACAGCGTGCTGATCGACTCCATCGCCGACTGGCTGATGGAGCAGGCGTTGGCCGAAACGCCCATGACCGAGCTGGTCGAGGGTTGCTGCGAGCGCATGCGCGCTGCAGGCATCCCGATCCGCCGGGTGCTGGTGTCGCACCGCACGCTCCATCCCCTCTACGAGGCTGTCTGGCACACCTGGCACCGGGAAAAGGGCATGGGCATCTTCCAGATGCCGCACGGCTCCATGGGCGAGGCGGTATTCCGCGCCAGCCCCTTCTTTCACATGCTGCAAACCGGCGTGCCCTTCGTGCGCCGCCGCCTGACCGGCGAGGAGGCCATGCTTGACTTCCCCGCCCTGGCCGATTTCAGGGACGAGGGCGGCACCGACTACATCGCAGCGCATGTGCCGTTCGGCGCCCGGAACGAGGCCGAGAACCGGCCGGGCATCTTCCTGTCCTGGACCAGCGACCGTCCTTCCGGTTTCTCAGACGGCGACATTGCGGCCCTGCGCCGCATCCAGAAGCGCCTGGCCGTGGCCGCCAAGATCCGCATCAAGACCGAGATCGCCCAGAACGTGCTGACCGCCTATCTGGGTGCGGACGCCGGAGCCAAGGTGCTGGGCGGCAACATCCGCCGCGGCGACACCGAAACCGTGCATTCGGTGATCTGGTACTCCGACATGCGCAACTCCACGCGCCTGGCCGAAACCATGGCGCCGCAGGACTATCTGGCGACGCTCAACGATGTCTTCGAGGCAACGGCCGGTCCGGTCATTGAGCAAGGCGGCGAGGTTTTGCTGCTGATCGGCGATGCCGTACTCGCCCTCTTCCCGACCCAGAAGATGCCCGAGAGGGAAGCAGCAGAGGCCGCCAACCGCGCCTCGCGCGAGGCGCTCGCCCGCCTGGACGCCCTCAATGCCGAGCGGCACGAAAACGATCTGCCCGCCGTCGCCTGCGGCATCGCGCTCCATATCGGCGATCTGACCTACGGCAACATCGGCATTCCCCAGCGCCTGCAGTTCACCGCCATCGGGCCGGCCGCCAACCAGGTGGCGCGCATCGAGGCGCTGACCAAGGTACTGGAGCGTCCCCTGCTGGCCAGTGCCGCCTTTGCCCATCTTCTCGACAGCCCCTGGCAGTCGCTGGGCAGCCACGCCCTGCGCGGCGTTTCCGATCCCATCGAGGTCTTTGCACCCCAAGACGCCTGATCCGGGTGCAGACAGCGCATGCGATTCCTGTTGACTCAATTCGAAATCACTAGTTTTCTAGTTTTATCGAAATGAGGAGATACCCATGATCGCCATCGAGGAAGCCGCCCAGGGTTTTGCCGCCGCAGGATCAGAGCCCCGGCTCGCCGTGTTGCTGGTTCTGGTCCGCGCAGGACAGGGCGGCCTAACGGTGGGCGAAATTCAGGAGCGACTGGGCATCCCGGCATCGACCCTGGCCCATCATCTGAAGTTCCTGGCCGCCGCCGGGCTGGTGGAACAGGAGAAACAGGGCCGCACCATCGTCAACCGCGCCGCCTATGCCAGGCTCCAGACGCTTGCCAACTTCCTGCTGACCGAATGCTGCAGCGAACCCTCAACGAACGGCGTGTTGCGCACGCTGGTCTCGAGCTCCTGAGGACACCGCCATGACCGATCTCAGCCTCGCCCCCGACAGCAGCCTGCGCCGCGGCCTGCGCCACCTCACCAGCCTGTGGTTGCTGATCGCGCTGATCCCGCTTGGGGTCGCCCTGCTCGATCCGGACCGCACCTCGACAATCGTCACCATTGCGATCCAGGCCCTGCTCTCCACCCTCCCCTACATCGCCGTCGCCGTGGCGCTGATTGCAGGGCTCAAGGCGACGGGTGCGGAGGCTTTGGTGGCGCGCGCCTTTCAGGGCCGCATGAGCCGCATGATCGTGCTGGCCGCCCTGTTCGGCGGTCTGGCGCCGTTCTGCTCCTGCGAGGTCATCCCCTTCATCGCCGGCCTGCTGGCGCTGGGCGCGCCCTTGCCCGCGGTGATGGCATTCTGGCTCGCCTCGCCGCTGATCGATCCGCCCACGCTCTTCATCACGGCGGCTGCCCTGGGCTGGGAATTTGCCCTAGCCAAGGCCGTTGCCGCGGTCGCCATCGGCCTGATGGGCGGCTTTGCGCTGCGCGCCGTGATGACCCAGGGCGCATTCGCGAGTCCCTTGCGCGACCGCAGCAAGGGGGGTTGTTGCGGCTGTGGCCCCTCACCCTTCCAGGGCAAGCCGGTCTGGCGCTTCTGGCGCGAGTCCGCACGGCGCGAGACCTTCCGCACCGAGGCCGCAGCCAACACCATCTTCCTGGTGAAATGGATGAGCCTTGCCTATCTCCTGGAAGCCCTGCTCATCACCTATGTCCCCGCCGACGCCATTGCGCCGCTGGTCGGCGGCCAGGGCATCGGCTCGGTTGTGATCGCGGCCTTCGTCGGCATGCCGGCCTACCTCAACAGCTACGCCGCCCCGCCGCTGGTCGCCGGCCTGATCGACCAGGGCATGAGCGCCGGCGCGGGCCTCACCTTCATGGTCGCGGGCGCGGTCAGCTCGATCCCCGCCATGGCGGCGGTCTGGTCCCTGGTGAAGCCGAGGGTCTTTGCCGCCTACCTCACCCTGGGCATCGGCGGCGCCATCGTCGTCGGCCTCGTCTTCGGGGCGATGATGGGGGGCTGATCAGGCTTTCCGAAAGCAAAGAGGCTCACGTCCAGGTGACATGAGCCTCTTTTCGTTTGCGGCGTGTGTTCGCGCCCAGCCAGCTACCCCTGGCGCTCGACCATGAGCTTCTTGGTCTCGGCGATGGCCTTGGCCGGGTTGAGGTGCTTGGGGCAGGTCTTGGTGCAGTTCATGATGGTATGGCAGCGGTAGAGCTTGAAGGGGTCCTCCAGCTCGTCCAGCCGCTCGTTGGTCGCCTCGTCGCGGCTGTCGGCAATCCAGCGGTAGGCCTGCAGCAGGGTGGCCGGGCCCAGGTAACGGTCCGGGTTCCACCAGTAGCTGGGGCAGCTGGTGGTGCAGCAGAAGCACAGGATGCACTCGTAGAGCCCATCCAGCTTGGCCCGGTCCTCCGGGCTCTGCAGACGTTCCTGGGTCGGCGAGACCGGGGCCTCCGCGCGCATCCAGGGCTTGATCGAGGCGAGCTGTTCATAGGCATGGGTGAGATCGGGGATGAGATCCTTCACCACCTCCATGTGGGGCAGCGGATAGATCTTCACCTCGCCCTTCACGTCGTCGATCGGCTTGGTGCAGGCCAGCGTGTTGGTGCCGTCGATGTTCATGGCGCAGGAGCCGCAGATACCCTCGCGGCAGGAGCGGCGGAAGGCCAAAGACGAATCGGTCTCGTTCTTGATCTTGATCAGTGCGTCCAGAACCATGGGACCGCAGCGGTCGCGGTCGACCTCGTAGGTGTCCATCTGCGGGTTTTCGCCGCTGTCGGGATCATAGCGATAGACCTTGAACGTGGTCGTGCGCTTGGCGCCCTCGGCAGCCTTGTGGGTCTTGCCCGTCTTGACGCGGGAGTTCTTGGGCAGACGGAATTCAGCCATCGGTGCTTTTCCTTGCCTTCATCGACCGGGGGTCAGCGTGACGCAGGTTTCGGTCTGCTGTTCCTGGAAACGGCAGAGCAACAACTGCGCATCAAGCTGGAGAACGAAAAACAGGTGGCCCTCACTATTGTGATAGGTGTCCACCACGCGGAAACCACCCGACAGCGCCTGGGGCAGAGTCAGATCGCTGCGGTGCCACTGGTCGGTCGCGAGCGCGGGCAGCGACAGCCCCGCCAACGCGGCAACGGCAACCAGGGTACGGATCGTGTTTGCCATGTTCTTGCCTCCGCTCAGTAAACGCGCGCCTTGGGCGGCACGGCCTCGACCTCGTCGGTCAGCGTGTTCATGTGAACCGGCCGGTAATCGATGGTCGGCTTGCCCTCGGCGTCGAGCCAGCAGATCGAGTGCTTCATCCAGTTAACGTCGTCGCGCTCGGAGAAGTCTTCGCGGGCGTGGGCGCCGCGGCTTTCCTTGCGGTTCTCGGCGCAGTTGATCGTGACCACGGCCTGGGAAAGCAGGTTGTCGAGCTCCAGGGTTTCCAGCAGATCGGTATTCCAGATCATCGAGCGGTCCTTGACGCCGACATCGGAGAAGCTGGCGAAGACGTCGTTCATCTTCGCAGCACCCTGCTCCAGGGTCTCCTGCGTACGGAAGACCGCCGCATCGGTCTGCATGACGCGCTGCATCTTGTCGCGGATCTGTGCCGTGCCGGTGCCGCCGCTGGCATGGCGCAGGCGATCGAGGCGCTCGATGGCGGTCTCGCCCGCACCCTTGGGCAGCTCGCGATGGGGCCCGCCGGGCTTGATCAGTTCGGCTGCGCGCGCGGCGGCAGCACGACCGAAGACGACCAGATCGAGCAGCGAATTGGAGCCCAGGCGGTTGGCGCCATGAACCGAAACGCAGGCTGCTTCGCCCGCGGCCATCAGGCCCGGTACCACCGCATCGGGATCACCATCCTTCAGGGTGACGACCTCGCCATGATAGTTCGCCGGCACACCGCCCATGTTGTAGTGCACGGTGGGCAGCACAGGGATGGGATCGCGCGTCACGTCGACGCCGGCAAAGATGCTGGCGCTCTCTGAAATACCCGGCAGGCGCTGGTGGATGATCGCGGGATCGAGGTGATCGAGCTTGAGGAAGATGTGGTCCTTGTCCTCGCCGACGCCACGGCCGTCGCGGATCTCCATGGTCATGGCGCGGCTGACAACATCGCGGCTGGCGAGATCCTTGGCGTGGGGCGCGTAGCGCTCCATGAAGCGCTCGCCCTCGGAGTTGACGAGATAACCGCCCTCGCCGCGCACGCCCTCGGTAATGAGCACGCCCGCGCCGTAGATGCCGGTGGGGTGGAACTGCACGAACTCCATGTCCTGGAGCGGCAGGCCGGCGCGCAGCGCCATGCCGTTGCCATCGCCCGTGCAGGTGTGCGCCGAGGTGCAGGAGAAGTAGCAGCGCCCGTAGCCGCCGGTCGCCAGGATCGTCATGTGGGCGCCGAAGCGGTGCAGGGTGCCGTCTTCCAGGCACCAGGCCATGACGCCGCGGCAGGAGCCGTCGTCGTCCATGATCAGGTCGAGCGCGAAGTATTCCAGGAAGAACTTGGCCTGGTGGCGCAGCGACTGCTGGTAGAGCGTGTGCAGCATGGCGTGGCCCGTGCGGTCCGCCGCGGCGCAGGTGCGCTGGGCCGTTCCCTCGCCATAGTCGGTGGTCATGCCACCGAAGGCGCGCTGGTAGATCTTGCCTTCTGCCGTGCGCGAGAAGGGCACGCCGTAATGCTCCAGCTCGATGACGGCCGCCGGTGCCGACTTGCACATGTATTCGATGGCGTCCTGGTCGCCCAGCCAGTCCGACCCCTTGATGGTGTCGTACATGTGGAAGCGCCAGTCGTCGTGTCCCATGTTGCCGAGCGCGGCAGAGATACCTCCCTGGGCGGCCACGGTGTGGCTGCGCGTGGGAAAGACCTTGGTGATGCAGGCTGTCGAAAGGCCGGCCTCGGCCAGGCCAAGCGTCGCACGCAGGCCAGCGCCACCGGCGCCCACGACGATGACGTCGTAGAAATGATCGACAATCTTGTAGGCAGGCGAAGCGGGCGCCATGACGTTCCTTCTCCTGGCTTCAGGCGGCAAGCATGACGAGGGCAAAGAGCCCCGCGACACCGAGCAGCACGGTGGCGAAGGTCATGCAGATCTGCAGCGCGACCTTGCAGCCTTCGCTGTGGACGTAGTCTTCGATGATGGCCTGCAGCCCGAGCTTCATGTGCCAGAGGCCGACGCCGACCAGCAGAGCGAGCGCAATGGGCGTGACCGGAAAGTGCATCAGCGTGACGAACTCATGGTAGGTCGCACCGGCCAGATTGGGCAGCAGACCGACAAAAAACAGGGTAAGCGGGATCAGCGCGATGGCGGTCAGCCGCTGGTGCCAGAAATGGCCCGTGCCGGTGTGGGCGGGGCCCAGGCGGCGCTTCTTTCCAGCCATGGTCACATCCCTCCCACGATTTGCAGGCCCAGGATCCAGGCCACTGCGGTCAGCGCCACGGCACCGATCACAACGGCCCAGCCGGTGCGCGTGGCCGTCGCCAGCTCGAAGCCGTGGCCCATGTCCCAGAACAGGTGCCGGATGCCGTTGAGC
>CALGGB010000261.1 GCA_937880925.1 uncultured Rhodospirillaceae bacterium | reverse complement strand
GGTGCTCCACACCGATGCCGGGCTGATGCCGCGGCGTCGCCGCTTGTGGTCGAGCTGGAACTACAGCGGGACAAGCGCCGGGGCGGGTGATCGCGCGATCGCGGTGACCTACTGGATGAACCGGCTGCAGGGCATCGCGACCCGCGATCAGGTCTTTGTCACGCTCAATCCGGTGCGCCAGCCGCGCCCTGAAACGGTGGTGTCGCGTATCGCCTATGCCCATCCCCAGTACGACCCCGCCGCGATCGGCGCGCAGCGCCGTCTGGGCCTGCTGCAGGGCCGGGGTGGCATCTGGCTGTGCGGCAGCTACACGGGTTTCGGCTTCCATGAAGACGGTCTGCGGTCGGGCCTGGCGGTAGCCGCCGCGCTGGGTGCGCAAGTGCCCTGGTGGTCGCCCGCCGACACGGCGCGCGATCCCTGGACGGTCGGAGCGCCGGACGAACCGGAGGCCTCGGCGGCATGACGGAAGCGCTGCAGTCCTGCCTCTACACCGGGCGCGTGATGCACCACCGTCTGGCGCCGCGCCGCCACCGCTTCAGCTACAGCGCCATGACGATGCTGTTCGATCTGGACGAGCTTCCCGAGCTCGACCGTCGCTTCGCTCTGTTCGGCTACAACCGGGCGCGCCCGATCGCCTTTCATGACGCAGACCACGGACCGGGCGACGGATCGGACCTGCGGGCGTGGGTCGAGGGACACATGGCGGCCCGGGGGATTGCCGTGCCGGGCGGGGCGATCCGCATCCTCTGTCTGCCGCGCCTGTTCGGTTATGCTTTCAATCCCATTTCCGTGTGGTTCTGTTTTGACCGCCAGGAGCGTCTTGCCGTGATGCTCTACGAGGTCGCCAATACCTTCGGCGAAAGGCGCAGCTACCTGCTTGCGGTGGAAGATGGCGCCGACGGCATCCTGCGCCAGAGCTGTGCCAAGGGTTTCCATGTCTCGCCCTTTCTGCCGGTCGCGGGTGAGTACCGTTTCCGCCTGACGCCGCCGGCTGACTCGGTGATGCTGCAGATACGGCACATAGTGGCGGGAGAGACGCGCCTGATCGCGTTGCAGACCGGCAAGCGTGCGGCGCTTGATGACGGCGGCATGCTGCGGGTCCTGCTGCGCTTTCCTCTGATGACCGCCAAGGTGATCACGGCGATCCACTTCGAGGCCCTGCGCCTGTGGCTCAAGCGTGTGCCGTTTCATCGCCACAGGCCAGCGCAGATGCCGGAAGTGATGGGGGTGGAGCCATGATCGCGAACCTGACGCGCCGCACGGCTCTGGGCGGCATGGCCGCGCTGGCCGTGACCGGATTGCAGGCGCGACCGGCCAGGGCCTCGCGCGGGCATCTGCTTTTTTCGGTCGAGCGCGGCGGGGAGGTCATCGGCGAACACCGCCTGGCCTTCACGGCGCAAGGCGCCGACCTCTTCGTCGATATCGCGATCCAGCTTGAGGTCACCTTCGCCTCGATCCCGGTGTTCCGATACGAGCACGTCAACCGGGAACACTGGCGCGACGGCAGGCTGGTCGCACTGGACAGCCGTACCGATGATGACGGTACGCCCTACACGGTCACCGCACGCGCGGTTGCGGGCGGTCTCTCCGTCGAAGGTTCCGAGGGCAAGCTGTTGCTGGACGCCGGCACCCTTACCACGGCCTACTGGCATCCCCGTACCGTGCAGGTCGAGCGCCTTCTCGATACCCAGCGCGGCCGGTTGCTGACTTTGGAGAACCGCTTTCTGGGTCGCGATCTTCTGGAGGTCGGCGGCGAGCAGCTGCCCGCAGCGCGTTACGGCGTCGACGGCGATCTGACCATGACCCTCTGGTACGGCCCGGAGCGGCAGTGGTGCGGCCTTGCCTTCGATGCGCGCGGTGAGGAGGTGCGTTATCATCCAGTGGATCGTCTGGGCGAGGATACCTGGGCGGCCATTGCCGCATTGACGGTTTAGGCATGGCCCTTCCGCCCCCAGGCACCCCGGGCTGCATCTGGATCACCGGCGCCAGCAGCGGCATCGGCGCGGCCGTCGCCCTGGAGCTCGCGCGCCGGGGCTACCGCATCGCCGCCAGCGCGCGCGGCGAGGACGGCTTGCGTGAACTGGCAGCGCAGGCCGGGCACGGCGCGATCGCCGGTTTCCCCTTGGATGTCACCGACCATGAGGCCGTGCTGGCCACGGCACAGGACATCGAGCAGCAGTGCGGTCCTATCCTGGGCGCGCTGCTTTGTGCGGGCACCTATCAGCCGATTTCCGCCCAGGACTTCGATGCCAGGGCCGCCGACAAGCAGATCGCGGTCAATCTGGGTGGCGTCGTGCATGCCCTGGAACCCCTGCTCGGCGCCATGCTGGGTCGCGGCCAGGGACATATCGCCATTGTCGCCTCGCTCACCAGCCGCTTCGGACTGCCGCGTGCGGGCGTCTATGGCGCGACCAAGGCAGCCCTGGTCAATCTGGCCCAGGCCCTGCGGGCCGAATGCCGCGGGCGCGGCGTGACGGTGCAGGTGGTCAACCCCGGATTCGTGAAGACGCCGCTGACCGACCAGAACGATTTCCCCATGCCCTTCCTGGTGACGGTCGAACGGGCGGCCGCGATTGTTGCCGACGGCATGGCCCGTGACCGCTTCGAGATTGCCTTTCCCTGGCAGATGTCCTGGGCGACGGGCCTGCTGGCATGCCTGCCGCAGCGGCTTGCCTTTGCGCTCACCAGCCGCATGGTGGGCAAATGAGCCGTCTGGACACCTTGCGCGACTATGCCGCCGTCTTCTCGGATTTCTCGCCGGACGCGCTCGCCCGGCTGGACACGTTATGCCGGCCGGATGTGACGTTCCGCGATCCCTTCCATGGGGTGACCGGACTGGCGCAGATGCGGGCGATCTTCGAGGCGATGTTCGAACTGTTCCAGGCGCCGCGCTTCACGGTCCGCGACTTTGCCCTTGGCACGGATCATGGCTTCATCCTGTGGACCTTCGATGGCGGCCCGGAGGACGGCGCAACGATACGCTTTGATGGCACCAGCACCCTGACCTTTGATCGCGACGGCTGGATCGTCGCCCACGTCGATCACTGGGATGCCGCAGCCGCCATCCACGAGCGTGTGCCCCTGCTGGGCACGGCAATCCGGCTGGTCAACCGCCGCATCGCGGCCAAGGTTCAGCGCAGTCAGCGCTGATCGCCGCTGTTCAGGGCGTCGAAGCCGCGGGCAGGCGACGGAAGGCGATGATGACCTCGGCCATGCGCAGGCCGAACTTGCGGATCACCGCCCGGCTGAGCAGGGTCTCGTGGTCGGCCATCACCATCAGGTCATCGAAGGCGACGCGGAAGCAGCGCTTGCCGACCGGCAACATCAGCTCGTAGCGCCAGGTAAGCGCGGGGCCCTCGATCTGGCCATGGGCGGTACCGACGACATCATGGGCGTGCCCGGCAACGGTCCGCCCGGCGCAGTCGATGGTCCAGACACGCTCGTCCGTGCTGCCGTCGTCAAAACGGAAGGATTCGTCGAGCACCAGTTCGCTGCCTGATACGCTGCCTTCGATGTCCACGATGAAGCGGCGCAGGGCACGCCCGCGCCGGTCGATGACCATGCCCCAGGCTTGCGAGCGGCCCGCGAAGAAGCTGCTGATATCCAGCCTCTCCGGGAAGGGGGGCCGGAAGGTGCCGTTCATGGCCGCTCGAAGGCAAAGAGGCGGACGTCGATGCGCCCGATGTCGAAGCCGACAGCGCAATAGGCGAGGTAGTAGCGCCACATGCGCCGAAAGCGTTCATCGAAGCCCTGTTCCCGGATCGTCGGCCACGCGGCTTCGAAGGCGGTCTTCCAGCGGCGCAGGGTGCGCGCGTAGTCGGGGCCGAAGCCGACGTCGCCGATGGCGGCCAGGCCTGCACCGGTCATCACCGCATCGACCCGCTCGGGGCTCGGCAGCATGCCGCCGGGAAAGATGTAGGTCTGGATGAAGTCGGCGCGGCTGCGGTAGGCCTCGAAATGCGCCTCCTCGATGGTGATGACCTGAAGAACGGCCTTGCCGCCGGGTTTCAGCCGGTCGCGCAGGGTGGCGGCATAACCGGGCCAGAAGCGCTCGCCCACGGCCTCCATCATCTCGATGGAGACGATGCGGTCGAAGCTGCCGGTAACATCGCGGTAGTCGACCAGTTCGACCGTGATCTGGCCTTCCAGGCCGGCCTCGGCCACGCGTTTCCTGGCATGGGCGTGCTGTGCCGGGGATATGGTGATCGCTGTGACCTGGCAGCCGCGTTCACGGGCCGCCCAGAGGGCAAAGCCGCCCCAGCCGCAGCCGACCTCCAGAACCCGCTGGCCAGGCTGAAGATCGGCCATGTCGGCGATGCGGGCGAACTTCGCGTTCTGGGCGTCCTCCAGGGAACTTTCGGGCCGGTCGCCGAACCAGGCCGCCGAATAGGTCATGGTCGGGTCGAGCCAGGATTCGTAGAAGCGGTTGCCGAGGTCGTAGTGGCGATGGATGTTGCTCCGCGAACCCGCCCGGGTATTGGGGCGCAGGCGGTGGAGCAGGGCGGCGATGCGCACCGCCGGGCCGCTCTCCAGGGTCGGGGCAAGCAGGCTTTCGTTGGCCAGGCCCCAGTGGAGCAGGG
>CALGGB010000260.1 GCA_937880925.1 uncultured Rhodospirillaceae bacterium | reverse complement strand
CCCTGCTCGACAGCGACATGGTCAATGCCTTCGCCATTCCGGGTGGTTATGTCTATGTCACCCGCGGCCTTCTCGCCCTGGCCAACAACGAGGCGGAGCTGGCCGGCGTCATCGGCCATGAGATCGGCCACGTCACCGCACGGCACTCGGCACAGCGTTCGACGCAGCAGGTCTTTGCCGGGCTGGGCGCTGCCGCACTGGGCGTCGCGCTGCAGGACCAGGCGGTCGCCGAGATGGCCAACATGGGCGCGATGGCCTGGATTCAGGGTTACAGCCGCCAGCAGGAACTGGAGTCCGATCAGCTCGGCATCCGCTATCTGACGCGCGCGGGCTACGATCCGCTGGCCATGTCGAGCTTCCTGCAGCAGCTCGGACGCGAAACCGCGCTGGCCCAGAAGCTGATGTTCCAGGATGGCGAGGCCGACCCCGCCGACAACTGGTTCTCGACCCATCCGCGCACCCAAGACCGCGTTGCAGCAGCCGCGCAGACGGCGCGGGCCACCGTCTCCAACCCGCGCATCGCCCGCGACGAATACCTGCGCCGCATCGACGGCATGATCTACGGCGACAGCCCCAGCCAGGGCTTCGTCCGCGGCCGCACCTTCTCCCATCCTCTGCTGAAGCTGACCTTCCAGGTTCCCGAAGGTTTCCGCATGATCAACGGCACCGACCAGCTCATCGCGATCAACGAGCAGGGTGCGGCAATTCGCTTCGATGCCGACGGGGCGGCCCAGAGCCAGTCGATGACCAACTACCTGGTCAACACCTGGCTCGAAGGCATGCAGCCCGACGGCCTGGAGCGCATCGAGATCAACGGCATGGAGGCCGCCACCGCCTCGCTGCGCCGCCAGGGCCAGAACGGCGTTGTCGATCTTCGTCTGGTCGCCGTCCGCTGGGATGCCCGGACGGTCTATCGTTTCATGTTCGTGACGCCGGCGAACCTGACTTCCTCGCTCTCCGAACCGTTCCGCCGCACCACCTACAGCCTGCGCCCGCTCTCGAACAGCGAGGCCGCCGCGCTGAAGCCGCTGCGTGTGCGCGTGATCGAGGTGCGCTCGGGCGACACCATTGCCAGCCTTGCCAGCCGGATGGCCTTCGATGACCTGCAGCGCGAGCGCTTCATGGTGTTGAACGGCCTGGAATCGGACCGCGACCTGGTCCCCGGCATGCTGGTGAAGATCGTCGTCGAGGGCTGAGGCCGGGACACCTACTGCATGGCGACGAGCGAGCGGCGAAAGCGCAACAGCGCCACGCCCAGGAACAGGACGCCGATGCCCGCGATGGCCAGCAGGCTGGGCCAGACGATGCCGAGCCCCGCGCCGCGATAGAGCACGGCCTGGGCAAAGGCAACGAAATGGGTTGCCGGAGCCGCCTGCATCACGTTCTGCAGCCAGACCGGCATGCTCTCCAGCGGCATCATGCCGCCCGACAGCAGGTTCATCACGATCAGCACCGGCAGCGCGAGCAGACCGAACTGCGGCATGGATACGGTGAAGGTCGCCAGCATGATGCCCAGGGCGGTGACCGCGACCTGATAGAGCACGACTCCGCAGATGAAAAGGCCGAGCGAACCGGCAACCGGCACCCCCAGGGCGATCCGCACGACAAAGACGATGGACAGCATGGTGGCGACCACGATCACCAGCCCATTGGCCCAGATCTTGGCGGCCATGATCTCCCCCGGCGTGACCGGCATGACAAGCAGGTGTTCGATGGTGCCCTGCTCGCGCTCGCGGATCACCGCCGCGCCGGTCAGGATCACCGAAAGCATCGTGATGCTGGTGATGACCTGCATCACGGCGGAAAACCACTCGGCCTGCAGGTTGGGATTGAAGGCAGCGTGGATGACCAGGTCGACCGGCGGGGTGGCCATGCCCTCCGTGCGTCCCACGAAACGCCGGACTTCCCTGGTGACGATCTCCCGGAGATAGGCCGAACCGTTGCCGGCCTGGCCCATGGCGGTGGCGTCGACGCTGAGCAGGACCGTTGGCACACGCCCGGCCAGCAGGTCGGCCTCGAAGTCCGGCGGCAGCTCCAGCACGAAGACGAAACGGCCGCTGTCGAGCGCGCCGGCCACCGCCTGCGGGGCGATCGGCACCGGCGTCTTGAAGTAGGGCGGCAGGATCGCCTGCGCGATGGCCTGGGAAAGGGCGGAACGGTCCTCGTCGACCACGGCCACGGCGGCATTGCGCACTTCCATGCGGGCACCGTTCGCCACCGAATAGACCGCCAGGGTGAAGGCATAGACGATCAGCAGCACCATCACGGGATCGCGACGCAGGCTGCGCAGTTCCTTGATGCCTAGGCGCAGGACGTTGGAGAGGAAATGGCCCATCTCAGCGCTCCTGCTTGGACAGCGCAGCCATCGCCGCCCCAAGGAAAAGGACAAAGAACGCGGCGAGCATCAGCAGGTCCGGCCACAGTTCGGCAAGGCCCAGCGCCTTGGTGAAGGTGCCGACGCTGACCTGCTGGAACCAGCTTGATGGAAAGACATAACCGATGGCGCGGGTGCCCGGCGACAGGGCCGAAACAGGGGTCAGCATGCCCGAGAAGTGGATCGCAGGAACGGTGGAGATGATCGCGGTGGCGAAGATCGCGGCAACCTGGCTGCGCGTGAAGGACGAGATCAGCAGGCCGAATGCCGTGGTCGCAAGGACATAGAGCACGATGCCCAGGACCAGGACCCCGGGCGAGCCCCTGAACGGCACGGCAAAGAGGAACAGGGCGAGCGCCACCAGGGTCAGCGCGCTGACAAGCGCGATGCCGACATAGGGAAGCTGCTTGCCCAGAAGGAACTCCAGGCGCGTCGTGGGGGTGGAGCGGAAATTGGCGATGGAGCCGGTTTCCTTCTCGCGCACCACGCCGACGGCGGTCATCATCGCCGGGATCAGGATCAGCAGCAGCATGAGGATGCCCGGCACGACCGCATTGGCGCTGCGGAACTCCTGATTGTAGCGGAAGCGCGTCTCGATGGTGACGGGCGCCGTCTGGAGCGCCTGCCCGGTGGTGCGCAGACTGCGGTCGGAAAGGTAACGCGCGGCCAGACCGTTGACGTAACCACGCGCGGTCTCGGCCCGGTAGGGCATGGCGCCGTCGAGCCAGATGGCGACCTCGGGCACGCGGCCCAGGAGCAGGTCCTTGCCGAAGCCCGGCGGGATCTCCACGGCCGCGAGGAGGTCGCCCGAGCGCAGGCGGCGCATGGCCTCGTCCTCGTCGGCGAGGTCGGCCTGCCGGGCGAAGTAGCGCGAGCCGTCGAAGGCCTCCAGCAATTCCCGGCTCTCGGGCGTGCGGTCCTGGTCGAAGGCGGCGTAGGCCAGATCCTCGACGTCGAAGGTGACGCCGAAGCCGAAGGCGATCATCAGCAGGATGGGCCCGAGCAGGGCGAAGGCGAGCCGGATGGGATCGCGCATCACCTCGACGCTCTCGCGCCGGGCATAGGCCATCGCACGGCGCGGATCGAAGAACCCCCGGCGCACGGCCTCCGGCGTGGGCGGCGCGCTCGCCGGGGCCGGCGCGGCGGGCTGCTCCGCGCCGCCGGAAGCCTCCTCGAGATAGCCGATGAAGGCCTCCTCCAGATCGGTGGCGCCGCGCGCGGCGACGATCGCGTCGGGTTTCCCAACCGCCAGCACCCGTCCGGCATGCATCAGCGAGATGCGGTCGCAGCGCGCCGCTTCGTTGAGGAAGTGGGTCGAGAGGAAGATCGTCACGCCATCCTCACGCGAGAGCGCGAGGAGGCTGCGCCAGAAATCGTCGCGGGCCACCGGGTCCACACCGGAGGTCGGCTCATCCAGGATCAGGACTTCGGGGCGGTGGAGCACGGCCACGGCCAGTTGCAGGCGCTGGCGCATGCCCAGCGGGAGGCTCTCGGGCATGGCATCGGCGTGGTCTTCCAGGCCATAGCGCGCCAGCAGCTCCGCGATGCGCCCGTCGATGCTCTCGCGCGGCATGTGGAAGAGGCGCGCGTGCAGGTCCAGATTCTGACGCACCGTCAGTTCCCGGTAGAGCGAGAACGACTGCGACATGTAACCGACCCGGCGGCGCGTCGCCATATCGCCGGCATCGACCGGCCGGCCGAAGATGCTGGCCTCTCCCTCGCTCGCCGCCAGCAGCCCGGTCAGCATCTTCATGGTCGTCGACTTGCCGCAGCCGTTGGAGCCCAGGAAGCCGAAGATCTCCCCGGTCTCGATGCGGAAGCTGACATGGTCGACGGCAACGAAGTCGCCGAAGCGGCGGGTCAGCCCCTGCGCCTCGATCACCGGCGGTCCCTCCCGCCGGGGCCGCGGCAGGCGCTCGACGGCACGGTGTCCGGCGCGCCGCTCCGGCGGCAGCAGGGCAATGAATGCGGCTTCGAGGTCGCTGCAGCCGGTCGCCTCCAGGATCGCGCCGGGCGGCCCGCTGGCGATGATGCGGCCGCCATCCATGGCCGCCAGCCAGTCGAAGCGCTGGGCCTCCTCCATGTAGGCGGTGGCCACCAGCACGCTCATATCCGGACGGCGGGCGCGGATGTCGGCGATCAGGCGCCAGAACTGCAGGCGCGAGAGAGGGTCGATACCCGTTGTCGGTTCGTCGAGCACCAGCAGGTCGGGCTCGTGGATCAGGGCGCAGCACAAGGCGAGCTTCTGCTTCATGCCGCCCGAGAGCTTGCCGGCCGGGCGCTCGCGGAACGGAGCAAGGCCCGTGCGCGCGAGAAGATCGTCCATGCGCTGCCGGCGCACCGCCTGCGCCAGGCCGAAGAGCCGGCCGAAGAAGTCGAGGTTCTCGGCCACCGTCAGGGTGGGATAGAGATTCCGTCCCAGGCCCTGGGGCATGTAGGCGATCCGCGCGCCGACCCTGTCGCGCTGGGCGTGGTCCGCCATGTTGCCGCCCAGCACCACGACGGAGCCGTCCTGGATGCGCCGCACGCCCGCGATCAGGGCAAGCAGGGTGGACTTGCCGACGCCGTCGGGACCGATGACGCCGGCCATCACCCCGGCGGGAATCGCCAGGCTGACCCCGGCGAGGGCGGCCACGGCGCGGTAGCGGTGGCTGACCTCTGCCAGCCGGGCGGCCACAGCCTCGTCCTCGCGCGCCATGGCGGCCGCCTTCCCTTCAGTCCGGCAGCCGCAGCGCGAGATTCTCGGGCCATGGCGTCTGGGGATCGATGCGCACATAGGCCATACCGCGCAGACCGACCTTCACCCGGTCCTCGATGCGCCGCAGCATGTCCGCGGGCGCGCGCAGCTTGACGCGGAACATCAGGTCCTCGCGCTCGCTCTGCGTCTCGACGGTCTTGGGCGTGAACTGGGCCTCGGCGGCAACGAAGCTGACGCTGGCCGGAAAGACGTAATCGGGGGCGGCATCCAGCACGATGCGCGCCTCCGCGCCGTAGCGCAGGCGGCCCGCCTCATCGGCGGGCAGGAAGACGGTCATCCAGACATCGGTGAGGTCGAGCACCGTGGCAATGCGCCCGCCCGCGGCCAGCACCGCGCCCGGCTCGACCAGGCGGTACTGGACACGGCCGCGCACCGGCGAGGTGATGCGGGTGTCGTCCTGGAGAACCTCCATGCGCTGCACCGCGGCCTCGGCCACGGCAATGGCCGCCGTTGCTTCGTGGATGGCGGCTGTGGAGGCATTGAGCGCGGCCAGCGCCGTCTGGACCAACTGGCGTCTCTCGTCGAGCCGCTCCTGGGGCGCGTAACCCTGATCGGCGAGTTGTTCGGCACGGTGCAGTTCCTGCCGGGCAAAGAGAAGCTCGGCTTCCCGACTGGTGCGCGTCGCCTGGGCGGCGGTCAGGGACTGCCTGGCGCGTTCGACCTCGGCGCGCGCCTGAAGGACCTGGGCGTCGATCTCGGCACTGTCGAGACGCGCGACCAGGGCGCCGGCCTCGACCATGTCGCCTTCGCGCGGCAGAATCTCCAGGACGCGGCCGGGAATGCGCGTAGCGATATCGACCTGGGTCGCCTCGACGCGGCCATTGGCCATGGCGATGCCCTCGGGGACCCCGCCGGCGAACTCATAGCGCCACAGGGTCCAGCCTCCCGCGGCGAGTGCGGCGGCGAACAGCAGGATAATGGCCAGTCTGGGCATCACGGCACATCCTCTCGGCAGGCAGGCACCCTCCGGCGGCTGCCAACCGGAACATTCTCAACCTGGATGCTGCACTGCACAATCGCAGAAGATGCCGTTGCCCGGCGCGCGCTAACCGGCCGCGACCGCGCGGTCGAGCATGGCGTGGAGGAGCACGTTGCAGCCGGCTTCCAGATCCTCCTTGGCGGCGTTCTCGATCTCGTTATGGCTGATGCCGCCCTCGCAGGGCACGAAGATCATGGCCGTGGGCGCGACGCGGCTGACGTAGACGGCGTCGTGGCCGGCGCCCGAGACCATGTCCATGTGGTCATAACCCAGCAACTCGGTCGCCCGGCGCACCGCGCCGACGCAATCGGCATCAAAGGCGACCGGGGGCGAGACCCAGATCTCCTCGACCGAAATCTCCACATTGCGCCGCTGCGCGATCTTGGCCGCCTCGTGGCGCAGGCCCTTGTCGAGGCGCGCGAAGGCATCGGCATCGGGATGGCGGATGTCGACCGACATGCGGATCTCGCCGGCGATGGTGTTGCGCGTGTTGGCCGGCGAACACTGGTCGATCTTGCAGGTGGTGCGCCCGTGCGGGCCTTCGCCGCGCGCATTCTCGTCGAGATGCAGGATCAGCTTGGCGGCCGCGACCAGGGCGTCGCGGCGCATGTCCATGGGTGTGGGCCCGGCGTGGGCCTCCATGCCCTTCACCACCACATCGTACCAGCGGATGCCCTGGACGCCGGAGACAACACCCACCGGCTTCTTCTGGGCCTCCAGGATCGGGCCCTGTTCGATATGGGCCTCGAAGTGGTAGCCCAGGTCATGGCCACCGGGCTGCTCCTCGCCCAGATAGCCGATGCGGGCCAGTTCCTCGCCCATGGTCTTGCCGTCGACATCCTTCTGGGCGTGGGCGTAGGCAAGGTCGAAGGCGCCGCCGAAGACGCCCGAGCCGATCATCGCCGGGGCGAAACGCGCGCCCTCCTCGTTGGTCCAGCAGATCACCTCCATGGGCGCCTCGGTCTCGATGCCGGCGTCGTTGAGGCAGCGCACCACCTCCAGCCCGGCCAGCACGCCATAGACGCCGTCGAACTTGCCGCCCGTGGGCTGGGTATCGAGATGGCTGCCGGTGGAGACCGGCTTGGCATCCGGGTTGCGGCCCGGGCGGCGGGCGAAGATGTTGCCCATCTTGTCGACCGTGCAGGTCATGCCCGCGGCCTTACACCAGGAAACGAAAAGATCGCGGCCCTGCTTGTCCCCGTCGCTCAACGCCAGGCGGCAGTTGCCGCCCTTCTGCGTGGCGTCGATCCGGGCCATCTCCATGATGGTGTCCCACAGGCGGTCGGCGTTGATCTGCAATCCCTGGCTCATCGGTTACCTCGTCGTGCTGGTCATGCGCTCTTAGCGCCCGTGAGGAGAGGCTGTCAAAGTGCTGAAGTGCGTGGACGCCCCTACAAGTCGTCATCCCGGACGAGCGGCGAAGCCGCGCCGATCCGGGACCCATGCCGGAGCCTGACCACACCGCCGGCGCCCATGGCCGCGTTCCGGCATGGGTCCCGGCTCTCCGCTTCGCTTCGGCCGGGATGACGGTAGAGGGAGTCCTCACGCCTCGATGCGGTCGAGCACTTGGCCCTGGGGGCTGAAGCAGACGGCGACGAGGGGGCCGCCGGCGCCGCAGCCGCCGTCGATGGTGGCGGTGTGCTCGCCCATGGCGATGCCTGCCCGGTCAGGGTCGAAGCCGCGGACCACCAGGCGGAAGCCGTCGAAGGGCTGGGCCATGCGGGCAAAGCCGCCGGGGTTCCACCAGAAGGCGTCGCGCTGGGTTTCGAGCGGCCGTTCGGGATCGAGCCCGGCGTGGACGAAAAGCAGGCCGCCGTCTGCGGTGACGCAGGCGCGCTTGAGATGGCTCATCAGCTCGCGGTGGCCTGGATGACCAACCATCGCGTCACGCAACTGGCCGGTCCAGCGGGTCAGCGTCAGGGTGCCGCCGCGCGCCGCGGCCATGCCGTCCTGGGGACGCCCGCCATAGGCCGCCACCGTCGCCTCGACGCCGCGCGAGAGCATCCAGGAGAGGACTTCGCCGGGCGAGAGGGCGAGCTGGAGCTGCAGCAGCTTGTGCCACATCTCCTCCTGGGCGCCGCGCAGGAAGACGATGTCCTGGGGCATCATGCCGGGCAGGGCCATGGCGGCGCTGCGAAAGGCGATCAGCTCGTCGACCGTGCCGATGATGTCGGGGCCATAGCCCAAGTAATTGCCCAGATAGACCAGCCGGTCGCGCACCTGCAGACGGGCGATCAACTCGGCGTGCAGGGCGGTGAGGCGTTCACGCTCGCCCAGCATGGCCGCCACGGCCCAGATGCGGTGGCCGCCGGTGAGCGTGCCGAACTTGTCAGCGTCGAGCATGAAGGTGGGTCGCCCCGCTGCGGATGTTCACGGAGCCAAGCCTAAAGCAGAAACGGCCCGATCAGAAATGATCGGGCCGGTCCGGCAACAAAAACACGGGATGGAATGCGAAACCCCGGGGCGAAGATCAGGCCGCTTCGAGGGTCTTTTCGATCTTCACGGTCGCGGTCGCGGGATCGACACCCTCGACGGCGGCCAGTTCGCGCGAAAGGCGCTCCAGGGCGGCTTCATAGAGCTGGCGCTCGCTGTAGGACTGGTCGGTCTGGCCGACGCGGGTGTGGAGATCGCGCACGACTTCGGCGATCGAGACGGGATCGCCCGAATTGATCTTGGCTTCGTATTCCTGCGCGCGGCGGCTCCACATGGTGCGCTTGACGCGGGCACGGCCCTTCAGGGTGGTGAGCGCGCTCTTCATGATGTCTTTGGAGGACAGCTTGCGCATGCCCGAGGACGCCACCTTGTGGGTGGGAACCCGCAGGACCATCTTGTCCTGCTCGAAATGGACCACGATCATCTTCAGCTTGGCTTCGCCGATCGTCTGCTCCTCGACCGCCTTGACCAGGCCGACGCCATGCGTCGGGTAAACAACATAATCGCCAGCCTTCAGCTTAATGTCCTCGGTCGCCATGGATGTCTCACCTGCTTCTTGTTGCACCGTCAGTTGTCCGGCCCGGCCGTAAGGCCGCCCAGCAGCGGGCCCAGGGGGCCCGCCGGCCGGTCGTCATGCGTTGTCAGGGTCTGTGCAGCCGAATGCGCTTCACAGAAAAAGGGTCGGCGGTCCACCGACCCTCCCGGCCCTCTCCGTTGTCGAAGAGGTGTCACACCTTACCATTATTTAGGGCGATTCGGAAGCGGACGGACTCCACCCAGCCATGCCCGGGACGCGGCCCGACCATGTGGAAACCAGAGAAAACAGCCGGAATCATGCCGTTTTAGCCACTTTTGACTTCCCGCCGCGCGATTCCGGCTGTCCGTCTCGGGCGGTTTGTTGAACGCCCACGCAATCCCGACAGGTCACAAAAGGGCAGCAAACCTGCCTGAACGACTGCGACTCGGACCGAATCAGCCCTCGCCCGGCTCCGGATCGAAGTACTGCATCTTGTCCTTCACATCGCGCCAGTCGTCGGAACCCTCCATGGGATCCTTCTGGCGGGTGATGTTGGGCCAGGTTTCGGCGAACTTGCGGTTCAGCTCCAGCATGTCCTCAAGGCCGTTGTCCGTGTCGGGCTTGATGGCGTCGATCGGACATTCGGGCTCGCAGACGCCGCAGTCGATGCACTCGTCGGGATGGATCACCAGCATGTTGGCGCCCTCGTAGAAACAGTCCACGGGGCAAACCTCGACACAGTCGGTCAGCTTGCACTTGATGCAGGCTTCGGTGACCACATAGGTCATGCAACTCTCCTCGCCAAAAGGCTCGTTTGGGGCGCGGCGGCCAGCGTTTCCGCTGCGCTATCTAGGCCATTGACGGCCGGGGTCAAGCACCCGCGCGCGCAAGGCTGTCCTGCGCACGCTGGCGGGCCAGCGCGCGGTCGTGATCGGTGACCGCCAGGAGGGCCGCAACCTGGCGCACCAGGGTATCTTCCCAGCTATCCAGCTCGCCGTCGGCCAGCACCACCTGCCAGAGCATCTCCATCATCCAGAGCCGCTCTTCGGCATCGAATCCCTGCTTCAGGACGCGGGTGAAACGGTTCCAGTCGACGGCGCTCCGGGCGACTTCCGTGGCGCGCACCACCAGGCGTTCGGTTTCGCCGGCATCAAGCCCGAAGTGGTCGGAAAGGACGCGGCGGATCAGCGCGAATTCGCGTTCGTCCTCGCGCCCGTCGGTCAGCGCCGCTTCCACCAGGATGGCGGCGGCGGCGAGCCTGAGTTCGCGTTGCGGATCATCGGCCCCCGGGGCATCCGCGCCCGCAAGGCCGAGCATTTCCATGACTCGTCCGATCATGGCCGGGGTTATGGCAGAGGCGCATCCCTGCGGTCAAAACACGGTCGCGGGAGGGTGCGCTAGTAGCTTTCGGCCCGCTCGCGGAAGCTCTCCATGGCGCGCCGGTCCGCCTTTGTCGGACGGCCGGCACCGCGTTCGCGTTCGGCGACCACGGCCGGGACCGTTGCGGCGGGCTCGCGGGAAACCTGGCCGACCGGCTCCAGATCCTCATACAGCGCCTGGGCCTCGACCGCCGGGCCGCGCCGGTCGCCGCAGTCGAGCACCTTCACCACGCGGATCTCGCGCCCCTGGGGAAAGGTCAGCACATCGCCGGGGCGGATGGCGCCGTGGCTCTTGGTCACCCTTTCCCGGTTGACCCTGACATGGCCCTCGCTGACCAGCCGTGTGGCCAGCGTGCGGCTCTTGAAGAATCGGGCGTACCACAGCCACTTGTCGATCCGGATGGCGCCTGGGGTCATCGTGCGAGTTCGAGCTCCGCGAGTTTGGCAAAGGGAGAACGGGGGTCGTGGTCGGCCTGGCGTTTGCGCGCGCCGGTCTTGTGCGACGGGCGTCGGCGCTTGCCCTGGGAGAGCATGACCCTGTCGCCTTCCACAACGGCGCGGAAACCCAGGGCTGCCATGATCCCGGCAAAGGCCTCGCGCGAGGAGCCCGAGAGCGAAACAAGCTCGACGGGGGCCTGTGCAGGCGCCTTGCGCGTCAGGGTGCGCGCCTCGGCCGCCAGACGCTCCGCCATGTCGACGCGCAGGACGCGCGTCCCCAGGCGGCGGTAGCCGATGGCATGGTAGAAATCATCGGCCAGGCCGTCGTCAGCATCGAGCGCGACCTCGCCCTTGGCCGGCACCAGCGGCACATGCTCGCTGCCCGCGGCGATGGCCCAGAGCATGGCGCGCAGATCGAGATCGCGCGACGACATCAGCGGCTTGAGATAGGCGCCGAAGAACCCCAGCCGCACGCCCAGGCGGGCAAGCGCCTTGCGTCCGGGCTCGTCGAGCTCGCGCACCAGGCGCTGGCAATCCTCACCGACAGCGACACCCAGGCCCTCGACGATCTGATAGGCAACACCGCGCGCCGCCCCCGAGAGCGAGGCCCCGCCGAGCTTCTGCAGCGGCGCGATGCCCGTGGCCAGGCGCCCGGCGAGCCAGGCTTCCAGCCGGCGGCGCACGCGCAGGGCCTGATCGCCGTCCAGCGCCTCGGCGGGCAGCAGTTCCACCACCGGGCGCAGGGGATCGGGGCCGCCCATCAGGCGGGCCACCGCCTCGCCGCGCCAGGAGAGCACCAGGGCGGCATCGCTGCGGAAGGCCTCGTCGCCGTCAGCGGCCAGCAGTCCGGCGCGGCGCGTCACCTCCCCCGCCAGCAGGCGGCGCGCGGCGGCCATCATCACCCGGTCGAGCGGGCGACCGTCCTTGCGCTCGGGCACGAAGCGGAAGCCCTCGATACGGCCCACAGCCTCGCCCTCGACCATCACTTCGCCGTCCTCGGCGACATAGGCGGTGAAGACGCCGCGTCCTTTCAGCCCGCGCACCACGCTGGCGATGCGGCGGTCGACGAAGCGCTGGGTCAGGCGGTCGTGCAGGGCGTCGGAAAGCTTGTCCTCAATGGTGCGCGTGTTGCCCTGCAGCTCGCCGTGGTCGCCGACCCAGTCGGAACGGTGGGCGATGTAGGTCCAGGTGCGGATATGGGCGATGCGCGTCATCAGCATGTCGATGTCGCCGTCGGTGCGGTCCAGCCGCTCGATGGAGCGGGCGACCCAGTCGTCGGGCAGGCGCCCGGTGGGCCCCATCAGGTGGCGGTAGATGTGGGCGGTGAGCCGGACATGGTGGTCGTGCATGACCTTGCGGAAGTCCGGCACCTGGCAGACCTCCCAGAGCAGGCGCACGGCATCGTGGTGGCTGGCGAGTTTCGCGATCTCGGGATCGCGCGATAGATCGGCGAGCGTTGCGTGGTCGTCGGCCATGCGGGCGCGGGCGAGTGCCGGATGGTTGGGCTTCTGCTCCAGGCTTTTGAGCAGCGCGGCGGTGCTGGAGAAATCGTGGTGAGCGTTGCGCCACATCAGGGATTTCAGATCCGGGAAGGTGTGGGTCTCGATGGCCCGGGCCATCTGCTCATCCAGGTTCTCGACGTTCCAGGTGACGCCGAAGGTGCCGTCGTTGACGTGGCGTCCCGCGCGCCCGGCGATCTGGGCGAGCTCGGAGGCGCTGAGATTGCGCGGGCGGGCGCCGTCGAACTTGCGCGTGGCGGCAAAGGCGACATGGCGCACGTCCATGTTGAGGCCCATGCCGATGGCGTCGGTCGCCACGATATGGTCGACCTCGCCGGCCTGGTACATGGCGACCTGGGCGTTGCGCGCCCGCGGCGAAAGTGCGCCCAGCACGACGGCGCAGCCGCCCCTCTGGCGGCGCATCACTTCGGCCAGCGCATAAACCTCGGCGGCCGAGAAGGCGACGATGGCGCTGCGCGGCGGCAGGCGCGTGATCTTGCGCGCGCCGTTGTAGGTAAGGTTGGAGTATCGCGGGCGCACGACGAACTCGGCATCGGGCACCAGGGCCCTGATCAGGGGGCGGATCGTCGCCGCGCCCATGACCATGGTCTCCTCGGTACCGCGCGCGCGCAGCAGCCGGTCGGTGAAGACATGGCCGCGCTCGGGGTCGGCGCAGAGCTGGATCTCGTCGACCGCCAGAAACTCCACCGCCATGTCGACCGGCATGGATTCGGTGGTGCAGACGTAGTAGCGGGCGTGCTGCGGGATGATCCGCTCCTCGCCCGTGATCAGGGCGACGCAGCCGGGGCCGCGCGCCACGACGATGCGGTCGTAGATCTCGCGGGCCAGCAGGCGCAGGGGAAGGCCGATCATGCCGGTGCGGTGGCCCAGCATGCGCTCGACCGCCAGATGCGTCTTGCCCGTGTTGGTGGGACCAAGGACGGCGGTCAGGCGCGAAGGCTTTAGCCGCATCAGCATGGCCATAGGATCGTGTCGCCGTGTGACAATTGCAAGTAGGACTTCAAGACATTGCGGTGACAGCGCCGCCAAACACCACATGGGGTGTGGATGACCTGACGTTCACAATCTCACCGCCGCCGCAGGCCCGGCATGATCCGCGTGGCGGGCGGGGGCGGGGCGTTGGCGACGAGTTCCTGGAAATCGCTGTCCTGGTTGCGGCGGCGGCGGTCGAGGGTGGCGGGGTAGTCGAAGAAGACCGTCACCAGGATCGCCAGGAAGGGCAGCACGGCGAGGACAAGTTCGAGCGGCCGGAGGGGTTCGTTGGCGGCGCTGCCATCAAGCAGCACCAGCAGGACCGCGCCGATCATCGCCATCGTCCAGACAACGATCCGGCCCGCGGTGAAGACAGGCGGCGAGACGCTGCGCGAAAGACGCCAGAAGGCAAGCGCCAGCAGATCGAAGAGCAGCCAGGCCACGGCAATCGGCAGGGCGATCGCCATGGCGGCGGACAGACCGGGATCGCGCTGCAGGTCGCCAAGGGCAATCAACGCGACGGTGGCAGCGGCGCTGACGGTGACCCCGTTGGTCCAGTACCAGAGCCGCTGCGGAGCAGAAGGCGCGACCAGACGCATCGCCCAATAGGCTGCCTCCCCCAGGACGATCCAGGCGGCCATCCCGGGCGCCATGTCCCACCATGGGACAACACCGGTCATCTGCGGCATCAGCAGCGGCGCAACAAGCAGCGCCAGGGCAACGATCCAGCCCGAAAGACGTGTCGGCATGGCCCCTCCGGAGCGTTCCGGGGCTTATCATGCAGAGCCCGTTCCAGCCCGCCGTGACAGCCGACACCATTCCGGCGCTTCTGCCCGTCCGGCCATGCAGCCGAGCAGATCAGCGCCGCCGCACCACCGTGGGCGGCGTTGCGATGCTCCCGTGTTCGCTCCGCGCCCGCTTGTGGGCGGCAACGGGTGCGGGCGGCTCACCCGGCGGGCCCGCCAGTTCCGAAGCGCGCCGGAGAATGCGGCCGACCGGTTTGTGGCCCTGCGGCCCCAGCCCCGCGTTCGCGCGCTCGCCCGGCCGCCGGGTGGCGCGCAGGAGAAGGGCACGCGGCAGCGCAATGGCAAGGGTGAGGACCACGCCTGCCGCCAGCACCAGGGCCAGCATGCCCGCGCCGCTCTGAAACAGGCGGTCCTCGCCCGCGCCTTCGATAAACCGAACCGTGAGGACCGCGATGCCGATCATGCCGCCGACAACGGCGATGGACGCCACGGAGACCATTCCCATCGCGGGTGTGCCCGACAGGCGCCACAGCAGGAGGCGGGGAAGGTCGAGCAGAAGGGTCCAGGCCAGCCCGACCCCGGCAAAGAGCAGAAGCCCCTCGAACAATGCCGCGGGTGCGCCCAGGCCGCGCGGGTCGGCGCCGGCCATCAGGCCGAGCAGAACGCCGCCGCCGAGCGAGACCAGCGACCAGCCGCTCAGGCGAAAGGCCCACGCCGGTACCGGCGCGGGCGCGGCAGCCTGCAGGAGACGGCCCAGCATCCGCCCGGCCACCGACCAGAAAATCAGCACCGCAACCACGGCAACGCCATTCTCCAGCATCCGCGCAAGGACCATCTCGCGATGTGCCGATTCCGCCGACAATACCACCGCAGCCGCGAACGGCGCGGCAAGCCAGAACCAGCCGCCGGCGGAACCGGATTTTGCCGCCCTGGTCGTTGCAACGCCTGGCTCTGCCACTTGTCTCTCCCCCATCGCGCCCTTGCCCAGTCTAGCCGAAACGGCGAGGGTGGCCTCATGGAAAGCCATGTCACGCGCGATCCCCTGACCGGCCTGCTGTTGCTCGCCGCGCTCGCCGCCCTGGTGGCCGGCCTGATCCTGCCTGCCCTGACGATCGAGAAGTTCTGGGTCTTCGAGAACTCCAAGTCGATCGGCGGCGCGATCCTGGCGCTGTTCGCCAAGGGCCAGATCCTGCTGGGGCTGGTGGTGACGACCTTCTCGATCCTGTTTCCGCTGGCCAAGCTGATCCTGACCCTGCGCATCTGGATGGCGCCCGACATCACCGCGCCCGGCGTGCAGCAGGCGATCCGCTGGACCGTGACGCTGGGCAAATGGTCGATGCTGGACGTCTTCATGGCGGCAATCGTCGTCGCCACCCTGACCCTGGGCATGATCGCCAGCGTCACCACCGACATCGGCCTCTACATCTTCGGTGGCTCCATCGTGCTCGCCATGCTCGCCGCCCACCGGCTGGAAGGCCGCCTGGCGGAGGCTCTGGGCGGGCGTTAGCGACCAGGCCTCTCTAGTCGTCATCCCGGACAAGCGCCTTGGGCGCGCAGATCCGGAATCCACGCCGGAACCTATCCAAATTGCGCGCGATCGTGGCCGCGTTCCGGCATGGGTCCCGGATCGACGACGCTTCGCGCCTTGCCCGGGATGACGGTGTTATAGTGGGGGACAACTTGACGGTAGCGATTCCGCGCCTAAATCAGGCACAAACCACAGACATTCCAGACAGGAGACCAGCCATGGCCGAAGCGGCAACGGCGGAGCGGCACGAATTCCAGGCGGAAGTCAGCCGTGTCCTCGATATCGTCGTCAACTCGCTTTACTCCAAGCGCGAGATTTTCCTGCGCGAGCTGATCTCCAACGCCTCGGACGCCTGCGACAAGCTGCGCTACGAGGCCCAGCTCGACAGCACCCTGATCGCCGATGACGGCGACCTGAAGATCACCATCACGCCCGACGAGAAGGCCAGGACCCTGACCGTGGCCGACAACGGCATCGGCATGAGCCGTCAGGAGCTGGTCGAGAACCTGGGCACCATCGCGGGTTCGGGCACGGCGAAGTTCGCCGCGAAGCTCGCCGAGGCCGAAAAGGACAAGGCCAAGAAGGAAAAGTCGGACGTGAGCCTGATCGGCCAGTTCGGCGTCGGCTTCTATGCCGCCTTCATGGTCGCCGAATCGGTCACCGTCACCAGCCGGCGCGCCGGCTCCGACGAGGCCTGGCGCTGGATGAGCGACGGCCACGGCAGCTTCGAGATCGAGCCGGTGGAAGGTGAGATGCCGCGCGGCACGACCATCGTGATGAAGCTGAAGAAGGACGCCAAGGAGTTCAGCGAGGAAACCCGCATCCGCCACATCATCACGACCTATTCCGACCACATCGGCCTGCCCGTGTGGCTCCATGCCGACGGGAAGTCCGAGCAGATCAACGAGGCTGCCGCCCTGTGGACGCGGCCCAAGTCGGAGATTTCCGACGAGCAGTACCAGGAGTTCTACCGCCACGTCGCCCACGGTTTCGACGAGCCGTGGATGACGCTCCACAACAAGGCCGAGGGTGTCGTCACCTACACCAACCTGCTGTTCATCCCTTCGCGGGCGCCCTTCGACCTGTTCGATCCGGCCCGCCGCCACGGCGTGAAGCTCTACGTGCGCAAGGTCTTCATCACCGACGAGTGCGAAGGCCTGGTGCCGGGCTGGCTGCGCTTCCTGAAAGGCGTGGTCGACAGCGAGGACCTGCCGCTCAACGTCAGCCGCGAGCTGCTGCAGGCCAATCCGGTGGTGGCGCGCATCTCCAAGGCGCTGGTCAAGCGCGTGCTTTCCGAGCTGAAGAAGAAGGCCGAGAAGGACCCGGAGGCCTACACGGAGTTCTGGAACGCCTTCGGCCAGGTCATCAAGGAAGGCATCTACGAGGACCACGAACGGCGCGACGAGCTGCTGAAGCTCGCCCGATTCAAGTCGACGGCGGTCGAGGGCATCACCAGCCTCGACGACTATCTCTCCCGCATGAAGGAGGGCCAGAGCGAGATCTATCTGCTGACCGGCGACAGCGCGGCGACCATGAAGCAGAGCCCGCAGCTCGAAGCCTTCCGCGCGCGGGGCATCGAGGTGCTGCTGCTGGACGAGCCGGTCGATGAGTTCTGGACCATGTCGGCCGATGCCTACGAGGGCAAGAGCTTCACCAGTGTCAGCCGCGGCGACATCGATCTTTCCGCCATCGGCGGCGAGGAAGAAAAGGACGAGGAGAAGAAGGACGCCGCACCCGAGGGCGAGCTCTCCGCACTGATCGCCATGGTCAAGCTGGCACTGGAGAAGCAGGTGAAGGACGTGCGCGAGTCCAAGCGCCTCACCGATTCGGCCTGCTGCCTGGTGGTCGACGAGGGCGAGATGAACATGCGCCTGCAGAAGATGCTGAAGGCGACCGGCCAGATGAACCAGGCGGGCCAGCAGATACTGGAGATCAACGCCAGACATCCGCTGATCAAGGCGCTGGCCGACAAGGCCAAGGACGGCTCCAGCCGCGAGATCGAGGACATGGCCTTCCTGCTGCTCGACCAGGCGAAGATCCTGGAGGGCGAGCCCCCCGCCGACATCGCCGCCTTCGCCCGCCGCATGAGCGCCGCGATGGCGAAAGCGGTGGGTTAGGCGCCTTCTCTGCTCTTGATAGCGGATTGGGTGAGAATTCTTACGCGGTAGCGCGGAAACGACCCGTTGTTGGGTGGGGCTGCGCCGCTTCCCCCTCACCCAGCTTCGCCTAGGCACGGCCAAGGCTGCGCAACCCTCTCCCACAGGGGGAGAGGGCCTGTTGCCCGCTACTCCTGAAAGCGCACGGTCAAAACCCCTCCAGGACGATCGTGCCGCGGGCCTTGCCGCTTTCGATGAGCGCGTGGGCTTTCTCCAGGGTGGCGGCGTCGATTGGCCGCATGGTTTCGGTAAGCGTCGTTGCGATGCGGCCCGCGTCCACCCGATCGGCGACCGTGTTCAGCAGCCTTCCCTGCTCGTCCATATCGGCGGTCTCGAACATGGAGCTGGTGAACATCAGCTCCCAGTGGACCGGGACCGACTTGCGCTTGAACGGCAGGATGTCGAGGGTCTCGGGATCGTCGATCAGGCCGAAGCGTCCCTGGGGCGCGATCAGCTCGCTATCGACCAGCACATCCTCGCGTTCGATGGCGCCCATGGTCCTGTAGCCGATCGCATTCATGGCGCTGTTCCCTCCTGTGGGCATTGCCGTGTGTGGCAACAGTATCCAAGCAGATGCCGTTGGGGCCGGGTTGGGGCGAGGTTCTGGCCACGGGGCCCTTAACGCCGGTCCCTTCCGGGTGTTTACTCGCCCCATGAGCACACTCGACATACACCCGCTGGGCTCCTGCCTTGGCGCTGAAATCCGCGGCCTCGATCTCAAGACCCTGGACGAGGCCGAGGAGGCCGCGCTCAAGGCGGCCTTTGCCGAGCACCGGGTCCTGGTGGTGCGTGACCAGAGCCTGGATCCGGGCGAGCAGGAGGAATTTTCGGCGCGCCTGGGGCCGCTTTACCGCATGCCTTACGTCAAGCCGATCGATGGGCACCCGGATGTGATCGCCGTGCTGAAGGAGGCCGACGAGGTGAACGTGTCGACCTTCGGTTCCTGGTGGCACGCCGATTTCAGCTATCTGGAGGAGCCCCCGGTCTATTCGATCCTGCAATCGGTGGAACTGCCGCCCAAGGGCGGCGACACCCTGTTTGCCGATTGCTGTGCGGCCTATGACGCGCTGTCGGACGGCATGAAGCGGCTGCTCGATCCGCTCCGGGTCATGCATTCGGGCCACATCTACGGAACGAAGCTGGCCAACGACGGCACCAGGGCGCGCATGCGCAGCGTCCAGGTTTCGACCGGCCACGAGGAGGCCGATGTCGAGCGCGCCCATCCCCTGGTCCGGCTCCACCCGCCCACAGGTCGGCGCGCGCTGTTTGCCAGCCCGACCTACACGACCCGCCTGGAGGGCATGACGCAGGCCGAGAGCAAGCCGATCCTGGATTTCCTCTACCAGCACATCGCAATGCCCCAGTTCACCCTGCGCCAGAGCTGGCGGCCCGGCGACCTGCTGATGTGGGACAACCGCGCGGTCGTTCATCTGGCGGTCAACGACTACGACGGCTACCGCCGCCTGCTCCACCGCACCACGGTGGCCGCCGAGGCGCCCATTCCGGCGGTGGCCTGAAAATGGCCTGGTCCGACACCCGCCTGCCGACCCTGCTGGGCATCGAGCATCCCATCCTTCTTGCCCCCATGGCGGGCGCCACGACCCCGGAGCTGGCTGCGGCCGTCTCCAATGCCGGCGGCCTGGGCGGCCATGGCGCGACGACCTTTGCGCCCGAAAAACTGAAAGCTGAGATCGCCGCGATCCGCGGGCTGACCAACCGGCCGATCCACCTCAACTTCTTTGCCCACAAGGAGCCGCCTGCCGACGGCGAAGCCGGGCCGGCAATGCGCGCCATGCTGCAGGCGCTGTGGAACGGCGCTGGGCTCGGCACCCTGCCACCGGCAGAGAGCCCCTGGCGGAGCTTCCACGAGGGCCAGCTTGCCGTGATCGAGGAAACGCGCCCGCACGTCGTTTCCTTCCACTTCGGCCTGCCCGATCAGAAGCTGGTCGACCGGGTCAAGGCGGCCGGCTGCATCGTGCTCTGTTCGGCGACCGCGCCTGCCGAGGCGGTGGAGCTGGAACAACGCGGTGTCGATGCCGTGATCGCGCAGGGCTTCGAGGCCGGCGGCCACAGCGGCATCTTCCTTTCCGATCCCATGCAGGGCGCCATGACGACCATGACCCTGGTGCCCCAGATCGCCGATGCGGTGGACCTGCCGGTGATCGCGGCGGGCGGCATCATGGACGGGCGCGGTATCGCCGCCGCCCTGATGCTGGGTGCCGCTGGCGTGCAGATCGGCACCGCCTTCCTCTCCTGCCCGGAGGCCCATGTCAGCGGCCCCCATCGTGCCGCCCTGCTGGAGGCGCGGGAGAAAGCCACCCCCACCCTGCTGACCAGGGGCATCTCCGGCCGTCCTGCGCGCGGCCTGAAGAACCGGCTGATGAGCGAGGTCAAGGCGCTGGAGCACGAAGCCGCCCCCTTCCCCATGCAGAACGCCCTGACCCGTGCGCTGGGCGGCACGAACGATCCCCAATTGTCGGTGATGTGGGCCGGTGGCGGCGCTGCACTCTCGCGCACCATGCCGGCGGCCGAGCTGGTGGCCACCCTGGTGGCCGAGACAGAGGCCGCGCTGGCGCGGTTCGCCTGACATGGACGCCGCGCGCCAGGGCCTCTCGGACGCCATCGACCTTGAGGCCGACAATCTGGTCGCCTTCCTTTCGCGCTTTACGGCAACGCCCAGCCCCAACCCGCCCGGCGACACCCGTGCGGCCTGCGCGGTGCTGACAGGCGCACTGGATGCGGCGGGGCTGGCTTACGAGGTGATCGCGCCCCATCCGGAGATGCCCAACATCGTGGCAAGCTTCGAGGGCGGCGCGGGCCCGGGACCGCATCTGGTGCTCAACGGCCATATCGACGTCTTCCCCGTGGAGGACCCGTCGGTGTGGTCGCGCGATCCCTGGAGCGGGGAGGTCGCCGACGGACGCATCTGGGGCCGCGGCGTGATCGACATGAAATGCGGCACCGCCGCCCTGCTCCATGCCTATCGCCTGCTCCACGGCGTGCGCGAGCGGCTGAAGGGCCGCCTCACCCTGACCTGCGTTTCCGATGAGGAGACCGTGGGTCCCTGGGGCGCGCGCTGGCTGGTGGAGAACATGCCGCAGCGGGTGCTGGGCGACGTCCTGCTCTCGGCCGAAGCCACGGGCCGCCACGCCATCTACTTTGCCGAACGCGGCGTCTTCTGGCTCACCGTGGTCATCCGCACACCCGGCGCCCATGGCGCCTATGGCCATGTCACGCCCTCGGCCAGCCGCATCGCCGCGCGCCTGATCGAGGATCTGGCCGAAATAGAAACCATCGAAGGTGCGGCCAGCGACAACATCGCCGCCGTGCTGGCGCGCGCCGGCACCAGCATCGACGCCAGCCACGGCAAGGGGGCGGCGGAGATGCTCAACAGGGTGACACTCAACGTCGCCATGGTGAACGCGGGCGTGAAGAACAACATGATCCCGTCGCGCGCCGAACTGGTGCTCGACGTGCGCCTGCCCATCGGCATGGCCAAGGCCGACGTGATGCCCTCAATCGAGGCCATCGTGGCGCGCCACCCCCAGGCGACCATCGAACACGGGGAGGTGCTGGAGCCCAACTGGTGCGATCCCGTCCATCCCCTGGTCGACATCCTGCAGGCCAATGCGCAGGCGCTCACCGGCGTGCGGCCCGATCCCATCGTCTGCCTGGGCATGACCGATGCGCGCCTGTGGCGTTATGCCGGGGTGCCGGCCTTCGTCTATGGCTCGACGACGGAGGGCACGGCCGGCATCGACGAGAGTGTGGAGATTGCCGACTACCTGCACGTGGTCAGGACGCACACACTGTCGGCCTACGACTACCTCACACGCTGACGCACCGGGCCCGGGCCTGCCGGGAGGCTGACGCTCCCTCCCCTGGGGCGGCCGCACGCCCATGCGCGCCCTCGACCGCCTTCGGCGAAGGGGTTGCCATATACTAAAATTTTAGTATATGATTCCTCCATGACGACGCGCCTGCTCATTCTCTGGCTGCTGGCCGAAGGGCCGCTGCACGGCTACCGGATCAAGACGATCCTCACCGACCGCGGCTTTGCCCTGTGGTTCGCGCTGGAGGACGCCGCGATCTACGCCATGCTGCGCAGCCTCTCCAAGCAGGGGCTGGCCGAAAGGGCGGGAGAAGAACGCGAGGGAGCCCGTCCGGCGCGCACCCTCTACCGCATCACGCCTCTGGGCCGGCAAGCGCTTGCCGAGGAGCTGCCGGGTGCCTGGTCGCTGGTGACACCGCGCCCCGAACCCATCCACGCCGCCCTGGCCGCCTGCGACGAACTGCAACCCGCAGAGGTCCGCGCCATGCTGGATCGGCGCGCAGACGTGCTGGACGCACGCTCGGCCGCCCTCGATCACGCCACGCCCGCGGCGCCCTCGCCCATGCTGGCGCGCC
>CALGGB010000259.1 GCA_937880925.1 uncultured Rhodospirillaceae bacterium | reverse complement strand
TCCAGGCGGCGGCCGCAGATCACGATCTCGGCGCCCAGTTCGCAAAAGCGCGACGCCATCGCCTTGCCCAGCCCTGTGCCGCCGCCGGTCACCAGGAACTTCTTGCCGTTGAGCAGGCCGCTTTCGAACATCGCACTTACCCAAAGTTCGATGTCATGGTCCGGCTTGACCGGACCATCCATGCTGTGACCTTGCTGCCGGCACGCGTTGCAAGGTTACAGCATGGACTCTCCGGTCAAGCCGGAGGGTGACAGTTGAAGGGGAACTGGTTTGCCAATCCTCAACCCCGCTGTTCGTAGGGGCGCAGCAGGTCGCGGCTGATGATGTGACGCTGGATCTCGCTGGTGCCTTCCCAGATGCGCTCGACGCGGGCATCGCGCCAGAAACGCTGGATCGGCAGCTCCATCATCATGCCCATGCCGCCGAAGATCTGCACCGCGTGGTCCACCACACGGCCCAGCACCTCGCTGGCAAACAGCTTGCACATGCTGGCATCGGCCCGCGTGCAGGTGCCCTGGTCGAGCTTCCAGGCGACGTTGAGCGTCATCAGTTCGGCCGCGCGGATCTCGGTCGCCATGTCGGCGATCTTGAAGCTCACGCCCTGGAAGCGGCTGATCGTCTGGCCAAAGGCCCTGCGGCTGGCCGCCCACTCGTTGGACATCTCCAGGGCCCGCCTGGCGCGGCCCACGCAATTGGCCGCCATCGCCACGCGCCCGGCATAGAGCCAGTCGTTGGCGACATCGAAGCCCTTGCCTTCCTCGTCCAGGATCTGGTTCTCGTGGACCCGCACGTTGTCGAAGGTGAGGTCGGTGGGGTTGTAGCCCCGCGTGCAGACCGCCTCCATGCGTTTCACGTCGAAGCCGGGCGTGCCCTTGTCGACCAGGAAGCTGGTGATGCGCTTGATCTTGCCCTTGGGTCCATCGTCCTCGCCGGTGACGACCATGACGATGAAGAAGTCGGCAAGGTCGCCTTCGCTGATGAAGTGCTTGCGCCCGTTGATCACCCAGTGGTCGCCGTCCTTCACGGCGCGGGTCTGGATGTTGCGGGCGTCAGAGCCGGCATTGGGCTCGGTGAGCGCAAAGGCCTCCTTGCGTTCGCCCGCCAGTGCGGGTTTCAGGTAACGCTCGATCTGCTCGCCCTTGGCCTTCGTCAGGATATGCGTCGGCCCGCCGGTGCAGACCGCCAGCGCAGCCGAAGTGCGGCCGAATTCGAAGGCGATCAGCGCCGAGGTCACGGCATCCAGCCCCAGGCCGCCCCATTCCTCCGGCAGGTGCTTGAGATAGAGGCCGGCCTCGATGGCGGCCTTGCGCAGCTTTTCCTCGATTTCGGGCGGGACGTAGCCCAGCTTTTCGACCTCCTCCTCGTGCGGCGCCATCTCCTTGGCAATGAAGGCGCGTACGGAATCGATCAGCATCACCTGCTCGTCGGTTGGCGTGAAATCGAGCATGTCAGGCCTCCAGCGGGCGCAGGATGGAACGACTGATGATGTGGCGCTGCACCTCGCTGGTGCCTTCCCAGATGCGCTCGATGCGCGCGTCGCGCCACAGTCGCCCGACAGGGAAGTCGCTCATCATGCCCATGCCGCCGTGGATCTGGACCGCCTCGTCGGTGGCCCGCCCCAGCATCTCGCTGGCATAGAGCTTGGCCATGGCGGCATCGGCGTCGGAGAGGTTGTTCTGGTCCAGGCGCCATGCCGCGTTGAAGGTCAGCCACTCGGCGGCGGCGAGTTCCGTTTCCATGTCGGCCAGCTTGAAGGATACGCCCTGGAAGCGGCCGATCTCCTGGCCGAACTGCTTGCGGCTGGCGGCCCATTCCAGCGACATGTCGATGGCGCGGCGCGCCTTGCCGCAGCAGTTGGCCGCGACCATCACGCGGCCGGGCACCAGCCACTCGCCGGCAACCTCGAAGCCCTTGCCTTCCTCGCCAAGGATCTGGCTTTCGGGAACGCGGCAGTCATCGAAGAAGATATTGTTCACGTTGTGGCCGGGGTTGCCGATCGGCTTGCTGCCCAGGCTGATCTCCATGCCGGGTGTGCCCTTGTCGATCAGGAACGCGGTGATGCGGCTTCTCTTGCCGCGTGCCGTCTCGTTCTCGCCGGTGACGGCAAAGACGATGGCGAAATCGGCGCGGTCGGCATTGCTGATGAAGTGCTTGCGGCCGTTGAGCACCCAGTCGCTGCCGTCCTTGCGTGCGCGCGTCGTGATGCCCATGGCATCCGAGCCCGCGCCCGGCTCGGTCAGCGCAAAACAGTCGAGCTTTTCGCCGCGGATAACGGGGAAGAGATACTTCTCGCGCTGTTCGCCCTCACATGCGCACAGGATCAGGCTGCCGCCCTGGACGCAGGAGATGAGACCCCAGGTCGTCACGCCCAGTTCATAGGACATCAGGCTGGCGGTGACGTTGTCGATACCGCCGCCGCCCAGTTCCTCGGGGAAGTGGGCGTTCCAGAAACCCATTTCCAGGGATTTGGCGCGGATCGCCTTCTCGATCTCTTCGGGCACGTCGCCCTTTTCATAGACGACGTCCTCGCGGGGCAGGACCTCCTCGCGCATGAAGGCGCGCAGGCTGTCGCGCACCATCACCTGCTCCTCGGTGAATCCGAAGTCGTAAGCCATGAAGGAACTCCTAACGGCCCTTGAAGACCGGATTGCGCTTTTCTACGGCGGCGGCCAGCGCCTCCTTGTGGTCCTCGGTGGCGCCACAGATCTTGCCTGCCTCCTGCTCCCACTTGAGCTGTTCGGCCATCGTCCGATCGGCCGCATCCTCCATCAGCCGCTTGGTCTGGCGGATGGCGACGGTGGGTCCTTCGCCCAGCTCGCGGGCAAAGGCCATGGTCGCGGCCTCCAGTTCCTCGGCGGCGTGGACCTCCGTGACCAGTCCATGAACCTGGGCCTTTTCTGCCGACCAGATGTCGCCGGTGAAGGCGAAGCGCTTGGCGGCCTCCAGGCCCATCAGGCGTGGCATCAGCCAGCTGCCGCCTGCGTCGGGATTGAAACCGACCCAGGTATAGGCACAGCGGAACTTGGCCTCTGCGGCGGCAAAGCGGAAATCGCAGGTCAGCGCCATGTCCAGGCCCGCGCCCACCGCAGCGCCATTGATCATGGCCACGACCGGCATTTCCAGCGCGTGCAGGTCCAGGATCAGGTTGTGCATCTCGCCAACCCAGTCGTAGCCCTCGGGCACGCCGGTCTTGGCCAGCTCCGACCACTCCTTGACGTCGGCACCGGCGCAGAAGCCCTTGCCGTTGCCGGTGAGCACCAGGCTGCGCACCTGGTCGCGGTCCGCGGCCGCCAGCTCGGCACGGACCGCCTTGATCAGGGCCATGTTCAGCGCGTTGCGCGCATCGGGGCGGTTCAGGCGCAGCACCCGCACGGCGCCATCGTCGATGCGTTCCACCAGATCGGACATGAGTTGAGGATTCCCGTTTCTTGCGAAGGTCTGGAGTCATAGCACCCATGGCGCGCGCGCAGGCAAGGGTTTCCTAGGGTCTTACGCATGGCCGATCGCCCCCTGCGGGGTCATTGGCGACTCGTGCCGTGGGGCAGGCGACGGGGCTTGGCGAACTGCCGTGGCTTTGGTCAAGCGTTCCGAAAACCTGTTTCAGTCTGGGTCAAGTTGTAAACTACCCTGCGCTTGACCATGCCTGCTTTGACAATATGAACGATCAATGCGTGACCTGAGACGACTTTGCGCTCGTTCCCGCATGACGCCCCCGCTACTATTTCCCTGGGATAAGGTGGGCGGCGCAAGCCGTATGAAATGCTATGAAGTTTTTCTTCATTCTGGCTGTCATCGCTGCGGGCCTGATCTGGGGCACCTATTTTGCGCTGATCCAGGTCGGACTGATCGACGAGGGCTGCCCGGCGGTCAGCAGCCAGGGCGGCCAGGTTGTCATCGACAACCAGCTCGACCTCGATCTGCGGATCATCATGCACGATTCCAGCCTGATCGAATTGCGCGTTCCGGCCAGGCAATGCATGCGCGTCAACATCGACCGGCTGAAAGTCGCGGTGGAATCCTGGGAGATCGACAACCACGGTGTGCCCAACTGCGTGGCCGACCTGCTGCCGGCGCAGAGGCTGGTTGTCTACAGGCGCGGCGCCATCACCTATTGCGACGTTGCTCGCGCCGAGATCGATCTCGACAATTGAATACGTGTGCGGGGGTGAATGCGCGTTGGGGCCGGTCGGCTCTAGCGCCGCCGCACCATGCCGGCGATGTCGCGGTCCATCTGGTTGCGCAGGGCGAGGGCTGCGCCGCTGCTGGACGTGCGCGGCACCGCGACGTAGGGCGTCTGTTCGTCGCTGGCGACCGGCGCGCGCTGGGTCATGCGCCACAGTGCAAACAATGCCAGGGCGCCCATCGCGGCTGCGGGAAACCAGAAATAGCCCGAAGGCCCCAGCACCGCCATGGATCCACCGGCCAGCGCCGGGCCGGCAATCCCGCCCAGGCCATTGGCAAAGAGCAGGCCGCTGCTCGCCCCCACCATCTGGCGTGGCTCCAGATGGTCGTTGGTATGGGCCACCGCCAGCGTATAGAGCGGGATCGCCATGCCGCCGACCATGCCCACGGACAGCATCAGCACCAGCGGGTTGCTGCCGCCGTATAGGGCCGCGAAGGTTGCCAGTGCGGCCCCGGTCAGGGCGGTGCCGGTAATCACCCGCCGGCGGTCGAAGATGTCGCTGAGATGGCCGAGCGGCCATTGCAGCACCATGCCCCCCGCGATCGAGGCAAACGCAAAGAGGGAGACACTGGCGATCGGCATGCCGATCTTCTGGGCATAGACCGAGGCGAGCCAGATCAGCGCCCCCGAGGTCGCGCCATTGGTGACGCAGCCGACCACCCCCAGCGGCGAGATCCGGTAGAGCTGTACCAGCTTCAGCTTCTCCAGTTCATGGAAGGCCGGCGCCGGATAGGCGGTCAGCGACAGGGGCACCAGCGCCAGGGAAACCATGACCGAAGCCGCGATGAACAGGTCGAAGCCATCGGGGTTGCCGATGTTGAGCAGCAGCGGACCCAGCGCCATGCACCCGGTCATCACGATGACATAGACCGAGAGTAGCTGGCCGCGCGTTGCATTTGTCGAGCGCTCGTTGAGCCAACTCTCGGCGACGACAAAGAGGCCAAAGTAGCAGAAGCCCGTCAGCAGCCGCAGGGCGATCCAGGTGGCGGGTTCGACAAACACGGCATGCATCAGCACCGCCACGGAGGCGAGCGAGGCCAGAGCTCCGAAGACGCGGATGTGGCCAACCCTGGCGACCAGGCGCGGCACGATCATCGAGCCGATCAGGAAACCGGCGAAATAGGCCGACATCACGATGCCGGTGACCACCGTCGAGAACTGCTCTGTGCCGGCGCGTACGCCCAGCAGCGAGCCTTGCAGGCCGCTGCCCATCATGAAGAATGCAACGCCCAGGAGCAGGGCCCAGACCGAGGCGACGGCGGTAAACATGGCAATGGCTCTCGACGTAAGGAGAAGCGCGGCGTATCCCTTTTCCGCCATGCCGATGATACCGCATGCGACAACGCAACGCCCGCGCCATGCAAGAACGGACCAGAACGGGGAAACCAATGCCATGCAAGGCGTAGCCGCGGCGGGCAAGCATCTGAGGGATCGCCGTCTTCCCGGTCATTGCGGCTGTGCGGCGCGCCCTTCGGGCACGATGGCCGCCTTCGTCTGCGGCATGGACCGCTAGCCCGGCGATGGCGCCTTTGCGAAGCTGGAAAGTCCTCTGGAGCGAGAGTTTCGACGGGCCCAATCCGGCGCTGCCCTGCCCGGCGCTGCGCGCGCGTCTTGCGCTTGCCGTGACCGGGCTGGGGGAAAAGCGGCGCAGCCGCCTGCTGGAAGCCGTGGATGCCGTGCGCCTGCGCCGTAACGATCCACCCGGCCCTCTTCTGGCTGCTCTGGCGCAGGATCAGCTCCCGGTCTCCAGTGCGGCCGCAATTGCTGCCGTGGCCGTGGAACTGCAACGCATCTTTGGCGATGCCGTGAGCCGGGCCGTTGTGGGTAGCGTCGGCCCGTCCGGGGAGTGCGACATGGTCTGCGAGATCGAGCAGGCCGTCATCGGCAGCCTGGCGCTGCGCGCCGCCCTGGCCATGACGGCCCATGCCGTTGCCGGTTCGCGTGCGCGGCCCGAGGCGCTGGATGCTTTTGTGTCACGCGCCGAGGCGCAAGCACGCGACCACGCCACCGTCGTTCTCATGGCCGGCGCGCGCGAGCGCGGCATCCCAGTGCAGCGCCTTCACCAAGGCGGTCGCTTCGCTAACCATGTCCGGTTCGGCCATGGACGTTTTCAGCGCCAGATTCTCAGCACCATCACCGACGGCAGTTCGGCTGTTGCGGGCGCCGTGACCGGCAGCAAGAGCCAGACGGTTACGCATCTGCGCCGTCTCGGCCTGCCTGTGCCGCGCCAGTTCCTTGCCGCCAGCGCAGCGGAGGCGCGGGATGCCGCGTCGCGGATCGGCTATCCGGTTGTGATCAAGCCGGAGCGCGGCACAGGGGGTGTCGGTATCACCGCGGATGTGCGCAACGAGGCGGAGGTCGATGCGGCGTTTGCTTCTGCAACAAGGCATACGCCGAGCGTGGTGGTGGAGGAACTGATCCCGGGCGAGGACCATCGCATGCTGGTCTGCGGCGGCAGGCTGGTTGCCGCGACCCAGCGCTGCCGCGCCGCGGTGGTTGGCGATGGCCACAGCACCATTTCCGAACTGATCGCAGCGGAGAACGCGAACCCACGGCGAGGCCCTGCCGGCCGGGCCGATCTTGTCACGATCAAACCCGATGCCGCCATGCGCATGCTGCTTGCGCGCGACGGATGGGGACTTCAGAGCGTCCCGCCAGCCGGCTGCTCCGTTCTGCTGCGGACCACGGCGAACATGAAACTCGGCGGCTCGGTGGTGGCCGTCGATGACATCGTCCACCCCGACAACCGGCGCCTGTCGGAAGCCGCCGCCCTGGGCATGGGGCTCGACATTTGCGGCGTCGATCTTCTGATCCCCGACATCGCGGTCTCCTACCTCGACCAGCCTTGCGGCATCGTCGAGGTCAACATGAACCCCGGACTGGCCTACGGCAGCTTCCCCGACGTCTTTCCCAGGGTGATCGACGGCGTCCTGGGCCAGCTCTTTGCCGATGGTGACACGGGAACGATGCCCCTGGTGGTGGTCGTGGGTTCGATAGAGGGCAGGGCGCCTGCGATGGTGGCTGCCCTGGTCCAGGGCTTTGCCCGAACCGGGCGCTGCGCGGCCTGGTTCGACGGCCGCGATCTGGGTATCGGAACCGCCACGCAGCAGCGCGGCATCGAGGATCCGGCACGCGCCGCCGACATGGTGCTGGGCCAGCCGGTTGCCGACGCGGGTGTCCTGCTGTGTGATGCCGCGCACCTGCTGCGCCGCGGGCTGCCCTGGCAGGCCTGCGACGCCGTGGTGCTCGCCGATGGCGGCGGCGCCGACAGCCTGGACTTCGTCATCGCTGCGGCCAGCGGACGCAGTTTTCAGCTCGGCGAGTCCCCGGATGCCACTGCTTCGGCCGTGATGGACACCCTG
>CALGGB010000258.1 GCA_937880925.1 uncultured Rhodospirillaceae bacterium | reverse complement strand
TGCCCCCTGCTTTGCGGCGACAGTCTAGCCAAGGTTGTACCGCTCTGCCTATGGTCGCCCCCGAACGCCGAGGAGAATGCCATGATCGAGGTCTGGGGCCTGAAGAACTGCGACACCTGCCGCAAGGCACTGACCTGGCTGAAGGACGAGGGCATCGCCCACAGCTTCCGCGACGTTCGCGCCGACGGCCTTGATCCCGCCGCGCTGGAGGCCTGGATCGCAGAACTGGGCTGGGAGCCTCTGGTCAACACCCGCGGCACCACCTGGCGCGGCCTGCCCGAGAGCGAACGCGAAGGTCTGGACGCCGCGAAGGCAAAGGCGCTGATCCTGGCCAATCCGGCGGTGATGAAACGGCCGGTGTTCGACCTGGGCGGACGCCGGCTGGTGGGCTTCAAGGACGCCGAGAAGAAGGCCCTGCGTTCGGCCTAGAGGGCCGCGATCGCTTCGGCCAGGCGCGCCACCTCGTCCTCCGTGTTGTGATAGTGCACCGCCGCGCGGCACAGCGGCGGCAGGTCGCGGGCCTGGAAGTCGATCAGGGTCGATGAGGCGCCGGAGGTGCCGATGGCAAAACCCTGGACCGACAGGGTGGCAGCCATGACCTCGGGCGCGATGCGTTCGTGGCTGAAGGTGACGATGGCGCACTGGTGACGCCCGGCATCGCGCAGGGTGACCTCGGGGATGGCGGCGAGACGCTCGCGCAGGTCGCCGGAGAGTTCAGCGTTGCGCGCGGCGATGGCGTCCAGGCCCCAGGAGAGGGCGTGCTCGACCGCGACACCCAGGCCGATCTTGCCTGCGACGTAGTTTTCCCAGTTCTCGTAGCGGCGCGCGTCGGGGCGCATCTCATAGGCATCCGGCGCGGTCCAGCGGGCGCTGTGGAGGTCCAGCACCGGGGGCTCGCAGCGTTCCATGATGGCGCGGCTGGCATAGAGGAAACCCGTGCCGCGCGGCCCGCGCAGGAACTTGCGCCCGGTCGCAGAAAGGAAGTCGCAGCCCAGTGCCTCGACATCGAGCGGAAGCTGGCCGGCCGACTGGCAGGCATCGAGCAGGTAGGGAATGCCGTGGCGGCGCGCGATGGCGCCGATTTCGGCGGCAGGCGAGACGAGGCCGCCGCTGGTCGGGACATGGGTGACGGCGATCAGCTTCACATCGTCGTCGATCAGTCCCTCCAGGGCCTCCAGATCGGCCTGGCCTTCGCCGTCGTTGGGGATGACATCGATGACGATGCCGCGGCGCTGCACGGTCTGGAGCAGCGCGATGAAATTGGAGGCGTATTCGGCGACGACGGTGAGCACCCGATCGCCCGGCTTCATGTCCTGGGCGAGGCCATAAAACGCCTGGCACCATGCCACGGTGGCGTTCTCCACCACGGCGACCTCGTCAGGGTGACAGTTGATGAGACGCGCGATGGCGTCATAGGTCGCCTCGACGGCCGGGGCGGCCTCGTCCTCGGCGGCATAACCGCCGATCAGGGCCTCGCGGTCGAGGTGGCCATGGACCGCGTCGAGCACCGGCGCGGGCATCAATCCCGCCCCGCAGCTGTAGAAATAGGCCTGGTGTGCGGCGCCGGGCGTCAATGCCCTCGCCTGTGCGACATCGATCATGGGACGGGCCTTTCCTGTGGACTATATTGCCCGCGCAGGGCACCTCCTGAACCACCGCGACCTTAACTGCCCTGCAGGCTGCGCCACAACCGGACACCAACGTGATCGACATCAGGCCCGTCGTCGCCATTCTGGGAACGCTGCTGCTGGGACTGGCGGCCGCGATGCTGATACCCATGACCGTCGACCTGATCATGGGCAGCGCCGACTGGAGCTCCTTTGCCGTCGGCGCGCTGGTCACCGCCTTCACCGGCGGCATGCTGGTCTTTGCCTTTCGCGGTAATATCCACGGCCTGGAGCTGCGCCAGGCCTTTCTGCTGACCGCCTTCGCCTGGGTCGGCGTCTCGGCCTTCGCGGCACTGCCCTTCATCTTTTCCCATCTGGTGACGAGCTACACCGACGCCTTCTTCGAGGCGATTTCGGGGCTGACGACAACGGGATCGACGGTGATCGAGCATCTCGACAGCATGCCGCCGGGCATCCTGCTGTGGCGCGCCCTTCTCCAATGGCTGGGCGGCTTCGGCATCATCGGCATGGCGATCATGATCCTGCCCTACCTGCGTGTGGGCGGCATGCAGCTCTTCCAGACCGAATCCTCGGACCGCTCCGACCGCGTGATGCCCCGGCCCGGCCAGACCGTGGCCGCCATCATCACGGTTTATGTCGGGCTGACGGCGGTCTGCGCCCTTGCCTATGACCTGGCCGGCATGGGTTCGTTCGACGCCATCACCCATGCCTTCGCCACGCTTTCGACCGGCGGCTACAGCACCCACGACGCCTCGTTCTCCTATTTCGATTCATTCACCCTGCAGTGGATCGGCGTCGTCTTCATGGCCGCAGGCGCAACGCCCTTCCTGCTGTATGTGCGCATGATCAAGGGCGAGCCCCTGGCCCTGCTGCGCGACAGCCAGACACGCTGGTTCATCTTCGTCCTGGCCGGCACGACGCTGGCGATCACCGCATGGCGCATGGTTTATCACGAGGCCCCTTTGCACCAGGCGCTGACCGAAGTCGCCTTCAACATCACCTCGATCGTCACCACGACGGGTTTTGCCAGCACCGACTACAACGTCTGGGGCGCCTTTGCGGTGGTGAGTTTCCTGGCGCTGACCCTGGTCGGCGGCTGCACCGGCTCGACCTCGGGCGCGATCAAGATCTTCCGCATCCAGATCATGGTCATCACCGCGGTACGCCTGCTGAAGGGCCTGGTGGCGCCGCGCGCCGTGCTGCCCCTGCGTTACAACGGCAAGAGTTTCGATGAGGAAGTCCCGGCTTCCGTTCTGGTCTTCGTCTTCCTGTTTGTCGCCTCGGTCGGGATGCTGGCCCTGGCGCTCTCCATGCTGGGGCTCGACCCGATGACGGCGATCTCTGGCGCGGCGACCGCCGTCGCCAACGTCGGCCCCGGCCTGGGCGAGGTCATCGGCCCCTCGGGCAACTTCGCCGGCCTGCCCGAAGCGGCCAAATGGCTGCTTTCGGCAGGCATGCTGCTGGGGCGGCTGGAGCTGATGACCGTGTTCGTGCTGCTGACACCCTACTTCTGGCGCCAGTAGGCCGAAATCAGCAGTCGGCGGGTTCCCGATCGCAGCAGGCAGCGGGAATGCGGGCGCGGATTTCCTCGTGGAACTGGAATACGCGGATTTCCTCGGCAGAGAGCAGGCCGCGTTCGTAGGCGCGCGAGCCCAGGCCCGACTGCACACCCTCCACCAGATCGATATCCTCGGCGCCCACCAGCCGGTTGATGCGCATGTTGAGATACTGCGCCGCACGCATCCTGCGGCCGGCACCGGGCAGGGCATAGGCGCGGCTGCGTAACAGGGTGCGATCGACGTCCAGCGGCAGGATCTGGAAGAAGTCGATCTGGTCGGGATAGACGTCGAAGGCAAGGCTGGGGAAGGCCGAATAATAGTACCAGCCCCAGGCGCGCTCGGGCGGCAGGTGATCGGGGCGCGGCAGCACACGGCGGTACATGCGTTCGCTCCAGGAGATGGAATCCGCGCCCGGGGTCAGCGGCCCGCCACCCCGCGAGAGGCCGTGGGAGGCGGTCTCGAGCGTGTAGTTTGCGCCGAACAGGCGCTGCAGACCGGGATGGCCGACCGGCACGTGATAGGCCTCGACGTTGTTGTCGACCGCGACCTTCCAGTTGACCGCCAGCTCGCGCAGGCTTTCGCCGCCCAGCGGCTCCATCTCCTCCGTGCGGTAGTGCGCCATGGCGTCGTGGTGATCGGCGAAGATCTCGGCGACCGCAGGCCCGTCGCCACCAAAGCGGACAAAGACGAAGCCGAGCCAGACCTCGACCTCAAGCGGCACCAGCCCGATGCCGCTCTTGTCCAGGCCCTGAAAGCCGGCCTCGCCGGGCACGAAACGCAGCTTGCCCTGCAGGTCATAGGTCCAGCCATGGTAAGGGCAGCGCAGGGTGTGGCCGCAGTTGCCCTGGCCATCGATCACCAGGCGCGAGGCGCGATGGCGGCAGACGTTGTGGAAGGCGCCGATGGCGCCGTTCTCGGCGCGAACGACCACCGCCTCCTGACCCAGAAGTCGGTAACGCACGAAGTCACCCGCTTGCGCCAGGTCACTGACATGGCAGACGAGCTGCCAACTCGTCTGGAAAATGGCGCGCTTCTCGGCCTCGAAGAAAGCCCGGCTGTGATAGCTCCAGGCGGGCAGGGTCGTGCGCATGGCCGTCAGCGCCCCTGCGCCAGGGCAGATATCTTGTTCTTTCGCTCCATCGCCCCAGCCCCCATATAGACCGCAGCGGCACTCTAGCCGTACCCCTGCAGGTAACAACACAAGCGTTCCGCGTATCGCGGAGCGGGGATTCCAGCCATCGCCATGAAGCCCTCAGGTCCCCGTCCGAAGATGGGCGGTTTCGCCACCATCGGCAGTCTGCTGCCCTTCCTCTGGCCCAAGGGGGAATGGAGCATCAAGGCGCGGGTGGTGCTCGCCGTGATTTTCCTGATCGCGTCCAAGATCGCGGTGGTCTGGGTGCCGATCTTCTACAAGGACGCGGTCGATGCCCTGACCGGCGAGACCGAGCCGCTGCTGGCGATCCCGGTCGCCATCATCCTGGGCTACGGCCTGATGCGCGTGGCATCGCTGGCGTTCGGCGAAATGCGCGACGCCATCTTTGCCCGGGTCGCTGCGCGTTCGGTGCGCAAGATCGCCCTGCTGGTCTTCCGCCACCTGCACGCCCTGTCGCTGCGCTTCCATCTGGAGCGCCAGACCGGCGGCCTTTCGCGCATCATCGAGCGCGGCAACAAGGCGATCGAGACCCTGTTGCGCTTCAGCCTGTTCAACATGGTGCCGACCGTGGTGGAGCTCGCCCTGGTCTTCGGCATCCTCTGGTACATGCTGGATTTCGCGATCGCGGCGGTGACCCTGGTGACCGTGGTCGCCTATGTCGTCTACACCCTGGTGGTCACCGAATGGCGCATCACCTTCCGCCGCCACATGAACGACGCCGACAACCGGGCCAACACCAAGGCGATCGACAGCCTGCTGAACTACGAGACGGTGAAGTATTTCGGCAACGAGGAACACGAGGCCCAGCGTTACGACCGCTCCCTGGCGCGTTACGAGGACGCTTCGGTCAAGAGCAGCGTGTCGCTGGCCGTGCTCAACGTCGGCCAGGCCGCCGTCATCTCCGTGGGCCTGACCGCGGTGATGATGATGTCGGCGGCCGGCATCGTCGACGGCACCATGACCGTGGGCGATTTCGTGCTGGCCAACACCTATCTGATGCAGCTTTACCAGCCGCTCAACGTCTTCGGTTTCGTCTATCGCGAGATCAAGCAGGCGCTGATCGACATCGAGCAGATGTTCACGCTGATGGCGGTGCCCGCCGAGATCACCGACCTGCCGGAGGCACCCGACCTGCGGCTTGCCGGCGGGGCGGTCGCGTTCACGGATGTGCGTTTCGGCTACGATACCCGGCGGCCGATCCTGAAGGGCGTCAGCTTCTCGGTTCCAGCGGGCCGCAAGGTCGCCGTGGTCGGGCCCTCGGGTGCCGGCAAGTCGACGCTGTCGCGTCTGCTCTACCGCTTCTACGAGGTCGACGAGGGCGCTGTCACGATCGACGGCCAGGACCTGCGCGCGGTGAGCCAGGCCTCCCTGCGGGCGGCCATCGGGATCGTTCCCCAGGACACCGTGCTGTTCAACGACACCATCTTCTACAACATCGCCTATGGCCGGCCTGGGGCTTCGCCCGCCGAGGTCGAGGAGGCCGCACGCCTTGCGCGCATCCACGATTTCATCATGGCCCTGCCCGACGGCTACCAGACCACCGTGGGCGAACGCGGCCTGAAGCTTTCGGGCGGCGAGAAGCAGCGTGTCGCCATCGCCCGCACGATCCTGAAGGACCCGGCGATCCTGATCTTCGACGAGGCGACCAGCGCGCTCGACACCCATACCGAGCGCGCCATCCAGGCCAATCTCAACGAGATCGCGCGCGGCCGCACCACCCTGGTGATCGCCCATCGCCTGTCCACCGTGGTCGATGCCGACGAAATCCTGGTGCTGGAAGAGGGCCGGATCGTCGAGCGCGGCCGCCACAGCGCACTTCTGGCGGAGGACGGCATCTACGCCGGGATGTGGCAGCGCCAGCAGGAAAGCGGCGAGACCGAAGACGACGGCGAGCCGGCTCCCGTGGCGCCCGCCCCGGCCTGAACCGCAGCGCCGCAAGGCGCGGTTTCACTGGCGCCGCCTTCGTGCTTGCCTTCGGTCTCCACCCGCGCCAGACCGGACCATGGCCAGCACCCGCGTCATCACCCTTGTCGTCGCCTCGGCTCTCTTCATGGAGAACCTGGACGGCACGGTGATCGCGACCTCGCTGCCGGCCATCGCGCTCGACCTGCAGGTCGATCCGATCATCCTGAAGCTCGCCTTCACGGCCTACCTGGTGGCGCTGGCGATCTTCATCCCGATCAGCGGCTGGTGCGCCGACCGCTTCGGCGCGCTCACCGTGTTCCGCGCCGCCATCGGCGTCTTCATCCTTTCCTCCATCGGCTGCGCCATGGCCGACAGCCTGACGACCCTGGTCACGGCGCGCTTCGCGCAGGGCATGGGCGGGGCGATGATGGTGCCGGTAGGCCGCCTGATCATCCTGCGCGTGGTGACCAAGGCGGAGCTGCTCAACGCCATGGCCTGGCTCACCATCCCGGCCCTGGTCGCGCCGGTGATCGGGCCGCCGCTGGGCGGCTTCATCACGACCTACATCGACTGGACCTGGATCTTCTGGCTCAACGTGCCCATCGGCATCGTGGGCATCGTGATCGCCAGCTTCGTCATTCCCCAGATCCGCGCCGACCATTCGCCGCCGCTCGACATCTGGGGTTTCCTGATGAGCGGTTTCGGCCTCTCCTCCCTCATCTTCGGCTTCACCCTGGTCGGGCGCGATCTGCTACCGGAATGGACCGTCTTTGCCATGATCGCGGGCGGCGGCGCCCTGGTCGCGCTTTATGTCGTCCACGCCCGGCGCGCGGCCCATCCGATCCTCGACCTCTCCCTGCTGCGGGTGGCGACCTTCCGGATGTCGGTCGGCGCGGGTTTCCTGTTCCGTATAGGGATCGGCGCCATACCCTTCCTGCTGCCGCTGATGCTGCAGCTTGCCTTCGGGCTGTCGCCCTTCGCCTCGGGCATGCTGACCTTCGCGGCCGCGGCCGGGGCGCTGACCATGAAGTTTACCGCCGCACCGATCCTGCGCCGCTTCGGCTTTCGCCATGTGCTGGTGGTCAACACGCTGATCAGCGCCGGCCTGCTGGGCGCCATCGCATTGTTCACCACACAGACGCCGCACCTGGTGATCGTCGCCGTGCTTCTGGCCGGCGGCTTCTTCCGCTCGTTGCAGTTCACCAGCCTCAACGCCCTGGCCTACAGCGACATCGAGCCGGACCGCATGAGCCGGGCGACCTCCTTTGCCGCGGCGGCCCAGCAGCTCTCCCTTTCCCTGGGTGTGGCCTTTGCCGCCATGGTTCTGGAGGCGTCACAGGCGATCCGCGGCAGCCAGGATCTGGTGACGGCGGATTTCGCGGCAGGCTTCGCGGCCGTGGCGCTGCTTTCCTCCCTGCCCTTCCTGCTCTTCCTGCGCCTGGCTCCCGATGCAGGCGCGGAGGTATCGGGCCACAGGCCGCCCGTGCGCAGCGATTGAGTGTTGCGGTCGCGCCGCCATCGGCGTTCCATGACGTGAAGGCGACGAGGAGCCAGAGTTGCGCGGCATACACATCGGCGTCTGGCTGGGGACGGCCGGCCTGCCATCGGCCATGACCTTCGCCAGCCTGTTCGGCCTGCAGGCGTTTTGCCGGACGATCCTGCTGACGGTGATTCCGGTGGAGGCACTGGTCCGCCTGGGCGATGCCCAGGGGGTGAGCCTCTTCTACTTCGGCGTCAGCATCGCCTCGATGGCCTGCAGCCTGCTGATCCCATCGCTGATCCACATGATCCGGCGGCGCCGGGTGATCGCCCTGGGCACGGTGGCGACCTCGGTGGCGGCCGTGCTGTTCCAGCACGACGGCATCGTCACCTACTGCATCGCCATGTGGCTGCTGGTGCTGGGTTTCATCGCCTGGGACATCGCCCTCAACCTCTACGTGCTCGACCACATCCCGCGCCGCGAAGTCAACCGCTTCGAGCCGCTGCGCGTGATGTTCGCGGGTGCGGGGTTCACCGTCGGACCCTACCTGGGGGTCCTCTTGCGCACCGAGGTCGGCTACAGCGCCCCCTTCATCCTGCTGGTGGTGGCGGTGACGGTGCTCTATGCGACCTTCACCTGGCTGCGCCTGTCCGAACATCCAGCGATCCAGGCGGCCAAGCGACCGCCGCCCAATCCGCTACGCTTCTTCCCGCGCTACTTCCGCCAGCCGCGCCTGCGCCTGGCCTATGTCCTGGCGGTGGGACGCTCGGGCTGGTGGTCGATGTTCTTTGTCTACGGTCCGATCTTCTGCGTCGAATCGGGCCTGGGCGAACAGGTCGGCGGCGCGCTGGTCTCGGGCGTCTCTGCGGCCATGCTGCTGGTGCCCCTGTGGGGCGCGATGGGCCGCTGGTGGGGCATCCGCCGGCTGCTGCTGATCGGCTACGCCGGATCGGGGCTGGGCTCCCTGGCCGTCGCCATGGCCATGGGCTGGCCCTGGGTGGGCGTGGGCGTCCTGGTGCTGGCGGCCCTGCTCACCTCGGTCATCGACGGGGCGGGCAACCTGCTCTTCCTGCGCGCGGTGCGGCCCCACGAGCGCTCCGAGATGACCTCCGTCTTCGTCACCTTCCGCGATGCCGCCCAGACCGCGCCGCCGGGTGTCTTTGCCGCCCTGCTCCACTTCTTTGCCCTGCCGGCCGTGTTCGTTGCCGGCGGCGTTGCCATGCTGGCCATGGCGGGCCTGACCCGCCATGTCCCCAAGCGCTACTGAGGACCCGACGTCATGACCGACCACCCCGCGCCGCGCCAGAGCGTCGCCCAGATCATGAACCCCACGGCGATCGCCTTCGTCGGCGCCAGCGAGGACCTGCGCAAGTTCGGCGGGCGCATCTTCCACAACACGGTGACCGGCGGCTTTCCCGGTATCATCGTGCCGGTCAATCCCAGGCGCGAGCGCCTGCTGGACCTGCCCTGCGTACCGCTGGTTTCGGCCGCGCCGCAGCGGATCGACGTCGCCGTCATCGCGGTGCCGCGCGAACTGGTGCTCGACCATGTGCGCGACTGTGCAGAGGCCCGCGTTGCCTGCTGCGTGCTCATCACCGCCGGCTTCACCGA
>CALGGB010000257.1 GCA_937880925.1 uncultured Rhodospirillaceae bacterium | reverse complement strand
GGGCCAGCGCCAGCACCGGCACGTCCAGCTCCTTGGCGAGCGCCTTCAGGCCCTGGGTGATCTCGGAGACCTCCTGCACGCGGTTTTCCTGGCTTGCCCGCGAGTTGCCGCGCATGAGCTGCAGGTAGTCGACCACGATGAACGACAGGCCGTGCTGGCGCTTGAGGCGGCGGGCACGGGTGCGCAGGGCCTGGATCGACAGCGCCGGGGTGTCGTCGAGATAAAGCGGGATGCGCGCCAGTTCCTGGCTTGCGCGCACGATGGCGTCGAAATCCCGCTGGTTGATGTTGCCCCGGCGCAGCAGGTCGCTGGGCACCCGCGATTCCTCGGCCAGGACGCGGGTGACGAGCTGTTCCGACGACATTTCGAGCGAGAAGAAGCCCACCACCGCGCCGTCGATCACTCGGGCCGTGCCGGTCTCGTCGACCTCGGCGCGGTAGCGCTTGGCCGCAGCGAAGGCGATGTTGGCCGCAAGTGAGGATTTGCCGCCGCCGGGACGGGCTGCAAGGATGATGAGATCGCTCTTGTGGAAGCCACCCAGCAGGTCATCCAGGTCGGTCAGCCCGGTGGACAGGCCCGACATGCCGGCTTCCTTGCGGAACGCGGCCTCCATCATGGTCAGCGCCTCCAGCGAGACGTCGCGGAAGCTGCGGAAGTCACGGTCGGCGCCGCCGTGCTCGGCCAGTTCGAAGAGCGCGCGTTCGGCCCGCTCAAGCTGGTCGGAGGCGGTTTCCTCGATGCTCTGCTCGAAGGCGTCGTTGACCACTTCTTCGCCGATGCCGATCAGCTCGCGCCGGACGTAGAGGTCATAGATCTCGCGGCCGTACTGGCCGGCGTTGATGATCGTCGCGGCGGTTGAGGCAAGGCGCGCCAGATAGCCGGCGCCACCGACTTCCGAAAGCGCCTCGTCCTTCTCGAAGAAGGTCTTCAGCGTCACCGGATTGGCGACCTGTCCGCGTTCCACGATGCGCTGTACCGCCTCGAAGATGCGCCCGTGCACGGGAATGTAGAAGTGCTCGGCGCGCAGGAAGTCCTCGATCCGGTTCATCACCTCGTTGTTGACCAGGATCGCGCCCAGCAGGGCCTGCTCGGCCTCCTCGTTATGGGGCATCGTGCGGTAGGAGGGTGTGTCCTCCCCGGCGCTGAACTGGGCTAGATCGGCATGAACCATGGTCTGATTGCGGCCTGACGGTAAAGGAAGCGGGCACAAGTTCGAAGGCTCGCTTTAGGGCAGCCGGGCGCAGTTCGGAAGAGGGGAAGTTTTCGCGGCGGCAGTACGTTCTGGGGACAGCTATCTTGAGGGGACGGCTATCGCGCGGTTGTGCCCTGTAGATAACTCTTGGGACAACCGTCGGCCGCCGCGTGATGCTCACTGCGCCACCCGTGATCCTGCTTTCATGTTGACGCTCGGCGGCCCTGCGGGCCTCATCGCCACCGTTCCAGCAGCAGGGATTCGTCATGGCGCCGCAGATCAGGAAGATCGTCACCCACGTCGAGGAGACGCGCATCGAGGGCGGCAAGGTCGCCGAGCCGCCCCAGAAGATGATCGGCGTCGCCGCCGTCATCACCAATCCCTGGGCGGGCAAGGGTTTCGTTGAAGACCTGCGCACCGACATTCTGCGCCTGGCGCCGCCGCTGGGCGACATCATGGTGCCGATGGTGCTGGATGCCGCCGGTGGCGCGGACGCCATCGAAGCCTTCGGCAAGGCCGCGGTCGTGGGCACCATGGGCGAGATCGAACATGCCTCTGGCTTCATCCACACGCTGCGCTTCGGCAACAAGTTCCGCGATGCCGTGGGCGGCACCTCCTATCTCTCGTTCACCAACATCCGCGGCGGCGCCGGCTGCTCGATCCAGGTGCCGCTGATGCACAAGCTCGATCCCGGCTTCCGCTCCCACTACCTCACGCTCGCCTTCTCCATCGTCGACGCACCCGCACCCGATGAACTGGTGATCGTGCTGGGTGCAGCGACCACCGGTCGCCCGCATCACCGCATCGGCAACCGTTATTCCGACATGGAGGAAATGAAGGCCGAGCAGGGCGCATGACCATGCAGGGCGAGCGCACCGTTGCAGGTAGCCGCGTCGTGGTGGAGGGAAGCGGCCCGCCCGTGGTCCTGATCCACGGAGTCGGCGCCGACCTGCACATGTGGGACGAGCAGGTCCCGGCACTGGCCCGGCGTTTTACCGTGGTCCGCTACGACACCCTGGGCCATGGCGCCACGCCGATGCCGCAAGGCGAGGTGACCCTTGCCTCCTATGCCCGGCAACTGGCCGATATCGCGGGCGGGCTGGAGCTTGGCAGGTTCGTTGCCGTGGGTTTCTCCATGGGCGTGCCGATCAGCCAGCTCTTTGCCATCGACCATGCCAAGGGGGCGCTTGCCGGCCTGGTGCTGATGAACGGCGTGTATGACCGCACGCCCGAGCAGCTTGCCGCGATCCGCGGGCGCGTTGCCCAGGCCAGGGCGGATGGCAATTTTGCGCTGGCCGATGCCGCACTCGACCGCTGGCTATCCCCGGCGTTTCGCGCCGCCCGTCCCGATGTGGAAGCCAGGATCCGCAAGCGCCTGGCCGAGAACGATCCGGCTTCCTTCATCACCGCCTACGACATCTTTGCCGAGGCCGATCCCTGGGTCGTGGGCCGGCTGGGCGCGATCGCCTGCCCCACCATGGTGACCACCGGCGAGGACGACCAGGGCTCGACCCCGGCGATGACCCGGGCCATGGCGGCGGCGATCCCCGGTGCGCAGAGCCGGATCATGCCCGGCCTGCGCCACATGCCCACCGCCGAGGGGCCGGAAGTGGTCAACCGCCTGCTGCTCGACTTTCTCGAAGGCCTGCCGCGCAACGGAGATACCTGGGCCTGAACTGCGGTCTTGGTCGTGGTCTGAGCCCGTGTGAACATGCCTGCCTGTTCAGGGGAGGACATCATGCGCACCGCAGACAAGGTTCAGAAGATCGCCATCGTCGGCAACGGCCTGATGGGCCAGGGCATCGCCCAGGTCTTTGCCCGCAAGGGGCGGGATGTCGCCATCATCGGCCGCAATGTCGATAGCCTCGGCCGCGCCATGAAGGCGATCGAGGGCAACTTCGCGGCCTTTGTCGAGCGCGGCATCACCAGCCGCGCCGATGCCGACGCCGCCCTCGCCCGCATCTCCACCGGCACCGACTATGCCGCGGCCTCGGCCGCCGACCACGCCATCGAGGCGGTGCCCAACGTCAAGGAACTCCAGATCGAGGTCTTCGGCCTGCTCGATGAGGCTTGTCGCCCCGAAATCGTGCTGGGTTCGACCAGCGGCCAGCCGATCAGCCGCATGACGGAGCGCATGAAACACCCCGAGCGGGCTGTCGCCATGCACTTCATCTATCCCGCCCAGCTCATGCCCCTGGTCGAGGTCTGCGGCGGCCCCGATACCGCGCCCGAGGCCGTGGAGATCGCCTGCGAGATCCTGAAGTCGGTCGGCCAGACCCCGGCGCTGATGAACAAGGAGGTTGCCGGTTTCATCGTCAACCGCCTGCAGTTCGCCGTCATCCGCGAGGCTTGGTCGATGTGGGCCAACGGCATTGCCTCGGCCGAGGCCATCGACAACTCCTTCAAGATGACGCTGGGCCGGCGCTATTCCGATACCGGCCCCATCGAATCGGCCGAGCTCGGCGGCCTCGACGTTCTCCACGGCTTCGCCGAATTTCTCTTCCCCGAGATCGACGATGCCAAGCAGCCGCCTCAGGCCGTCACCGACCTCGTGAAGGCCGGCCACCACGGCTTCAAGACCGGCAAGGGCATCTACGACTGGTCGACCCGCGACGGCAAGGCCCTGCTCGCCAGACGCGCCGACCGCCTGTTCCAGCACTTGGCGGAGGATTGAGCGGGCGCAAGATCATCCCTCTCCCCTCGTGGGAGAGGGATGCGAAGACATTGGTCCGCCTCCAAGACTTCGTACACCGGTCTGAGAAATCTTCAGGTGACGGATATCCCGACGAAACGGTTCCTGATCTATCAACAGTGGACGTTGGCATTGGTCTAGCAATCAAGACCACATCTCCGCAACGGTGCGGCCATCTCGCGGTAGGTCTTCCAGGCTGTCATGCCCGTCGAAATGGTCGATTGGCAGCGCGCTGATCGCTGAGGGATCACACATTCGCACGTTGACGCCTGTCCAACGTTTGCCGGTCTTGCCGTCTGCATCCTCGACGTAGTGCGTTACACACCCGCACTCAGAACAGAAGTGATAATCGATGGTGCCATTGTCTTTGCGCCGGTATATTTTCGTCTTTCCCGCAGAATGAACATCATGGCCGATGTAGCCATAGGCCCAGAGCGCACCGTATCGTCGGCAAAGGGTGCAGTTGCACGCAGTGATGGATTCTGGATCTTCGGCCAGCGTCCAGTTAACCTGTCCGCAGTGGCACGTTCCTTTCAGCATCTGGTATTCCTTTTGTATCTGTTCTTGAAGCCGCGCTCACAGCGCGACTTGAGATCGAACTGTTCACATGCCATCGAATGCTTCACGAGAACAGATCATCGAACGATCGTATCGGAATGATACCTTTGAGCGATCTCGCGAGGGAAGCGTCGAGCGTTACAAAGGCGTCCGCCTGCAATCTGGTCAAGGCAACATACTCCGCCTTCAGAGTATCGTCCCATCCGAGTGCGATGGCCGTATCCCAGGCGACCTGCTGGAGAACGCGGTCACCCAGAAGTCGGATATTCAACGCCCTCATGTGATTCAGACGCGAGTCTGCTTCCCGGCGATCAAACTCTCCACGATTTACGGACGCGAAAAGGTCGGAGAGGATTTGCGATCGCAACAGCGTCGGGGCGACGAGGCTGTTTTGAGCCGGAATAGCCGAGCGTTCCTCGATCAGGCGCAAGGCGACATTCAGATCAATGACGAATCGCATGTGCTGGTCCTCTTCTCTGAAGACTAACGCTGTTGCACTGTTTGGTGACTCGCGGACGCTGTGTGCCGGCAGCATTCGCGGCACTCAGGCCCACGACATGTGCAAGCAGACAAACAAGCAAGCCTACGATGTCTTGCAGCTTCTCGACCCGTGCCGCGGATCATTGATGAGAGCCGATGCGCCCATCGGCGCAGTCCCAGAGACATGAAGCACCTTGGCAGATCGATGAGCTTGTTAAGAGTATCGCAGGAGTGACCGAGGATATCGTCGCTGGAGCGGGGATGCCCGTGCCTTACGCCAACACCCCGGCGCTGTGCACGGGCTTGCCGCCCAGCATGGTCAGCAGGACCTCGGTCTCGCCGATCGCCTCGGGGTCGACCGCATAGATGTCGCGGTCGAGCACGATGAAATCGGCAAACTTGCCGGCCGTCAGGGAGCCGGTGTCCTTGGCGCGCCAGGCACCCGCCGCGGCGTTGACCGTGTAGCCCTTCACCACGTCCTCGACGCTGATGCGCTGTTCGGGCAGGAACACGGGATGGTCGGGCTTGCCCTCGGGGCGGCGAGTCACCGCGGTCTGCATGATGGGGAAGGGGTTGAGCGTGGAAACGCCCCAGTCGCTGGACACGGCATAGGGCGCGCCGGCATCGACGAAGCTCTTCCAGGCATACATCCACTTGCCGCGCTCGGGCCCGACCATGGGCATGGTCACCTCCACGGAAGGCTCCAGCCGCGCCCACAGGGGCTGCATGTTGCAGACCACGCCCAGCTCGCGGAAGCGGGGGATGTCGGCCGGATCGACCATCTGGACATGGGCAAGCTGGTGCAGCGCCGGCCAGGGGCCGTTGGCGCGCCGCGCCGCCTCGATGCAATCGAGCGCTACGCGCGTCGCGCCGTCGCCGATGACATGGACGTGGAGCTGGAAGCGCGCCGCATCGAAGGCGATGAACAGCTTCTCCAGATGCTCGCGGTCGAACATCAGCTCGGCGTTTTCCCCGCTGTCGCTGTAGGGATCGATCATCAGGCCTGTGCGGTTCTCCATCACGCCGTCCAGGAAGAACTTGGCCGAATGCACCGCCGCCATCGGCCGGGAATACTCCCGCCGCAGCATGGCGACACGCTCCAGGGCGCCTTCCACGGTGTCCTCGGGCACCACCAGGGCGGTGGCGGCGACTCGGATCGTCAGCGCGTCGGCATCGGCCAGATCGCGGTAGATGCGCATGTGGCGCTCGTTCACCAGGGCGTCGAGCACGCCGGTGATGCCGTGGCGGTTGCACTGCTCCTGGCCGAAGCGGACGCCCGAGGCATAGTGCTCGTCGCCCTGCTTGGGCATGCGCGCATTCATCCACTGGGTCGCGGCCTCGTAGAGCAGGCCTGTGACGCGCCCGTTGGTATCGCGCACGAAGTGGCCGTTGGCCGGATCGGCGTTTTCCTTGTCCAGACCCGAAAGTTCGATCGCCTTGGAGTTCACCGCGGCGTTGTGGCCGTCGCTCGCCCAGATCGCCACGGGGCGGTCCGGCACGGCGGCGTCCAGGACCTCGCGGGTCAGGTTCTTCTCGCCAAAGACACCGGCGTTCCAGCCCCAGCCGCGGATCCAGGCGTCACCCGGATGGCTCGCGGCATAGTCGGCGACCAGCTTCTGGAGCTGCTCGGTCGTTTCGGCGCTGTAGAGCACCGCGCCCGTCGAAAGCTCCGTGCCTGAATCCTGCAGGTGGATGTGGGTATCCTGGAAGCCCGGCAGCACCAGCCGCCCGCCTGCGTCCACCGCCTCCGTACGGCCGTTTTTCAGCGCACGGATGTCCTCGTTGCTGCCCACGGCCAGGATGCGGCCGTCGCGCACCGCCAGCGCCTCTGCGCGGGGATGGGCGACGTCCATGGTGCGGATATCGGCATTGAGGACGATCAGGTCGGGCGAAGTGAGGCTCAAGGGTCGGCTCCTGTGGCGTTGGCAATCAGCGCCCGTCTTGTGCGTCCTGAGGCCGCCAAAGGAAAGGAGATTTCTGTGAGGGCAGGGGGCCTCTGCCCGACTCAGCCTTGCAGCGCCGCGATCACATCGTCGCTGCAGCCCAGCGTGCCGAAAACGCCGCCTGCATGGCGCACGATGTCCAGCGCGGCATT
>CALGGB010000256.1 GCA_937880925.1 uncultured Rhodospirillaceae bacterium | reverse complement strand
GAACCGGGCGGCCACTACTTCGGCGCACAGCACACCCTGGAGCGCTTCGCCACCGCCTTCTACGATCCCATGCTTTCGGACTGGCGCAATTTCGAGACCTGGGAAGAGGACGGCGCCAAGGACGCGACCCAGCGCGCCAACGGAATCGTCAAGGACCTGCTCAAGAACTTCGAGGCGCCCGAGATCGACCCCGCCATCGTCGAGGAGCTGGAAGCCTTTATCGCGCGGCGCAAGAAAGAGGAGTTCAACAAGACATGAACGCGATCACCAACATCTTCGATCCCGCCCGCTACGCCGGCGTGAGGAAGCCCCTGCTGGAAGCCGAGACGCTGCCGCCCGACTGCTACACCGACGAGGCATTCTACAAGCGCGAGGTCGAGACGATCTTCCTGAAGGTCTGGAACTTCATCGGCCGAGCCGACCGCGTGCCCAATGCCGGCGACTACTTCGCCTTCGAGTTCGTCGGCGTGCCGGTGGTCGTGGTGCGCGGGCGCGACGGGCAGGTGCGCGCCTTCGCCAATTCCTGCCGCCATCGCGGCGCCAAGGTGATGCAGGGCGAGGGCAAGTGCACCGTGATGAGCTGCCCCTACCATGCCTGGACCTACGCCATCGACGACGGCCGCCTGATCGGCGCCATGGAGATGGACGAGACGGAAGGGTTCGCCAAGAAGGATTTCGGCCTGCTGCCCCTGCGCCTGGAGCTTTGGGGTGGCTTCATGTTCCTCAACTTCGACAAGGACGCCGCGCCGCTTTCGGAGTGGCTGGGCGACCTGCCGGAGGTTCTGGCCGCCTACAAGCTTGAGGAGATGGTGACGACCCGGCGCGTCGAATACGACCTCGACTGCAACTGGAAGGTCTATGTCGAGAACGCGATGGAGAGCTACCACGTCCCCACCGTGCACCAGCAGACCCTGCAGAAGCAGAAGCGCGACCACAATCCGCCGATCCCGACCGGGGGCGAATACTGCGGCCTGTTTACCCGCCACACCGGCAGCCGCGCCCTGCTGCCCGGGGCCAAGGGTTTCCCCTACATCCAGGGCCTGACGGGGCTGGCCAACGAGGGCACCTACTACGTGCTGATCAACCCCTCGACCATGTTCGGCCTGACCTACGACTGCATGTGGTGGCTGGAACTGCACCCCATCAGCGCCGGGCGGACCAAGCTGATCGTGGGTTCGTGTTTCCCCGAGAGCACAACGAAGCGTGACGACTTCGAGGAGCTGGTGGAGAACTATTACGAGCGCTGGAACAAATCGATCGTCGAGGACAACGAGATCTCCGACATCCAGCAGATCGGCCTTTCCTCGCCCTTCGTGCAGCCGGGCCGCTTCAGCTACATGGAGCCTCTGGTCCACACGATCGACAACTGGGTGCTCGACAGGGTGCTGTCTCAATGAGCCGTCATCCCGGACAAGCGGCCGCAGGCCGCGCCGATCCGGGACCCATGCCGGAGCCTCGCAAGATGCGCCGGCGCGGGTGGATGCGTTCCGGCATGGGTCCCGGCTCTCCGCTGCGCGGAGCCCGCCCCGCACAGCGATGCGGGGACCGGGATGACATCCGGGTAAAGACGCAATGACCAAGCTGCGCGTCCACGTCTCCGCGCTTTCCACCCAGGACCCGACGTTCTGGGTGACGCAGGAGCGCGTGGCCGCGGCATGCAAACGCCACAAGGCGCTCGCCAGGCACGTCGCCTTCGACTGGAGCTGGGACCACGACCGCTTTGCGCAGGGCATCGCGGACGCCGACATCATGATCGGGTGGCGCTTCCCGCGCCCCGAGCTGCAGTCCATGGCGCCGAAGCTGAAATGGATCCAGTTGACCGGCGCGGGCACCGAACATCTGCAGCCCTTCGACTGGGTCTGGAAGGGCCTCGACCTCACCAACAACAGCGGCGTCCACGCGCCCAAGGCGGCCGAGTTCGCCGGCGCCGCCGTGCTCGCCATGGCCCACGGCCTGCCCTTTTTCGCTACCCAGCAGCGCCAGCGCATCTGGCAGAAGAAGTTCACCACCCGGATCGAGGGCGGCACCGCCGTGGTCGTCGGCATGGGCGGCATGGGCGGAGCGGCGGCGCGCTGGCTGAAGCAGAAACTGGGCATGACCGTGATCGGCGTGACGCGCTCGGGGCGCGCCCATCGCTACGCCGACAAGGTCGTGACCGCCAAGCGCATCGACAGCGTGCTGGGGAAGGCCGACGTGGTTCTGATCATGGCGCCGCTCACGGGCGAGACCGAGAACCTCTTTGACCGGGCACGTCTGGAAAAGATGAAATCCGGCGCCAGCCTGCTCAACATGGGCCGCGCCCGCATCGTCGATTACCGGGCGCTGGCAGACCTGCTGGAAAGCGGACATCTGGCCGGCGCCATCCTGGACGTCTTCGATCCCGAGCCGCTGCCGCGCTCGTCCTTCCTGTGGAAGGTGCCGAACCTCATCATGGTGCCGCACTGCTCCTCAGACGACATCGACCTCTACATCCCCGACACGCTCGACTTCTTCTTTGCCAACCTCGAACGTCTGCTCGACGGCAAGTCGCTGAAGAATCGCATCGACACCGCACGTCAGTACTGAAGGAAGAACGACCATGCTGCTGACCGGCCAGGACTACATCGAAAGCATCCGCGACGGCCGCGAGGTCTGGATCGACGGCGAGCGCGTCAAGGACGTGCCCGGCCACGCAGCCTTCAAGCCGATGGTCGACGTGCGTGCGCGCATCTACGACATGGCGCACGAGGACAAGTACCGCGACACCATGACGGTGGAAGCGCCCGACGGCGAGCGCTGCTCGGTCTCCTGGCAGCCGCCGCGTTCCAAGGCCGATTTGCGCGCCAAGCGCGCCTGGGTCGATGCCGTGATGGAGGACATCGAGGGTGTCGCCTTCCGCCTGGGCGACGAGACGATCGGTGCGGTGTGGTCCCTGCTCGACGGCAAGGATGTGCTCGACACGGTGACCAGCGACTACACCGCCAACATCGAGCGCCATGTCGAGCGCGCCTTCCGCGGCGACTGGTTCACCGTCTCGGCCAACACCGATCCCAAGGGCGACCGCAGCCTGCCGCCCCAGCAGCAGGACCCCGACATGCTGCTCCATGCGGTGAAGGAGACCGATGCGGGCATCGTCGTGCGCGGCGCCAAGTACGAAACAGCGGCGGCCTATGCCCACCAGGCCTTCGTCAAGCCGACCATCGCCAACTGGGGCGATGCGGCCATGTCGGATTATGCGCTGGGCTTCATGTGCCCCATGGGCTCGCCCGGCCTCAAGCATATCTGCCGCTCCACCCTGGCGCGCGGCAAGTCGGCCGCCGACTATCCCAGCGCCACCCGCTTCGACGAGATCGACACCCTGCTGGTCTTCGACGACGTGCTGATCCCCTGGGAGAACGTCTTCTTTTACCAGCACACCAAGTCGGCGGCCTTCATCCGCTCCATGCTGCACCGCTACAGCGCCCTGCCCTTCGTCATCCGCATCCTGCACATCGCCGACCTGCTGATCGGCGCGGCCAAGTTCAACGCCGAGCAGACCGGCCTCGACAAGCAGCCGGCGGTGCGCGAGAAGCTCGCCGAACTGGCCGCATGGCGCGAAGGCATCCAGGCCCATATCGTCGCCTCCATCGAGATGGCGCAGGAAAGCCCCGCGGGCCTGATGATGCCCAACCAGTCGATGATCTATGCCGGGCGCATCCACGCCTGCACCGGCCTGCCCAAAGCGATGCATCTGGCGCGGGAGCTGACCGGCGGGCAGATCTGCATCACCCCGGATGCCGCGACCTTCGAGGGTGTCGAGACCTCGCCCTGGATGGACAAGTTCTACACGGTCAACGACCGCTGGATGGCCGAGGACCGCAGGAAGCTGCTGGCCTACGCCCGCGACCTGGTGAACTCCGACCACGCCGGTCACCGCCTGACCTTCGCGCTGTTCGCCCAGTCGCCGCCGTTTGCCCATCTGGCCGCCGAATACATGACCTTCGATTTCGAGGGGCCCAAGCGCAAGGTGAAGGCCGCCGCCGGCCTGTCGGACCGGGTGCTGGGCAACAAGCCTTGAGCCAATTTCCTTGTCATGGTCCGGCTTGACCGGACCATCCATGCTGTAACCTTACCGGCCGCACCACGGCCATGATCGCACGATCCGTCACAGCATGGATCGTCCGGTCAGGCCGGACGATGACGGGAAGAGAGAGACCCCATGACGACCCACGAACGCCTGCGCAAGTTCGAGACGAACCAGTGGTACAAGGGCACGCAGCAGCTCAACTCGCAGCTCTGCATGGTCGTGAAGTCGGGCGACTACCTGGCGATCCGCGGCCAGACCGGCCACGACCTCAACGGCGAGTTCCATGGGCTGGGCGACCCGGCCGAGCAGACCGAGCAGGCCTTCCGCAACCTTGCCGTGCTCATGGAAGAGGCCGGCGCGGTCAAGCAGGACATCTGCAAGATCAAGGTCTGGGTCACCGACCGCGCTCACCTGGAGCCGGTGATGCGCGTCGTCGGCAAGCACATGAAGGGCATCCCGGTGACGACCAGCGAGGTCATCATCAACGGCCTGGCGCGCGCCCACATGGACATGGAGATCGACGTCTACGCGGTCATCGACCGCGACGTTCCACGCTAGGCGGTCCCCGCCGGCGCCCCGGCACCTTGCCCTACCAGAAGGTCGACAGGCTGACGATCAGGCTGTCGGTGTCGGAACCCGTGGCGCTCTGACGCCTGGTGGCGACATAGCCCAGCTTGGCGCCCAGCCAGGGCATTACGGGATAGCCGGCGCTGATTCCGTAGTAGAGCGTGTCCCTGGCGTCGTTCTTGGCGGCGTCGTTGACCGTGGTTTGCCCGCCTGTGGCTCCAGCCGCACCGGCCGAGAGCCAGAGGCCGTCGGGCAAGGTATAGGTCGCGTGGCCCTGCAGGGAGTAGATCGGCTCCTGCTTGAACGTACCGCCATTGAAGAAGTCGTTGTTATCCGTGAAGAGCGCAGCCATGGCCGTGGCTTCGAGAGACAGCCTGCCGATGTTACGCACGATGCCAAGCTGCGGCCGGAAGGTGAAACGATTGCTGCCGATGTTGAGCAGCTTGTCGCTCATGTATTCGCCCGTGGGAAGATCGATACCAAGAGCCACGCCGACCAGGGTTTCGTCCGCGGCTGCGGCGCGGTAGGCCGCGTAGGCCGCGCCTTCC
>CALGGB010000255.1 GCA_937880925.1 uncultured Rhodospirillaceae bacterium | reverse complement strand
TAATACGGCCTGAGCGTACATTTCTCGATAAAGTTTTAATTCTTCACGGCCAGCCTATATTTTTCTTGAAGAACGAGCGTCTGTATGGGCGCGGCCGAATCTCGCGGCATTACTACGACATACACTGCTTGATAAAGAATGGTATCGGCGAAGATACCTGTTATAACAATGATCTAGTGAACGATTGCATAGAGCATGCGAGGTACTTCTTCTATCGTAAAGATACCGGCTTGGATGAAGTAAGTCGGGGGGCATTCAAAATTTCACCTCCCGACGCGGTTCTTGATTTTCTACGTCAGGATTATATTGCCATGCAGACAATGATTTTCGGGGAAGTGCCCGATTTTGAACAGGTGCTGGCGAGCATCAAGAGGGCCGAAGGTTGGCTCAATGACGTCTAGCAGACCCTGTGGCCTCCCGGCAGATTCCCCCTACATCTTGACTCCCCCGCCCATTCCCCCTATCTCCCGCTCCATGGCAACACAGCGCACAGCGGCCCTGGGGCTACGACTTAGCTGAACCGGCGTCCGGAAGGGACGCCGGACGAGCCCTGCCGTCCCCTGATCCCTCATCGTTGCGCACCATGCCATTCTCCGCCTTCATCGCCGTTCCGCCCGTCCCCGTGCGTCCTGTCGTGGCCCGCGCCTTCGCGTGGTCCGAACGACTGCGACTTACGCCCGCGCCCGCCCCGTCCTGACGACGGTTGCGGGCGCTTCGCCGTCTGAACCCCAAGGAACGCCAGACGCGCCGATGCGCGTGAGAGACAAAGGACTGCCACGATGACCCGCCCCGCGAACGTGACCCCCAAGGCCATGCCCCATCACCGATACCGGCCCTTCGAGCCGGTATCCCTGCCCGACCGCACCTGGCCCGGCGCCGTCATCACCAAGGCGCCGATGTGGTGCAGCGTGGACCTGCGCGACGGCAACCAGGCGCTGATCGAGCCGATGGGGCCCGAGCGCAAGCGCCGCATGTTCACCACGCTCGTCGCCATGGGCTTCAAGGAAATCGAGATCGGTTTCCCGAGCGCAAGCCAGACCGATTTCGACTTCTGCCGCGAGCTGATCGAAAAGGAGATGATCCCCGAGGACGTCACCATCCAGGTGCTGACGCAGGCGCGCGAGCCGCTGATCCGCCGCACCTTCGAGGCCTGCCAGGGTGCGGACCGGGTGATCGTCCACCTCTACAATTCCACCAGCACGCTGCAGCGCCGCGTCGTCTTCAACAGCGACCGCGCGGGCATCAGGCAGATCGCCATCGACGGCGCGAAGATCGTGCGCGAATTGGCCGAGGCCAATCCCGGCCCGCGCTGGCGCTACGAATATTCCCCTGAGAGCTTCACCAGCACCGAGCTCGACTATGCCGTGGAGGTCTGCGAGGCGGTGATGGACGTGTGGGAGCCCACGCCCGAGAACCGCGTCATCTTCAACCTGCCCGCAACCGTGGAGATGGCGACCCCCAACGTCTATGCCGACCAGATCGAGTGGTTCCTGAGGAACGTGAAGAACCGGGAGTCGATCATCCTGTCGCTCCATCCCCACAACGACCGGGGCACGGGTGTCGCCGCCGCCGAGCTCGGCGTGATGGCGGGCGCGGACCGCATCGAGGGCACGCTGTTCGGCAACGGCGAGCGCACCGGCAACGTCGACCTCGTCACCCTGGGCCTCAACATGCTGACCCAGGGCATCGACCCCGCGCTCGACTTCAGCGACATCAACAACCTGATCAACGTCGCCGAGCACTGCAACCGCCTGCCCGTGCATCCGCGCCACCCCTATGCCGGCGACCTGGTGTTCACGGCCTTCTCCGGCAGCCACCAGGACGCCATCAAGAAGGGCATGAAGGCGCTGGCCGAGAAGAACGACGACATCTGGGAGGTGCCGTATCTGCCCATGGACCCCAAGGATGTCGGGCGCTCCTACGAGGCGATCATCCGGGTCAACAGCCAGTCGGGCAAAGGCGGAGTCGCCTGGATCATGGAGCAGGACCACGGCCTGATCCTGCCCCGGCGCATGCAGATCGACTTCAGCCAGGTGGTGCAGCGCGCCACCGACGACACCGAGAGCGAACTCTCCAGCCAGGAGATCCGCGACAGCTTCTATGCGACCTATGTCGAGCCGCAGGGGCCCGTGGTGCTGAAGAACTACCGCACCACCCAGGACACGCATGCCAGCGAGCTGCGCCACATCACCCTGGAGGTGACGGTCGACGGCACACCCAAGGAACTGCACGGCACCGGCACCGGGCCGATCGACGGTTATGTCCATGCGCTTAAAGACGAGCTGGGCATCGAGATGAGCGTCGTCGACTACAGCGAACACGCCGTGGGCGGCGGCAGCGACGCCCGCGCCGCGGCCTATGTCGAGGCCCGCAACGGCGACGGCCGCACGGTCTTCGGCGTCGGCATCCACAAGAACATCAGCCAGGCCAGCCTGCTCGCCGTCACCGCCGCCGCCAACCGCCTGGCGACGGGGACGTAAGGCCCTCACCCTCCCACCGCTGCGCGGCGGGCCCCTCCCTCTCCCGCTCTGCGGGAGAGGGGCAAGGGCGGCGCCATCCGGGCCCTTCTCCCCGACGGGGAGAAGGAGGGGCCCATGCTCCGGCATGGGAGGATGAGGGGCGCCTCCCCCCCCCACAAACCCCGTGCACGGCGCGCGCAAACGGGACTAGCATCGATGTCGCCGGCCGCACGCCGCCGGTGTGCTCTCTGCGGTTCCCGCCCCGATGAACCTGCGCCTGCCCACGGAGATGAAGCTGCTCGGTTCGCCGGGCGCCATTCCGTTTGCCATCATGGCTGCGCTCAATTCGTCCTCGCTTGCCGTCATGTCGACGGTGCTGGCGCTGAAGGCCCTGGAGCAGGTCGGGACCAGCCGCAACGTCTCGCTGGTCTACATGGCGGTGGCCGCGGGCACGCTGGTCACACGCTTTGCCATCCCGCAGATGATCCGTCGTTTCCGGCGGCGCTGGGTCTATACCGGCGGCATCCTGGCGGTGGGCCTCTCGCCCCTGCTGGTGGCGACCAACACGATCTGGGGCCAGGTCGCGGGCATGACCATCCAGGTGTTCGGCGGCGCCTGCGCCAACATCAATCTCAACCTCTATGTCATGGACTACATCGCCAAGAAGGACTTCGTGAAGTCCGAGCCGCTGAAGCTCGCCTTCACGGGCCTGCCCTGGGCGCTGGGGCCGACCCTGGGGGTCTGGCTCTACCACGGCATCCACCCCTGGGCGGCCTACATCGCGGCCATGGTCTTTTCCGGCGCGACGCTTGCCTACTTCTGGTTCCTGCGCCTGACCGACAACCCGACCGTGGCCGCCATGAAACGGCCGCCGCCCAATCCTCTGCGCTATCTCCGCCGCTTCTTCGTCGAGCAGCCGCGCCTGCGCCTGGCCTGGGTGATCGCCTACGGCCGCGACATCTGGTGGCAGGTGCTGATGATCTACGGCCCCCTCTACGTCGTCACCAAGGGCCTGCCGGAGGATTACGCCGGCTACCTCGTCTCGCTCGGTCTGGCGATGCTTTTCCTGGGGCCCCTGCACGGGCGCATCGGCCACCGTTTCGGCCTGCGCCGCTCGATCATGACGGCCTTTGCCCTGGGCGCGGTCGCCATGGCGGTGGTGCTGGCGCTCTACCACCACCCGCTGGCGGCCTGCGCCGTGCTGCTGATCGGCACCGGTTTCACGACCATGCTCGACGCGGTGGGCGGCATCCCCTTCCTGCGCGCGGTCCACGCCTGGGAGCGCCCGGAGATGACCATGGTCTACACGACCTTCGGCAATGCGGCGCGGTTCTCCTGCACCGCGGTCTTCTCCGTCCTGCTTTCCTTCTTCCCCCTGGAGGCGGTGTTCATCGTCACCGGCCTCTCCATGGTGATCTTCGCCGTGCTCTCCCGCCACGTGCCGCGGAGCATGTGAGGGGGAGCAGGAGAAAAGAGAAAAGAGAAGAGAGAAAAGGGTGAAGGTCGGCGGAACGCCGGGTTTCGCCGCATCCCTGCCGCTTCGCATCCCCGGCGCTTCCGGGGAGAGCCGTCGCATCGGCCGCCACCTTCTTTTCTCTTTTCTATTTCCTCTTTTCTCCCGCGCCAGCGGCCATCGCCCATTGCGTCCTGCCGCTCCCCGGTGCGATGTATCGGCCTAGCAGACGGCACGGTTGCCGGCCGCGTGAGGTAGCGTTCGATGCTCGTCCGGTTGCCGCTCAATCTCCGCCTGCTCGAGGCGCCGGGCACGATCTCGTTCGTGGCCCTTTCCACGATCGACTGTTTCGGGCGCGCCATGCTGATGGCGATCATCCCGCTGCAGGCCTACGCCACCCTGGGCAACGCCCGCGACCTTTCCCTGCTCTACTTCTGCGTCGCCTGGGGCGCCTTTGCCGGACGCTTCGTGATTCCGCTGATGATCGAGCGCTTCCGCCGCCGCCGGGTCTATTCGGCCGGGCTGCTGCTGCTCATCGCCTCGCCCCTGCTGCTGGGACTCGATAACCTGCCGGCGCTGGCCGCGGGCATGTTCGTGCGCGCCTTCGGCGCGGCCTGCGTCAACATCGCGCTCAATCTCTACATCATGGACTATGTGAAGAAGCGCGATCTGGCGCGCATCGAGCCGCTGAAATACGCGATCTCGGGCTTTGCATGGGCCGGCGGGCCGCTGGCCGGCATCCTGCTCTTCGAACACGCCGGGCCCTGGGTCGCCTATGGCGTGGCCGCCGGCTTCACCAGCCTGGCTCTGCTCTACTTCTGGTACCTGCGGGTCAGCGACAATCCGGTCGTGGCGCTGGCGACCGCGTCCTCGCCCAAGCCGTTCAGGGTGGCAAGCTACCTGCCGCGTTTCTTTCGCCAGCCGCGCCTGCGCCTGGCCTGGATCATCGGCTTCGGGCGCGAGGCCTGGTGGGGCCTGCTGATCGTCTATGGCCCGATCCTGGTGGTCCAGGCCGGGGGATCGGACTCGCTTGCGGGTACCCTGGTGGCCGCGGCCAACGGCATGATGTTCTTTGCCCTGCTGTTTGGCTGGCTGGGCCGCCGCTACGGCATCCGCCGCGTCCTGATGGGCGGCTTCGTCGCCGCCGGCCTCCTGACGCTGGTCGTCGCCCTGCCCTTCATCGCGAGCAACGTCTGGCTGGTCTTCATCCTGCTGCTCGCCGGCTCGATCGCGGTCGCGGCCGTCGATTCCGTCGGCAACGTGCCCTTCATGCGCGCCGTGCGGGCGCGCGAGCGGCCCGAGATGACCATGGTCTATTCAACCTATTCGGACGCCAGCAGCGTCGTACCCTCGGCGGCCTATTCGGCCCTGCTCACGCTCTTCCCGCTGACCTCCATCTTCGTTGCCACGGGTGCGGCCATGTTCGCCTTCGCCCGTGTCAGCCGCCACGTGCCGCGGGGCATGTAGGTGGAGAAAAGAGTAGCGAGAAAAGAGAAAAGAGGAATGTGTCTGGCACCGTCCTCTGCCGGTGCGGCTGGCGAACTCTTTTCTCTTTTGTCTTTTCTCCCAGCACCTGCTCCGGTTTTCCGATGACCGTTCCCGCGGCGGCGCTGCGTCCCTGGCTCCTGCGTCCGGGACCGGCAACCTTCGGCATGATGTTTGCCACCGGCGCCTTCGGGCGGGCGCTGGTAATGACGCTGATCCCGCTCGAGGCCTATGTCCTGATGGGCAACGAGCGCAACGCCTCGCTCATGTTCATGAGCGTTGCGCTGGTCAACCTGCTGCTGGGCTTTGGCGTACCCGCCCTGATCCACCGCTTCCGCCGGCGCCGCATCTACTGGGCCTGCGGCATCATCGCCGCCATGGGGCCGCTGTTCCTGGCCATGAACATGGCGGCCATGCTGCCGCTGGGTTCGCTCTGCCGCGAGTTCGCGGGAACTTCCCTGCTGATCGTGCAGAACCTCTACATCATGGATCACATCAAGCGGCGCGATTTCGTGCGGAGCGAGCCGATCCGGCTGATGTTCCAGGCCATAGCATGGGGCATCGGCCCCTATGCCGGCATCATGCTCTACAACCGGGTCGACCCCTGGGCCGCCTATGGCGTTGCCATGGCGGCCTCGCTCGCCGAGCTGCTCTACTTCCACCTCATGGGCATCCGCGACGTGGCGCTGGTCGCCCCGCGCGCGGCCAAGCCGCGCAGCCCCCTGCGCTTCATCAAACGCTTTGCCGTCCAGCCGCGCCTGCGGCTGGCCTATGCCATCGCCTTTTCGCGCTCGTGCTGGTGGGTGCTGCTCAACGTCTATGGCCCGATCTACATGGTGAAGACCGGCGCGACGCCCGAGCAGGGCGGCCTGGTGGTGACCTGCGGCAACCTGATGCTCTTCAGCACCATGGGCGTGGGCTGGGTTGCCCGACGGATCGGTACGCGGCTTGTGATCATGGGCGCCTTTGCCCTTTCGGGCTGCGCCACGCTGGCGACGGCCTTTGCCTATCCCTCGCCCTGGGCGGGATTCGGTTTCTTCGTCATCGGCGCGCTGGGCGCGGTGGCGCTCGACGCCGTGGGCGGCGTGGTGTTCCTGCGCGCGGTGCGCGCCCGCGAACGCCCGGAGATGACGATGGTCTATGTCACCTTCATCCAGACCTCCCAGTTCATACCGACGGCCGTCTTCGCGATCCTGCTCACGCTCTTCGATTTTCCCGTGATCTTCGTGGCGACGTCGGCCCTTCTGTTCTGGGCGGTCTGGATCAGCCGTCACGTTCCACGCGGGATGTGACGCGAAGTTGCGGCTCCGCCACTGGCAAAACGGCGCGCCAAGGGCTATGTCCTGCCCATGACGACACCCCCCGATCCCATTGAACTCGCGGCCGACCTCGTCGCCCGCGCCACCCGCGCCGGGGCCGATGCCGCCGATGCGGTCTGCTTCCACGGCGCTTCGATGAGCGTGAACTGGCGCCTGGGCGCCCTGGAGGAGCTGCAACGCGCCGAAGGCCTGGACATGGGCCTGCGCGTCTTCATCGGCGGCCGCCAGGCCAACGTCTCCACCACCGATCCCACGCCGGCCAACCTCGACCGCATGGTCGAGCGCGCCATGGCGATGGCCCGGATCGCGCCCGAGGACGATCTGGCGGGCCTGGCGCCCGAGGATCTTCTGGCAACCGAGATCCCCGACCTCGATCTCGACGCCGATGACGAACCCGAGCCACAGCGCCTGATCGACATGGCCGCCGAGTGCGAGGATGCCGCCCGCGCGGTCGAAGGCATCACCAATTCCGACGGCGCCGAGGCCGGATGGCAGAGGAGCACCGCGGCCATGGCCGCTTCCAACGGCTTTGCCGGCTCCTGGACCGGCACGTCGTCGTCGGTGGGCACCGCCGTGATCGCAGGCGAAGGCCTGCTGATGGAGCGCGACGGCGACCACCGCAGCGTGCGCCATATGGCCGACATGCCTTCGCCCGCCGAGATCGGCGCCGAGGCCGGCCGCCGCGCGGTGAGGAAGCTCAACCCCTCCAAGCTGCCGACCCGGACCATGCCGGTGATCTACGATGCCCGCAGCGCCCGCAGCCTGCTGGGCCACCTGTGCGAGGCCATTTCCGGTCCCGGCGTGGCGCGCGGCACCAGCTTCCTGAAGAAACGCATGGGCGAGCAGGTCTTTGCGCCGGGCATCACCGTGGTCGAAGACCCGCACCGCCTGCGCGGGCTGCGTTCGCGTCCCTTCGACGGCGAGGGGCTGGCCACGCACCGGCGCAACCTGATCGACGACGGCCACCTGACCTCCTGGCTGCTCGACCTGCGCAGCGCCCGCCAGTTGAATCTCACCCCCACGGGCCATGCCAGCCGCGGCGCTTCCGGTCCGCCCTCGCCCTCGGTCTCCAATCTTTGGCTGGAAGCCGGCAGCGCCAGCCCGGAGGAACTGATGGCCGATATCGAGGACGGGCTTTACATCACCTTCCTCATCGGCTTCGGCGTCAACGGCGTCACCGGCGACTACAGCCGCGGCGCCGGTGGCTTCCGCATCAAGAACGGCGAGCTGACCAACCCGGTCTCCGAGATCACCGTGGCCGGCAACCTGAAGCAGATGTTCGCCGCCATGATCCCGGCCAACGACCTGGAACTCCTCTTCGGCACCGACAGCCCCACCGTACGCATCGACGGCATGACCGTCGCGGGCACCTGAGGCTGTGAGCCTGGACCAGGATCACGCCCTGCTGATGGATGCCGTGCGGGAAGCGGGGGCGCTGGCGCACTCGTTCTTCCGCCAGGGCCCCAGGACCTGGAAGAAGGCGGCGGGCGATCCTGTGAGCGAGGCCGATATCGCCGTCGACGTGCTGCTGCGCGAGCGCCTGCACGCGCCCCGGCCGGACTACGGCTGGCTTTCCGAGGAGAGCGAGGATGATCCGGTGCGCCTGGACCACAGGCGGATCTGGATCGTCGATCCCATCGACGGCACCCGCGCCTTCCTGGAGGAACGGCCGGAGTTCACCGTGGTGGCGGCGCTGGTCGAGGACGGTCGCCCCCTGCTGGGCGCGGTCTTCAACCCCGCGACCGATGAGTTCTTCGATGCCGTCAAGGGCGGCGGAGCACGGCTGAACGGCAAGACCATCCAGGTTTCCGGGCGCGGCGATTTCAACGATGCCCGTCTGCTGGCCAGCGCCCGCATGGTCAAACGCACCATCGAAGGCATGTCGGCCCGCCCGGCGACCTACGACGCCGTCAATTCGGTCGCCTACCGCATGGCCCTGGTCGCCTGCGGCAAGTACGACGCCACGCTTTCGCTGGGCCCCAAGAGCGACTGGGACATCGCCGCGGCCGACCTGGTCGTGACCGAAGCCGGCGGCCTCTCCACGGACGCCACGGGCGCCCGATTCGTCTACAATGGCGCGGTGCCGCGCCATCCCTCGCTGGCGGTGGCCAACCCGGCGCTCCACGCCCGCCTGCTTGAGGTCGTGGAAAGCCTCGACTGAACGGCGCCCGACAAGGCCGTTTGGCGCGATTCGCGACCTTTGCTAGAAAACTGCCTCCAGAACCTGCGGACTCCCCGCCCGACATGACCAACCTGCCGCAAACGGTGCATCAGCCGACGTCCACGATTGTGGGACGGCTCTACCGCGAGCACATCCGGCCCTATATCGGCCAGATGCTGCTGGCCGTGGTGATGATGGCCATCGTTGCGGCGACGACGGCAGCTTACGCGTGGCTGGTGCAGCCGATCCTGGACGAGATCTTCATCGCCAAGGACAACACCAAGTTGGTGGCGATCACCGTGGCGGTGATCGCGGTCTTCGTCATCAAGGGCCTGGCCGATTACATCCAGACCGTGATCATGGCCCGGGTTTCCATGCGCATCGTCGCCGACATCCGCCAGCGGGTGTACGAAAGCCTGATCCGGGCCGATCTCGCCTTCTTCCACGGTACCTCCACGGGCGAGCTGATCGCGGGCTGCATGAACAACGTCGACATGATGCGCGAGGCCGTGGCCAACACGCTGACCGCCATGGCCAAGAACGTGCTGACCCTGGTTTTCCTGGTCGCCCTGATGTTCCGCCAGGACTGGGGCCTGGCGCTGGTCGCCTCCGTCGTCTTTCCGCTGGCCATCGTTCCGGTCACCACGATCGGCCGCAAGGTGAGGAAACGCGCCAGCCGCGCCTGGTCGGAACTGGAGACCGTGACCGGGTTCATGTCGGAGACCTTCCGCGGCATCCGCCACATCAAGGCCTATGGCGCCGAGGACCGCGAGATCGAGCGGGCGCGGGGGCGCATCGACGAACTGTTCGTGCGCATCTTCAAGACGATGCGCGCCAAGGCCGCAATCAGCCCGATCATGGAGCTGCTGGGCGGCATGGCGATTGCCGCCATCATCGTCTATGGCGGCCAGCAGGTGATCGAGGGCACGACGACGGCAGGCGCCTTCTTCAGCTTCATCACCGCCCTGCTGCTGGCGTTCCAGCCGATGAAGGATCTGGCCAAGCTCAACAACACGCTGCAGGAGGGCCTTGCCGCGGCACAGCGCGTCTTCGCCCTGATCGACGTCGAGCCGACCATCACCGACCGGCCCGGCGCCCAGACCCTGAAGGTCACCGACGGGGCGCTTGCCTTTCACGATGTCCGGTTCGCCTATGGCGACGTGCCGGCGCTGGACGGCGTCAGCTTCGAGGTTCCCGCCGGGCGCACCGTTGCCCTGGTCGGCCCCTCGGGCGCGGGCAAGTCGACGGTGCTGAACCTGATCCCGCGCTTCTATGAGGTCGGCGGCGGCAGCGTCACCATCGACGGCAGGGATGTGCGCGACGTGACGCTCGCCAGCCTGCGCGGTTCGATCGCCCTGGTCAGCCAGGAGGTCGCCCTGTTCAACGACACCATCGCCATGAACATCGCCTACGGCCGTCCCGACGCCAGCCGCGAAGAGATCGAGGCCGCCGCGCGCGATGCCGCCGCCCACGACTTCATCGCGGGGCTGGCAGAGGGCTACGACACCATCGTGGGCGAACAGGGCGTGCGCCTGTCGGGCGGCCAACGCCAGCGTATCGCCATCGCGCGCGCCATCCTGCGCGACGCGCCGATCCTGCTGCTGGACGAGGCGACCAGCGCGCTGGATTCGGAGTCCGAGCGGCAGGTCCAGGCAGCGCTGGCGCGGCTGGCCAAGGGGCGCACCACCCTGGTCGTCGCCCACCGGCTGTCGACCATCGCCGATGCCGATCTGATCCATGTGATGGAAGACGGCAACATCGTGGAATCGGGCAGCCATGCCGAGCTGCTGGCCCGCGGCGGGCTTTACGCCCACCTCCAGGCGCTGCAGGCGACCGGCGAGACGCCCGCCGCCGCAGGCCGCTGAAGCGACCGGGCGGGCCGCCATGCCGCTCACCCTCTACCGCCTGCTTTCCCACGCCGCACGCCCGCTGGTGCCGCTGCTGCTGGCCCGCCGCCTGGCGGCCGGAAAGGAAGAACGCGCACGCCTTGGCGAGCGGCGCGGCTATCCCGGCCTTTCGCGCCCGGATGCACCGCTGGTCTGGCTGCATGCCGCCAGCGTCGGTGAGTCCCTCTCCATCCTGCCGTTGATCGACCACCTGCTGGCGCGCGATCCCGCCTGCCATGCCCTGGTGACGACCGGCACGGTCACCTCCGCGAAGATCCTGGCAGACCGCCTGCCGCCGCGCAGCGCCCACCAGTACATCCCCGTCGATACGCCCGATGCCGTGGCCCGCTTTCTGGACCACTGGCGGCCCGATGCCGTGCTTTGGGTGGAATCGGAACTGTGGCCCAATCTGCTGATGGAAACCGCCAAGCGCGGTACCCCCATCGGCCTGGTCAACGCGCGCATGTCGCAGCGCTCCTTCCGCCGCTGGGCGCGCCTGCCCGGACTGGTGCGCCCGCTGCTCACCGGATTTGCCGCCACGCTCGCCCAGAGCGAGGCCGACGGCGCCCGCTATACCGCTCTGGGTGCGCGCGACGTCCGCGTGGTCGGCGACCTGAAGGCCGTCGCAGCGCCGCTGGAGGCCGAGCCCGAGACCGTGGCGCGGCTGCGCCAGGCGATCGGCCCCCGCCCGGTCTGGCTGGCCGCCAGCACCCATCCCGGTGAGGAAGCCATGGTCGGGCGCATCCACCGTAGGCTTACCGAACACCACCGCGATCTGCTGACCATCATCGTGCCGCGCCATGCCGCGCGCGGTGACGCGGTGACCCGGGAACTGACCGCCATGGGCCTCACCGTGGCGCGCCGCGGCAAGGGGGCAGCACCCCAAGAGGGCCATGCCGTCTTCCTGGGCGATACCATGGGGGAGATGGGCCTCTACCTGGCTCTGGCGCCTTCCGTGTTCGTCGGCAAGTCCCTGCTGCACGAGGGCGGCCACAATCCGCGCGAGCCTGCCCTGCTGGGCCGCGCCGTGCTCTTTGGCCCGCACATGGAGAACTTTGCCACCGCGGCGGCCGCCCTGCAGCAGGCCGGCGGCGCCCTGGAGGTGGCCGACGAGACGGCCCTTGCCGCACAGCTTCGCCGCCTGCTCGACAGCCCCGCCATCGCGACCGAAATGGGTACGCGCGCCCGGGCGCGGGCGCAGGCCGAGGCCGCAGGCATTCTTGAGGCCACCCTGGACGCCCTCGCCCCGGTGCTGGACCGGCTCGGCCATGCGCGCGCCTGAGTTCTGGCAGCGGCGCGGCTGGGCGGCCCTGCTGCTGGTTCCCGCAGCCTGCCTGTGGGCGCTGGCCGGACGGCTGCGGCGGCGTTGGGTGAAGCCCTACCACGTCGCCGTCCCGGTGATCTGTATCGGCAACCTGGTTGCGGGCGGGGGCGGCAAGACGCCGCTTGCCATCGCCGTGGCACGTCGCCTGATCGCCCTGGGCCACAAGCCCCATGTCCTGTCACGCGGCTATGGCGGGCGCCTGAAAGGCCCGCAGCGCGTCGACCTGAACCGACATGGCGCCCGCGATGTCGGTGACGAGCCCCTGCTGATCGCGCGCCATGCGCCCGTATGGATCGGCGCCGACCGCAGGGCAACGGCGCGGGCCGCCATCGCGGCGGGCGCAAATGTGCTGGTGATGGACGACGGCTTCCAGAACCCGTCGCTCGCCAAGGATCTTTGTCTGGTCGCGGTCGATGGCGGCTATGGCCTGGGCAACGGCCGTGTCATGCCCGCCGGCCCCTTGCGCGAACCCGTCGCCGACGGCCTGGCGCGCGCCGATGCGGTGGTTGTCATCGGCCAGGACCTTCACGGCCTGGCCGATCATCTCGCAGGTCCCGGCCGCCCGGCGCTGGCGGCCGTACTGCAACCACCCGCCGACGCCAAAGTGCTCGACGGCGCGCCGGTCTGGGCCTTTGCCGGCATCGCGCGGCCCGAGAAGTTCTTTGCCACCCTGGAGGATCAGGGCGCCATCGTGCTGGGCCGCCGCAGCTTTTCCGACCACCACGCCTTCGACCCGCTGGAGATCATGACCATGGTCGAGGCCGCCCATGCCCTGGGCGCAGAGCTCATCACCACGGAGAAGGACTGGGTGCGGCTTGATGCCGACGCCCGCATGATGGTCGATGCCCTGCCGGTGAACCTGGTCTTTGCCCGCCCGGAGATGCTCGATACCCTGCTCGCCGATGCTCTGGAGACCGCATCGTGAAACGGCTGCGCTATCTGCTCGAAGCGGCCCTGCTCTGGCTGATGCTGGGCCTGTTCCGCATCGTGGGCATCGATGCGGCCTCGGCCATCGGCGGCGCGGTGGGGCGCGCGGTCGGCCCGCTGATGGCCAAGAACCGCCTGGCGCGCTCGAACCTCAAGACCTGCTTCCCGGAGAAGTCCGAGGCCGAGATCTCGGCCATCACCCGCGCCATGTGGGACAATCTGGGCCGTTTCATGGGCGAGATGCCACATTTGCACGCGCTCGACGTCTACGGCGGCGGCCGGGTCGAGATCATCATGGCGCCGGAGGTGGATGCGGCCGTTGCCGCGGGAACGCCGATCATCTTTTTCACGGCTCATTTCGGTAACTGGGAGGTCTCGCCCCTGCTTGCCACCCAGCGCGGCATCGACACCACCCTGGTCTATCGCCAGGCGAGCAACCCGTGGTCGGAGCGGCTGATCCAGCACTGGCGGCAGAAGCGGGGCGGCCACTGGGTGCCCAAGGGGCGCGACGGCGCCCGCGCCATCATCGCCGCCCTCTCCAAGAGCGGCGCCGTCGCCATCCTCGCCGACCAGAAGTTCAACGAGGGCCTGGCCGTGCCCTTCTTCGGGCGCGACGCGATGACCGCCCCGGCGATCGCCGAGCTGGCCCTGAAGTTCAGGGCGCCGCTGGTGCCCGTCCGCGTCGAGCGTCTTGGGGGCGCGCGCTTCCGCGTCGTTGTCCTGCCGCCCCTGGCGATGCCGGAAACCGGCAGCCGCAAGGGCGACGTGATGGCGATCCTGACCGCGATCAACGCCCTGTTCGAAGCATGGATCCGCGAGATGCCCGGCCACTGGCTGTGGATTCACCGCCGCTGGCCCAGGGGCTGAGTTTCTCCTAGAAAAGATCGCCCTGCTTGCCCGTTGCGCCCGGCGGGCGCGGCCTGGGGCGTGAGGCTGCAGATGGCGTCGGTGGCGCGCTGGGTGCGCCCCCGGCCACCGCGCCGGTCTCGCCGTCGGCGAACTCGATGGTCAGCGCGGCACCGGCGGGCACCATCGCCGCGCGCGTCAGCGGCGCGCCGGAACCATCGCGCACCACGGCAAAGCCCCGCTCCAGCACACCCTTGTAGCTGTAGCTTTCCAGCAGCTTGGAGAGTTCCCCGATCCGGCGGCGGGGATCGTCCAGGCGTGCGTCAAAGGTGCGGTCGAGATCGCGTCCGGCGCGGTCGAGGCGGTCTCCGACAAGCGAGAGCCGTTCACGAAGCCCCTGATGGCGCAGTCCAGCCGCCGTCTGGGCGAGCACCGTCCGCTTCTCGGCAATGGTCTGGCGCGGCTGGGGCAGGCGGTGGGCCAGGTCGCGCACCGCGCCGCGCCGCTCCTGCAGCAGCAGGGCCATGACCCGGCGCAGGGTTTCGGCACGGCCGTCGAGATCCTGGGTCTTCTGCTCGACCAGACGCGAGGGATGGGGCAGGCCGCGCGCCAGACCGCGGACCTCGCCGCGCAAACGCTCCAGCAAACGCGCACTGGCGGACACCAGGCGCTGCTCGCCCTCCAGAACGCGGCCGGCCAGTTCGGCGCGCACCGGCACGGCCATCTCGGCGGCGGCGGTGGGCGTGGGCGCACGGCGGTCGGAGGCAAAGTCGATCAGCGTCGTGTCGGTTTCGTGCCCGATGGCCGAAATCAGCGGGATCGCGCTTTCAGCGGCCGCGCGCACGACGATCTCCTCGTTGAAGGCCCAGAGATCCTCGATGCTGCCGCCGCCCCGCGCCACGATCAGCAGGTCCGGGCGCGGGATCGCCCCGCCTTCGGGCAGGGCGTTGAACCCACGGATGGCGGCAGCGACCTGGCCCGCCGCCGCATCGCCCTGCACCACCACGGGCCAGAGCAGGACGTGGCGGGGAAAGCGGTCGCGCAGGCGGTGCATGATGTCGCGGATCACCGCGCCCGTGGGCGAGGTGACGATGCCGATCACGGAAGGCAGGTAGGGGATCGGCTTCTTGCGCTCCTTGTCGAACAGGCCCTCGGCGGCCAGCGCCTTGCGCCGGGCCTCCAGCAGGGCCATCAGCGCGCCGACACCGGCGGGCTCGATATGCTCGATCACAAGCTGGTAGCTCGAGCGGCCGGGATAGGTCGTGAGCCTGCCCGTGGCGATCATCTCCAACCCCTGTTCGGGCCTGTGCGCCAGGCGGTTGACCGTCGCCTTCCAGCAGACGCAGTCGAGAACCGCGTTCTCCTCCTTCATGGAGAGATACATGTGCCCCGACCCGGCCTGGGTCACGCGTCCGATCTCGCCCCTCACGCGAACGCGGTCGAAGGCGCCCTCGATGGTGCGTTTGACCGCTCCCGAAAGTTCGGAAACGGAGAATTCTGGCAGGTTGCCCGGGGTGTCTGCGTCCATGGCCCATGATACAAGGCGCTCCCTTGAGAACAACGCGCGGAGACGGGTGTTATGCGGATTCTTGTCGTCGGCAGCGGCGGGCGCGAACACGCGCTGATCTGGAAGATCGCGGCCTCTCCCCTGTGCGACGCCATCTTTGCCGCGCCGGGCAACGGCGGCATCGCCGAGATCGCGACGTGCATCGACATCGGCGTCGAGGACATCGACGCCCTGGTCGCCTGGGCCGGCGAAAACCGCATCGACTTCGTGGTCCCCGGTCCGGAAGCCTCGCTCGTCGCGGGCCTGGTCGACGCCATGGAGGCTGCAGGCATCGCCTGTTTCGGCCCCACCACCGCCGCCGCCCGCCTGGAAGCAAGCAAAACCTTCACCAAGGAGATCGCCGACGCCGCGGGCGTGCCCACGGCCCGCTGGGCGCGCTTCGAGAACGCCGCCGACGCCCGCGCCTACATCGCCAGGGTCGGCGCCCCCATCGTCATCAAGGCCGATGGCCTGGCCGCCGGCAAGGGCGTCACCGTGGCGATGAGCCAGGCCGAGGCGATCGCGGCGATCGACGATGCCCTGGAGGAGCTTGTCTTCGGTACGGCCGGTGCCAGTGTCGTGATCGAGGAATGCCTGATCGGCGAGGAGGCCAGCTTCCACGTCCTGTGCGACGGCACCAACGTGCTGCCCCTGGCCACCGCCCAGGACCACAAGCGCGTCGGCGACGGCGACACCGGCCCCAACACCGGCGGCATGGGCTGCTACTCCCCCGCCCCGGTGGTGACGCCGGAGATCGAGGCCGCGGTGATGGAGCGCATCATCCGACCCACGATCAAGCGCATGTCCGAGATGGGCTGCCCCTTCAAGGGCGTGCTCTTTGCCGGACTGATGATCACCGACGAGGGTCCGAAGCTGATCGAATACAACGTCCGCTTCGGCGATCCCGAGACCCAGGTGATGATGGCGCGCATGATGTCGGACCTGCTGCCCGCCCTGATGGCCACGCGCGACGGTACGCTCGCGCACATCACCCTGCGCTGGTGGCCCAAGGCGGCGCTCACCGTGGTGATGGCCGCGCGCGGCTACCCCGGCAGCTATCCGAAGAACACGGAGATCGCGGGCCTGGACGAAGCCGGCGCGCTGGAGGACGTCTCCGTCTTCCATGCCGGCACGAAACGCGAGGACGGGCGCTGGCTCTCCACCGGCGGGCGCGTCCTGGGCGTCACCGCGCTGGGCGCCACCATCGCCGAAGCCCAGGCCCAGGCCTACCGCGCGGTCGACGCCATCACCTGGCCCGACGGCTTCTGCCGCCGTGACATCGGCTGGCGGGCCGTGGGGCGGTAAGGAACATCATGGCAAACAGCGGCGACACCGCCGGCGTCATTGCGCCACCGCCGCTGATCGTGCTCGGGCACCTGCTCGTCGGGCTGGGTCTGGACGCCTTGTGGCCGGCACCCTTCCTGGGTGCCCAAACGCAATGGTTGCTGGCTTGCCTGCTGATCGTCCCGCCGTTCGTTCTGGCGCTGTGGTGCGTCTGGCTCTTTCGCCGGGCGAACACCGCGGTGGAACCCTGGCATCCATCGACCGTGCTGGTCACCGATGGGCCCTACCGTTTCAGCCGCAATCCGATCTATCTGGCGATGGTCGTGGCCTTCGCTGGCCTGGCTTGCGCCATCGACAGTCTGTGGCTGATCGGGTTGCTTCCCGTGCTGGCCCTGGTGCTCGATCGTGGCGTCATCGCGCGCGAGGAACCCTATCTGGCGCGGCGTTTTGTCACGGACTACGGGGCCTACTGCCGGAAGGTCCGCCGCTGGATCTGACCGGCCTCACGCCCGCAGGCCTGCAAAGAAGTCCTTCAGCAGCGCGGCGCAGCGGCGTTCGTCCATGCCGCCGTAGACTTCCGGGCGGTGGTGGCAGGTCGGCTGGGTGAAAAGGCGCGGGCCGTGGTCGACGCCGCCGCCCTTGGGGTCGGGCGCGCCGTAGTAGAGGCGGCGGATGTGGGCGTGTGCAATGGCGCCGGCGCACATCGCGCAGGGCTCCAGGGTGACGTAGAGGTCCGCACCGTCCAGGCGCGGCTGGCCAAGGGCGGCGCAGGCAGCGCGGATCGCCAGGATCTCCGCATGGCCGGTGGGATCATCGTCGGCGCGCACACGGTTGCCCGCGGCGCCAATCACCGCACCCTCGCGCACGACCACCGCGCCGACAGGGGTTTCTCCCCGTTCGGCGGCGGCCTCTGCCTCCCTGATCGCCCGTTCCATGAAGCTGGGTTCACGCCACATGAGGCCAATGTTGCATGACGCCCCATCGGCCGCTACATCGTGACGCGCCCGGCTCTGCTAGACTGTGCGCCCGGCAAACGGAGCCCCGATCACCGATGACCCGCAAACGGCCCCTGATCGGCCTCACCCTCGATTCCGAAGAGGGCGGCCGCTATTCCAGCTTTCCGTGGTACGCAATCCGCCAGAACTACATGGGCGCGGTCTATGCGGCGGGCGGCCTGCCCGTGGCGATCAGCCACGAGGTCGACGGCGTGACGCCCTATCTCGACGAACTCGACGGCCTTGTCGTCACCGGCGGCGCCTTCGATGTCGATCCGGCCCTGTTCGGCGCGGCCAGCCGCCACGACACGGTGGTGACCAAGGAACGGCGCACCCGCTTCGAATGGGACGTCACCGCGGGCGCGCTCAAGCGCGACATGCCGGTCTTCGGCATCTGCGGCGGTCAGCAGCTGCTCAACGTCGTGCTGGGCGGCACCCTGATCCAGCACATCCCCGACACCATCCCAGAAGCGCTCGCCCACGAGCAGCCCAACCCGCGCGACGAGGCCGGCCATACCGTGGCTGTGGAGGCAGGCACCCTGCTCCACACCATCGTCGGCGCCGACGAACTGGCCGTGAACAGCGCCCACCACCAGGCCGTCGAGCGGGTCGGCCCGGACGTGGTGATCGACGCCCTGGCGCCAGACGGCGTCATCGAAGGCATCGAACATCCCGGCTATCGCTTCTGCATCGGCGTGCAATGGCATCCCGAATTCCACATCAGCAAGGGCGACGCCAAACTGTTCGACGCCTTCCTCGCCGCGTGCCGGGCCTAAGCCCGATGCACGGGACAACGTCACGCGCAGTCCATCCCTTAACCGAGGCACTCCATCATGGCTGAACGCATCGCCAAGCGGCTGGCGCACGCCGGGGTGGCATCGCGGCGCGCGGCCGAGAAGCTGATCCTGGAGGGCCGTGTCGAGGTCAACGGGGAGACCCTGACCACGCCCGCGGTGACCGTGGAAGACAGCGACATCGTCACGGTCGACGGCGAGCGGATCAACGAGAAGCCGGCGCTGCGCCTGTGGCGGCTCTACAAGCCGGTCGGCGTGGTGGTCACACGCAAGGACGAGCTGGGCCGCCCCACCGTGTTCGACATGCTGCCGCCCAAGACGCCCCATCTGGTCGCCGTCGGGCGCCTGGACATCACGTCGGAAGGCCTGCTGCTGCTGACCAACGACGGCGAACTGGCGCGTTTCCTGGAGCTGCCGGCGACCGGCTGGGCGCGGCGCTACCGTGTGCGCGTCTGGGGCACGCCGACCCAGGAGATGCTCGACACGCTCAAGAAGGGCATGACGGTCGACGGCGTGCGCTACGGCTCCATCGAGGCGGTGATCGACACCCTGCAGGGCGCCAACGCCTGGCTCACCGTCACCCTGCGCGAGGGCAAGAACCGCGAGATCCGCCGTGTCATGGAGGCCCTGGGCCTGCGCGTGAACCGCCTGATCCGCACCAGCTACGGCCCCTTCGCCCTGGGCGGCCTCAACGAGGGCGCCTTCGAGGAAATCCCGAGCAAGGTGGTCAAGGAACAGCTCGGCAGCAAATGGGATGCAAGGGTCGATGCGCCTCGTCGCCGGACGCCATAGGGGCCGCCGCCTCGTCGCCCCGCCGGGCCATGGCACACGGCCGACCAGCGACCGCGTGCGCGAGGCCCTGTTCAACCTGCTCGCCCACAGCCTGGACTGGGCGGGTCTTGCCGAGGCCCATGTTGCCGACATCTTCTGCGGCACCGGCGCGGTGGGCCTGGAGGCGCTGTCGCGCGGCGCGGCCTTTGCGACCTTCGTCGACAACGATCCGGCCGCCATTGCCGCCACCCGGGCCAACATCGAGACCATGGGCGAGGGTCGGCGCAGCAGCGTGCTGAGGAATGACGCCACGGGCCGCCTGCCGCGCCCGGCCAAACCGGTTGATCTCGTCTATCTCGACCCGCCCTACCGCGAAGAGGTCGCACCCGGCGTTATCGTCCATCTCAACCGCGGCGGCTGGCTGGCCGATGGTGCGCTCTGCGTCACCGAACTGCACCGGCGCGCACCCTTCGAGGTGCCGGAAGGATTCGAGATCGCCGACGACCGCACCTACGGCGATACCCGCCTGCTCTTCCTGCGCAAGACGGCTGACTAGGGCAAGCCGGCGATGTCGGCGCGCATGGCTTCGATGTTGGTGCGCACGAAGCGGCGGTAGGCGATGACCGCATCGCGGTCGACCTCGAAAAGCTCCCGCTCGGGCCAGGTGCGCCCGAAGATATCGTCCAGCATGGCGGCGAACTTGCCCGATGTAAGGTCGGGACGATGGCCGACATCGTGCTGCTCGACATAGGAAACCCGCTCGGCGCTGCACAGGGCGCAGAGCAGCGGGTGCAGCCGGGGCGAAAAGACGTAGCGGTAGGACTGGATCTCCTGGATCAGCCAGTCGAGCGGGCGGCGCTTGGTCAGGATGTCGCCATCCAGCTTCAGCATGCGGTCCTTTGTGGGCCTCACCAGAGGAAAGGCATCGATCAGCCAGTCGCCCAGATGGCTGACACAGGCGTCCGCACCCGCCAGTTCCAGATCGCCGCGGTAGCGGGCGTACCAGTGGTCCAGCCCGCCGATCAGCCCGGCAAGGCGGGGGAGATCATACAGCGGCCGGTACTGGGTTCCGAAGATGCCGATGCTGTGGCTGCTGTGTTCAAACAGGGCCATCAGCGGATCGTAGAGCGAGCGCACCATTTCCGGGTTGAGGCTGTTGCCGATGCCCAGCACGACCAGGTCCCAGTCCTCGCGCGGAGGCGGCGTCCACGGCCACAGGGAGTGGAAGGTGACCTCGACGTCGGGCGGCAGCACCGCGTTGATCAGGTGAAACCCCAGCCGGTCCCCGAAATTGCGCACATGGGCATAGGAGAGGACGAGGACCCGCCGCGCAGCCATGACGGGTTCAGCGCCGCCCGAACAGCCGCTCGATATCGGCGAGCTTCAGTTCGACATAGGTCGGGCGGCCATGGTTGCACTGGCCGGAATTGGGTGTCGCCTCCATCTCGCGCAGCAGGGCGTTCATCTCGGCGGTGTTGAGGCGGCGTCCTGCGCGCACACTGCCGTGACAGGCCATGGTGCCGCAGACATCCGCGAGTTTGTCCTTCAGCGACAACGCCTCGTCGAACTCGGCCAACTCGTCGGCCAGATCCTGAACCAGGCCACGGATGTCGGACTCACCCAGCAGGGCCGGCACCTCGCGCACGACCACCGCGCCGGGCCCGAAACGCTCCAGCGCAAGGCCCAGTTCGGCCAGTTCATGGGCGCGGTCGGCCAGGCGGTCGGCGGCATCCTCGGACAGTTCCACCACCTCGGGCAGCAGCAGGAGCTGGCGGCCCACGGCGCGGTCGGCAAGCTGTGCCTTCATGCGCTCATAGACCAGGCGTTCATGGGCGGCGTGCTGGTCGACAATGACGATGCCGTCGCCGGTCTGGGACACGATGTAGGTCTCATGAACCTGCCCGCGCGCCGCGCCCAGGGGGAAGGACTGGGGCTGGACCGGCGCACTGTCGGCCTCCGCGCCATCGATACGCCCGGCGGGCGCGTAATCGGCGTGGTCACGCGGCGCGGCATCGAAGGGCGCCTGATAGGC
>CALGGB010000254.1 GCA_937880925.1 uncultured Rhodospirillaceae bacterium | reverse complement strand
TCAAGGGATCGCGGTTGGTGGCGCAGACGAAACGCACATCGACATGCTCGACACGGCTGGAACCGACCCGCTGGAACTCGCCCGACTGGACGAAACGCAGCAGCTTGGCCTGCAGATCGAGCGGCATGTCGCAGAGTTCGTCGAGAAACAGGGTGCCGCCATGGGCCATGGTCGCGGCACCGTCGCGGGTGACATGGGCGCCGGTGAAGGCTCCCTTCACGTGGCCGAAGATCTCGCTTTCGAGCAGGTCGCGCGGAATGGCCGCGCAGTTGATCGCCAGAAACGGCTTGTCGCGGCGCTGGCCCAGACGGTGAATCGCCTCTGCGCACAGCTCCTTGCCGGTGCCGCTCTCGCCGGTAACAAAGACCGAAGCCGTGCTGGGCGCGGCCCGCTCGATGATGCGATAGACCGCCTGCATGGCGCGCGAGGCGCCGACGAAGCCGGCAAAGGCGCCGTGGCGCGGCGGCGCCAGGTCATCGACCATGCTCTTCAGGGCACGGCGCTCCAGCGCGTTGCGCAGGGTAACGGTCAGGCAATCGTGGCTGAACGGCTTGACGAGGAAGTCGTAGGCGCCCTCGCGCATCGCCTCCACGGCGACGGCGACCGAGCCATGGGCAGTAATGATGACGACATCGCAGGCAAGATCGCGGCTGCGGATCCAGCGCAGGATGTCGAGGCCGTCCATGTCGGGAAGACGCAGATCGAGCAGCACAACCTCGGGAACCTGGCGTTCCATGGCGATCAGCGCGGCTTCGCCGGTTTCCACGGTTTCCAGGTCGATGGGCTCGAAGCGCAAATACTCGCCATAGACGCGCGCCAATGGCGGCGTGTCCTCTACGAGAAGGACGCGGGGGAGTGGTGCGTTTGTCATGCTCTGCGGCTCATGGTTCTGCACGTATAGTTAGTTGATGCAGAGCCGCAGTTCAATCGAACGACGCGGGAACCTTCTCAGCGATCCTCGGTCAGCAGACGCTGATAGATTTCGTAGCGCGAGGCCGCCGCTTCGCCGGCTTCCACCGCTTCGCGCACACCGCAACCGGGTTCGTGATCATGGCTGCAATCGCGGAAGCGGCAACGGTCGGTGAAGGGGGCGAGATCGGGAAACAAGTCGATCAGTTCGCTTTTGTCGATCCCGGCCAGCGACAGGGAGCGGATGCCCGGCGTGTCGACCACCGCGGTCGTCGCATCGATGCGGAAGAGCGCAGAACGCGAGGTGGTATGGCGCCCCTGCCCCCGCCTGCCCCCGACATCGCCGGTTTCGGCGAGTTCGTCGGAGAACAGGGCATTGACGAGCGAGGACTTGCCGACGCCGCTATGGCCCGTGAAGACCACGGTCTTGCCCGCGATCAGCGCCCGCAGGTCATCAAGCCCCGTGCCGTCCTTGGCCGAAACCTTGACGATGGCCAGACCCAGGTTGCGATAGACCGAGAGGTCGGGCAGCTCGGTGCCCAGATCGCACTTGTTGATGCACAGCGCCACGTCGATGCCGCCACGCTGGGCCAGCACCATGTAGCGGTCGATGAAGCGAGGATGAAACGGCGGGCGCGAGACCGCCGCCACGATCACCGCCAGATCGATGTTGGCGGCCAGCACATGTTCGGTGGCGCCGTCGCGCGAACGCCGCGTGGCATCGCCGCGCAGGCGGGCAAGCGCGCTGGTGCGCTCCAGCACCTGCACAACCTGCGGCGGATCGCCGGGCAGGCCGGGCGGGACGATGTTCACCCGGTCGCCGACAACCGGATAGAGATCGAGGTTGGGCGCGGGCGCACAGCGCACCGGATCGCCGTCGATATCCACCGTGACCAGGATACCGTGAACCTCCACGACGACATGGCCGCGAGCGTCGGGCGGGATCATGAGCCGGTGACGCGGAAGCGGCGCGGCATGCCGTGGAGCAGCAGGAATGCGACCAGCGCCCCCGTGCCAACCGCCGCCACGACCGCACCGAAGGGCACCGCCGACGCCGTGCCGAAGGCGCCGACGGCGAAACCCGCCGCACTCCAGCCGCCGAACTGCAACGCGCCCAGCAAAGCCGAAGCCAGCCCGGCGTTGTCGGGGTAACGATTGATCGCGGCCGCCATGGCGTTGGGCACCAGCATGCCCATACCGACGAAATAGAACACCATGGGTGCCAGGATCGCCGGCACGCTGACGATACCGGCCAGCAAGACGCCGACCAGCACGGCGCCGGCGGCCGTACACAGGACACCACCGAAGACGATCATGCCCGGCATGGTGAAGACCCGGCCGGTGATGCGCGAGGCGATGGCGCTGCCGATCGCGAAGCTGCCGACATTGGCGATGGAAAAGGCGCCAAAGACCGGCTCGGAGATACCCAGCAGGCGGATGAAGACAAAGGGCGCACCGGCGAGATAAGCGCCCAGACCGGCCATGGCGAGGGAGACCGCCAAGCCATAGGCCATGTAGGTGCGGTCAGCCAGCAGGCCCAGATAGGTGCCGAAGATACGCCCCAGGCGCAGGGGCTGGCGCCGCTCGGGGGCCAGCGTTTCGTCCAGCATGGTCTGGGTCAGGGCAAAACTCACCATGCCGATCACGGTAAGCGCCACGAACAGCGCGCGCCAGCCCAGGGTCACCTGGATCAGGCCGCCGATCGAGGGGCCGAGTGCGGGGGCCAGCGCCATGACCATGCCGATCGCGGCCAGCGCCCGGGCAGCCTCGTCGCCGCGATGGACATCGCGCACCACCGCACGGCCGACCGCCACGGGCACACAGGCGCCGGCGCCCTGAAGGACACGGGCGACGATCAGCACGCCGATGCTGGGGGCGAGCGCGCAGGCCGCGCTGGCAAGCAGGAAGATCAGATTACCCGCCTGGATCACCACCTTGCGCCCGAAGCGGTCCGAGAGCGGGCCGACGACAAGCTGGGTCAGCGCCATGGCGGCGATGTAGAGACTGAAGGTCAGCTTCACATGATCGTCGTCGACCAGGAAGTGATCGGCCACGGCCGGCATCGACGGCACGTAGAGGCCGACGCCAAGCTGACCGACGCCGGTCAGCAGCGCCATCAGCAGGATCAGACGACGCCCGGAGGTCAGGAGGAGGTCCTCCGGGCAACATATTGTCCCCTCCCCCCCGGAGGGGGAGAGCCCGCCCCGGACGCGATCCGGGGGTCAGGGAGGGGGGGAACGCCCCGGGCGATGGACCCGAGAGCCTGGCGACTTGAGGCGCTTCGCGCCTTACCTCCCATCCCGACCTTCCCCCTCAAGGGGGGAAGGCAAGAAAGGGAGGGTGTCGCGATGTGGTGGCGCATCAGCGCGTCAGGGGCTTGTACTTGATGCGGTGAGGCTGGTCGGCGGCGGAACCCAGGCGGCGGTGACGGTCTTCCTCGTAGGCCTGCCAGTTGCCCTCGAACCACTCGACGTGGCTGTCGCCCTCGAAGGCCAGGATGTGGGTCGCGACACGATCGAGGAACCAGCGATCATGGCTGATGACCAGGGCGCAGCCGGCGAACTCGGCCAGCGCGTCCTCGAGGGCGCGCAGGGTGTCGATGTCGAGGTCGTTCGACGGCTCGTCGAGCAGCAGCACGTTGGCGCCCGACTTCAGCATCTTGGCCAGATGCACCCGGTTGCGCTCGCCGCCCGAAAGCTGGCCGACCTTCTGCTGCTGGTCGGAACCCTTGAAGCCGAAGCCGCCGACATAGTTGCGGCTGGGCACGGTGTTCTTGCCGAGCTGGATGACGTCCAGGCCGTCGGAGATTTCCTCCCAGACGTTCTTGTCGGCGTTCAGGCTGTCGCGTGACTGATCGACGTAACCAAGCTGCACGGTCTCGCCGATACGCAGCTTGCCGCCGTCGGGCTGCTCGCCGCCCACCAGCATGCGGAACAGCGTGGTCTTGCCCGCGCCATTGGGGCCGACGATGCCGACAATGCCGGCAGGCGGCAGGCGGAAGTTGAGATCGTCGATCAGCAGGCGGTCGCCGAAGGCCTTGGAAAGGTGTTCGGCCTCGATCACGACATTGCCCAGGCGTGCGCCCGAGGGAATGGTGATGCGGCCGCGCGACGGGCCTTCGTTCTTCTTCTGGCTTTCCGCCAGCAGTTCCTCGTAGGCGGCAAGGCGCGCCTTGCCCTTGGCCTGGCGGGCCTTGGGCGTGTCGCGCGCCCAGTCGAGCTCGCGCTGGAGCACCTTCTGCTGGGCGACATCCTCGCGGTTTTCCTGCTCAAGCCGCTTCTTCTTCTGCTCGAGCCAGCCCGAGTAGTTGCCCTCGTAGGGCATGCCGCGGCCGCGGTCGACTTCGAGAATCCAGCTTGCCACGTTGTCGAGGAAGTAACGGTCATGGGTGATCGCCACGACCGTACCCTCGTAGTCCTCCAGATAACGTTCCAGCCAGGCCACGCTCTCGGCATCGAGATGGTTGGTCGGCTCATCGAGCAGCAGCATGTCGGGCTTGGAGAGCAGCAGACGGCAGAGCGCCACGCGGCGCTTCTCACCGCCCGAGAGCTTGGTCACGTCGGCATCGGCCGGCGGCAGGCGCAGGGCGTCCATGGCGATGCCCAGGGTGCGCTCGATCTCCCAGCCGTTGACGGCGTCGATCTTCTCCTGGAGCTCGCCCTGCTCCTCGATCAGCGCGTTCATCTCGTCGTCGCTCATCTCCTCGGCAAAGCGCGCGGAGACCTCGTTGAAACGGTCGAGCAGCGCCTTGGTGTCGGCCATGGCCTCCATGACGTTGCCCAGGACGTCCTGGGTCGGGTCGAGTTCAGGCTCCTGCGCGAGATAACCCACGCGCACGCCGTCGGCGGCCCAGGCCTCGCCGTTGAACTCCTTGTCGACGCCCGCCATGATTTTCATGAGCGTGGACTTGCCCGCGCCGTTGGGGCCGAGCACGCCGATCTTGGCGCCGGGCAGGAAGCTGAGCCAGACGTCCTTCAGGACTTCTCGGCCGCCGGGATAGGCCTTGGTCAGGCCTTTCATCACATAGATGTACTGATAGGAGGCCAAAAGCCGCTCCGTTGTCTGTCGTGCCGGTTCAGGATGTGGGCGGGTTGTAGCCGAGCCGCGTGACAACGGCAATCACCACGAATGCAGGTCAGACCGCCGCTCCGGGCATGACGCGGCGCCCGGCCCCGCTACAGGTTCTGGCCACCGTCGACCGCGATGACCTGGCCGGTGACCCAGCTTGCGGCATCCGACAGCAGAAAGGCCCCGACGCGGCCGACCTCCTCGGGGCGGCCGAAACGGCCGGAGGGGATGGAAGCCTCGGTGCCGTAATAGACATCCGGGTCGCTGGCCTTGCGCTGCTGCCAGACGCCGCCGGGAAAGTCGATGGAGCCCGGCGCGATGGTGTTGACGCGTACGCCCTCGGCCGCCAGCGCCTTGGCATGGGAGAGGGTGAGCTGGATCACCGCCGCCTTGGCCGCGCCGTAGGAAAGGTTGCCCGAGGCGCCGATGCCGGAGATCGAGGTCGTGTTGACGATCGCGCCGCCCTCCTTCTTGAGGTGCGGCAGCGCCGCCCAGGTGGCGCGCACCGTGCCCATCAGGTCGATCTCGATGCTGCGCTTCCAGCTTGCTTCATCGTCGGCGCTGCCGAAGCCCGACGGGTTATTGACGAGCCCCTGGAGGCCGCCCAGCGCCTTTGCGGCCGCGTCAATGAAGGCCGCGACCGCTTCGGCATCGCCGACGTCGCAGGGAGCCGTATACACAGTACCGCCGTGCGCGGCCAACTGTTTGCGGGCGTCTTCAAGATGCTCGGGCGTGCGGCCGCAGATGGCGACATGGGCGCCTTCCATCGCGCAGGCTTCTGCGATCGCAAGACCGATGCCGCGCGATCCTCCGGTGACGACGACAGCTTTGCCGGCTAGACCAAGTTCCATGCTCTTCTCCCTGCTGCAGGCCAGCGCCCGTCCCGCAGCCTGTTCCGAACCGCCGGGCGATGGCAAGGCATGGTAAGCAACGCGGACCAGCATCTTGCGTTGGCGACACAATCTATTCGAAGGCATGGCCACGGAACCCCTGACTTGACCCTGATCCTTCAACCCTATCGCGGCTTCGCCAACCGTGCCGAGTTCTTCCTGATGGGACAGGTGTTCCGTGAGCCGACGTTCGGGCGCGGGAATCCCGCCGCCTCCCGCTGGCGCCGTCTCTGGGATTTCGTCTGCCGTTCGCTGCGCCGCGGCCTGCGCCACCGCGAGGTCGTGCTCGAGATCGCCGGCCGCAGCTTCCGTACGCACACGGACAAGCTGGGTTACTTTCAGGTCCACGAGACGCTGCCGGAACTTGCCGACTGCGAGGGAGGCTGGCAGCCCGTGCGGCTGGCGCTGGCCAATGGCTCCTGCGCGGCCGAGGGCGAGATCTTCGTGCCGCCCCCGGGCATGCGCCACGTCGTTATCAGCGACATCGACGACACCGTCATGCGCACCGGCGTGATCAACAAGGCAGTGATGATGTGGCGCCTGTTCATGCAGAGCGCCGAGAGCCGCGTCGCCTTTCCCGGCGTGGCCGAACTCTACCGCGCCTTCCACATGGGACCGGATGACACGGAACGGAACGCGCTGATCTACGTCTCGCGCGCGCCATGGTCGCTCTACGAAACCTTCGAGATATTCTTCAGGCTTCACGACATCCCGGTCGGCCCGATCCTGTTCCTGAGGGAATGGGGGCTCACCCTGCAGCATCCGCTGCCGCGGCGCGCCAAGGAGCACAAGGCGAGCCTGATCCGGCACATGCTGGCGATCTACGACGACGTGCCCTTCGTCCTGATCGGCGACAGCGGCCAGAAGGACCCCGAGATCTACGCCGAACTGGTCGAGGAACATCCAGGCCGGGTGCAGGCAGTCTACATCCGCAATGTCGGGCGCAGCGCCGAGCGCGACCGGGACATCGAGACCCTGGCCGAGAAGGTCGCGCAAGCCGGCAGCACGCTGCTGCTGGCGGTCGACAGCCTGGCCATGGCCCGCCATGCCGCCGAGCACGGCTTCATCGCCCCGCACCATCTCGATCGGGTGGCGGCCGAGATGGAGTCCACGGAGGAACCGGCGCAAGCCCACGCGACGGTGCAGGTGAAGGACGTCGATGCCGCCGAGGCCGCGGAGGCCGCCGGAGAGGAGAACCTGGTGGTGGGTGAAGGAGCGTCGAAGCCGGTGGCCACGCAGGCCCGGCGGCACGACGCCTGAACGCCCGCCCCACCCCGAAGAGAAGCCCCTTCTGCCCTATGGTCGCCGGTGCGCGGCGGTCCTAAGCTTCGGCCACGGCAGACAGGCGGGGAGAACCATGGCCCAGGCGGCAGAAGAACGCACGGCACGGCGGCGCGGAAGCAGGCGCAGCGCCGACAATGCGCCAGGCCACGTCATCCCCCAGCTTCCCTGGAAGCAGCCGCGCCTGCGCATGAAACCGGTGGACCTGCTCTCGGCCGACGAGATCGAGCAGATCCATCAGGCAGCACTCACCGTGCTGGAAGACATCGGCATGGAGATCCTGCTGCCCGAGGCGCGCGACCTGCTCGGCGCGGCAGGCGCCATCGTCGAGGGCGAGATGGTGCACATCGGGCGCGAGATCGTCGAGGCCTCCATCGGACTGGCGCCCGAGAGCTTCACCGTACACGCACGCAACCCCGAGCATTCGTTCCAGATGGGCGGCGACGCCATCGTCTTCACGCCCGTGGGCGGGCCGCCCAACTGCAGCGATCTCGACAACGGGCGACGGCCCGGACGGCTGGCGGACGGCGAGCGTTTCTTCAAGCTGTGCCAGTACTTCAACTGCATCCACATCGCCGGGCCCGGGGTCGATGCCTCCGACGTCCACGCCTCGATCCGCCACCTGAAGATTGCGCAGGCGCGCATCCTGCTCACCGACAAGGTGGGTTTCACCTCCGCGACGGGGCGCGAGCGGCTGTTCGACGGAATCGAGATGGCGCGCATCTCGCGCGGCATCAGCCACGAGCAGCTCCTGGCCGAACCCTCGTGCCACACCGTGGTCAACACCAACTCGCCGCTGAAGCTCGACGGGCCCATGGCCATGGGCATCATCGAGATGGCGCGCATGGGCCAGGTCTGCGTCGTCACGCCGTTCACGCTGGCGGGCGCCATGGCGCCGGTAACGATGGCGGGCGCCCTGGTGCAGCAGAATGCCGAGGCGCTGGCGGGCCTTGCGCTGAGCCAGCTCGCCAAGCCGGGGGCGCCCTTCGTCTATGGCGGCTTCACCAGCAACGTCGACATGAAGTCCGGCGCGCCCGCCTTCGGCACGCCCGAATACATGAAGGCCTGCCTGGTCGGCGGCCAGCTCGCACGACGCTACAAGCTGCCCTACCGCACCTCGAACACCAACGCGGCCAACTCGGTCGATGCCCAGGCGGCCTGGGAGAGCGTCTTCTCGCTGTGGGGCGCGATCATGGGCGGGGGCAACCTGATCGCCCACGGCGCGGGCTGGATGGAAGGCGGGCTGGTGGCGAGCTTCGAGAAGTTCATCGTCGACATCGACCTGCTGCAGACCATCGAGGAATTCCTCAACCCGCTCGACATGAGCGAGGACGCCCTGGGCATCGAGGCGATGCGCGAGGCCGGACCGGGCGGCCACTTCTTCGGCACGGCCCAGACCATGGCGCGTTATGCCAACGCCTTCTATTCGCCGGTGCTTTCGGACTGGCGCAACTTCGAGCAATGGCAGGCGGCGGGTTCGCCGACCGCCGAGCAGAAGGCCAACCGGGTGTGGAAGCAGGCCCTGGAAGCCTATGTGCAGCCCGCCATTGACCCGGCCATCGCCGAGGAGCTGCAAGCCTTCGTCGCCAGACGCACCGAGGAGGGTGGGCAGCCGACGGATTTCTGAAGCTGGGCTCGTTGCCGCTCCTCATCCACCCCTCACCTCCCCCTCCGCCGTCATTCCAGAGGGGCCGAAGGCCCGGGCTGGAATGACGATGAAGGAAGGGGGAAGGCTGGCGCTGGAGGATGGGGAGATGCTGGCGCTTGCCCAGGCGCGGGACTAGCGTTGCCCTGCGCAGGCAGGGGAATACGGTCATGGACGAGGCAGGCGGGGAACGGTCGGGGCGGCGACGCGGCAGACGGCCCCAGGGCGATGGCGCGGCGCCGGCGATCCAGCAGATGCCCTGGAAGCAGCCGCGGCGCACCTTCCCTCCCGTGGAGCTGCTCTCGGCCGACGAGATCGAGAACATCCATACACACTCGCTGACCGTGCTCGAGGACCTGGGCATGGAGATCCTGCACGAGGAAGCGGTCGCCATGCTCAAGGGCGCCGGCGCCATCGTGAAAGGCGATCTTGTCCGGATCGGGCGCGAGATCGTCGAGGCCTCGATCGGCAGCGCGCCGGAAGTCTTCACGCTGCACGCGCGCAACCCCCTGCACCACACCCAGATCGGCGGTGACGCCTTCACCTTCCGTCCGGTCGGCGGGCCGCCCAACTGCAGCGACCTCGACAAGGGACGGCGTCCCGGCAGCTTCGCGGACTCCTGCAACTTTCTGAAGCTGGCCCAGCACTTCAACTGCATCCACAGCGCGGGTTATGCGGTGGATGCGCTGGACGTCCACGCCTCGATCCGCCACCTGAAGCTGGGCTTTGCCAAGGCGACGCTGACCGACAAGGCGGGCGCGGCGAGTTCCACCGGCCGCGCCCGTCTGTTCGATGGTATCGAGATGGCGCGCATCGCCCGCGGCATCAGCCACGAACAGCTCGACCGCGAACCCTCGGTCACCGTCGGCATCAACACCAACTCGCCGCTGAAGCTGGACGAGATGATGACCATGGGCATCGTCGAGGCGGCGCGGATGAACCAGTGCCTGGTGGTCACGCCCTTCACCCTGGCGGGCGCCATGGCGCCGGTAACGATGGCGGGCGCGCTGGTCGAGCAGAACGCCGAGGCGCTGTGCGGCCTCACGATCCACCAGCTCAGCAGGCGCGGCGCACCCTTCGTCTATGGCGGCTTCACCAGCAATGTCGACATGAAGTCCGGCGCCCCGGCCTTCGGCACGCCCGAATACATGAAGGCCTGCCTGGTCGGCGGCCAGCTCGCGCGGCGTTACCGCGTGCCCTATCGCACCTCCAGCACCAACGCCGCCAACTCGGTCGATGCCCAGGCCGCCTGGGAAAGCGTCTTTTCCCTGTGGGGCGCGGTGATGGGCGGCGGCCACATGATCGTCCATGCGGCGGGCTGGATGGAGGGCGGGCTGGTTGCGGGCTATGAAAAGTACATGGTCGACATCGAACTGCTGCAGACCATCCAGGAGTTCCTCAATCCCCTGGAGATGACCGAGGACGCGCTGGGCATCGAGGCCATGCGCGAGGTCGGCCCCGGCGGCCATTTCTTCGGCAACAAGCAGACGATGGAGCGCTACGCCAACGCCTTCTATCCACCCGTTCTGTCGGACTGGCGAACCTTCGAGCAGTGGCAGGCATCGGGCTCTCCCACGGCCGAGCAGAAGGCCAACCGGATGTGGAAGCAGGCCCTGGCGGAATACAGCGAACCTGCGATGGACCCGGCGATCCGCGAGGAGCTGGAAGCTTTTGTCGCCCGCCGCATCGAAGAAGGCGGCCAGCACACCGACTTCTAAGGTCTTTTCCGCAAGCGACATCCGGTTCCCGATCACGATCCGGCGCGAGTCCCCCTGCCGATGATGCTGCGCGCCATTCTACACGTTATAGTTGCTGTCGTAATTAGGACAGTCAAACGGGACACTTTCTGGAACTCGAACAGTTCAAGAAAACCGCCATTTTTCCACAGGGGTTGACGGATCGACCATTCACTCTAGATGCTTACGATAGAAATTCCCGGGGGCAACCAGAGTGCATACGGCATGAGTGAATCCGACCACGTCGGAGCAAGCGTCGCATTTGACGGCGTCCAGAAGAGCTATGACGGCAAGACGCTGGTGGTGCGCGACCTCAATCTGGAGATCGAGCCCGGCGAATTCGTCACGATGCTTGGGCCATCGGGCTCGGGCAAGACCACGGTGCTGATGATGCTGGCCGGTTTCGAGCCGGTGACCCACGGCGAAATCCGCCTGGACGGTAATCCAATCAACGCCCTGCCGCCCGAGAAGCGCGGCATCGGCATGGTCTTCCAGAACTACGCCCTCTTCCCCCACATGACCGTGGAGGAAAACCTCGCCTTCCCGCTGAAGGTGCGCCGCATGAGCCGCGGCGACATCGCCAAGCGGGTCAAGCGCGCCCTGAAGATGGTCGAGATGCCGGAGTTCGGCAGCCGCCGCCCGGGCCAGCTTTCGGGCGGCCAGCAGCAGCGCGTGGCGGTGGCCCGCGCCCTGGTCTTCGAGCCCAACCTGGTGCTGATGGACGAACCGCTGGGGGCGCTGGACAAGCAGCTGCGCGAGCAGATGCAGTACGAGATCAAGCACATCCACGACAACCTTGGCGTGACGGTGGTGTACGTCACCCACGACCAGACCGAGGCGCTGACGATGTCGGACCGGGTGGCCGTGTTCAAGGACGGCATCATCCAGCAGCTCTCGACGCCCTCGGACCTTTACGAGCACCCGCAGAATTCCTTCGTCGCCCAGTTCATCGGCGAGAACAACAAGCTGTCGGGCAAGGTAAGCGAGGTGACGAACGGCCAGTGCCGCGTCGACATCGACGGCGGCGGCAGCGTCACCGCCGCGGCGATCAACGTCGAGGGAAAGGGCGCGCGCACAACGCTGTCGCTGCGCCCCGAGCGGGTTGAACTCAACCCCGCCGATGACTGTCCCAACGTGCTCGACGGCAAGATCGACGAGATGATCTATCTCGGCGACCACATCCGCATCCGCCTCACCGTGGCGGACAACGACGAATTTATCGTCAAGGTGCCCAACAAGACGGGATCGCTCGATCTCAAGGCGGGTGCGGCGACGAGGGTCGGATGGCGCACGGACGATTGCCGTGCGCTCGATCCGGTCGATCAGGCCTGACCGCCCAACCCTCGACGGTCAGGTACCGGGCTTTTGAGCCCTTGGAAGCAGAGGAAAAGAAAGACACGACAAGGAGAGATACGTGATGCACACCACAAAACGCTGCGCACTTGCGCTCGCCGTCTCGGCGCTCGCAATGGGCGCGGGTTCGGCGATGGCCGAAACCGATTCGCTGACCATCGTTTCCTGGGGCGGCGCCTACAGCGACTCCCAGAACCGCGCCTACGACGAGCCGTTCGAGGAAAAGACCGGCATCGAGATCATTCACGAGGACAAGGCCGCCCAGGGCCTGGCGGGCATCCGCTCGCAGGTCGAGGCAGGCAATGTCTCCTGGGATCTCGTCGACATGCTCCAGTCCGAAGCGCAGCGCGCCTGCGACGAGGGCCTGGTGATGGAAATCCCGCATGACGAATGGCTCGCCACCGCGCCCGACGGCACGCCGGCCAGCCAGGACTTCATCGATGGCACCCTGGGCGACTGCTTCGTGCCGCAGATCCTCTACGCCACGATGTTCGCCTACAACGACGAGGCCTTCCCCGGCGACAAGCCCCAGACCATCGCCGATGTCTGGGACACCGAGACCTTCCCCGGCACACGCGCCCTGCAGAACATTCCCCAGAAGAACCTGGAATGGGCGCTGATCGCCGACGGCGTGCCCACCGACCAGGTCTATGACGTGCTGGCCACCAAGGAAGGCCAGGACCGCGCCTTCGCCAAGCTCGACGAGCTGCGCGACAACATCATCTGGTGGTCGGAAGGCGCCCAGCCGCCGCAGATGCTGGCTGATGAGGAGGCCGTGATCGCGACCGCCTACAACGGCCGTATCTTCAACGCCCAGGTGAACGAGGACCAGCCGTTCACCATCATGTGGGACGGCCAGATGTTCGAGGTCGACGGCTGGGTGGTTCCGGTCGACAACGACGCCGACATCGAGGCGATCAAGGAGTACCTCAACTTCGCGACGGACTCCCAGCGCCTGGCCGATCAGGCCAAGTACATCGCCTATGCCCCGGCGCGCAGCTCGTCCGTGCCGCTCGTGTCGACCCACGCCGATACCGGCGTCGACATGAAGCCGCACATGCCGACTTCGCCCGAGAACTTCCAGAATGCCGTGCAGTTCGACCCGGCGTTCTGGGCCGATTACGGCGATTCCTTGGAAGAGCGCTTCAGCGCCTGGCTCGCCCAGTAAGGGCCAACCATGCGGGCGGCGCGTCCATCCGGGCGCGCCGCCCCATCCTTACCCGGGGGCATGCCGATGACCGACGCGACCATGGACCGACCCGCCGCAAAGGCGTCCGATGACGGCGAACTGACGACCGCCGACGGCACGCCGCTGGCGGTTTCGCTGCGCCGGTCCCATGCTCAGGCCAGGCGCCGCGCCTTCTATCTGGTGCTGCCGCTGCTGGCCTTCCTGGTCATCACCTTCCTGGTGCCGATCGCGACGATGATGACGCGCTCGGTGCAGAACTACGAGGTCGCCGACTACCTGCCCACGACGACCGCCGCGATCGCCGACTGGGACGGCACCGGCCTGCCCGACGAGGCGGTCTATGCGGCGATGGCAGAGGACATGGTGGTGGGCTCGGAGAATCGCACGATCGGGCGCGTCGCCGCCCGCATCAACCGCGAGATCCCCGGCGTGCGCAGCCAGATGATGGGCACGGCGCGCGACATCGACGAGATGAGCCCGCCCTGGAAGGAAGCCTTGATCGCCGAGGACGAGGGCTGGGCCAACGAGGAGTTCTGGCGCCTCGTCAAGCGCGAGACCCGCACCCTGACGCCGATCTACTACCTGCTTTCCTTCGACTTCGAATACAACAGCCACGGCGAGATCGTGGAGCGCCCCGAGGAGTATCAGGTCTATCGCCTGATGTTCCTGCGCACCGCCTGGATGAGCCTGCTGATCACCACGCTGTGCATCGTGCTGGGTTATCCCGTGGCCTACATGCTGGCCAACCTGCCGCTGCGTTATTCCAACCTGCTGATGATCCTGGTGCTGCTGCCCTTCTGGACCTCGCTGCTGGTGCGCACCTCGGCCTGGATCGTGCTGTTGCAGCAACAGGGCGTGGTCAACGACATGCTGGTGTGGGCCGGGGTAATCGCCGACGACGGCCGCTTCCGCATGATCTACAACCAGATCGGCACCATCGTCGCCATGACGCACATCCTGCTGCCGTTCATGATCCTGCCGCTCTACAGCGTGATGAAGACGATTCCCAAAAGCTACATGCGCGCGGCCCGCTCCATGGGCGCCAGTCCGCTGCGGAGCTTCGTCTCGGTCTACATGCCGCTCACCGTGCCCGGCCTGGCGGCAGGCGTGCTGCTCGTCTTCATCCTGGCGATCGGCTACTACATCACCCCCGCTCTGGTCGGCGGCGACACCGGCATCTTCATCTCCAACCTGATCGCGCGGGCCATGCAGGGCTCGACCGCGGAGCTGAAGCTTGCCCTTGCCCTCTCGACCATCCTGCTGGTGGCGGTTCTGATCTTCTACTGGCTGTTCAACAAGCTGGTCGGCGTCGACCGCCTGAAGTTCGGCTGAGGAGACGACCATGGCGATCCCCAATTACGCCGGCCCCGGCGAGCGCACCTGGATCTGGAGCTATCGCGTCATCTGCGCGCTGATCTTCCTGTTCCTGATCTTCCCGATCCTGGTGATCATCCCGCTGTCGTTCAACGCCGAGCCCTATTTCACCTTCACGCCGGAGATGATGAACCTGAATCCGGAGGGCTATTCGCTGCGCTGGTACGACGCCCTGTTCGGCTCCAGCGAGTGGATGACCTCGATCCGCAACTCCTTCATCATCTCGATCTCCTCGACGCTGATCGCAACGACGCTGGGGACGCTCGCCGCCCTGGGCCTGTCGCGCCGCGACATGCCGGCGCGCAACTTCATCACCGCCCTGCTGATCTCGCCCATGATCGTGCCGCTGATCATCACGGCGGCAGCACTCTTCAGCTTCTATGCGCGCCTCAATCTGGCCAACACCTTCTTCTCCATCATCATGGCCCATGTCGTGCTGGGCACGCCCTTTGTCGTCATCACGGTGACGGCGGCGCTGTCGAGCTTCGACGAACAGCTCATCCGCGCCTCGCGCAGCATGGGGGCGGGCAAGTTCACGACCTTCTTCCAGGTCATACTGCCGCTGCTGCTGCCCGGCGTGATCGCCGGCGGCCTGTTTGCCTTCATCACCTCGCTGGATGAGGTCGTGGTCGTGCTGTTCCTGGCCGGTCCCGAACAGACGCCGATCACCGTGCGCATGTTCTCTGGGCTCAGAGAGGAAATCAGCCCGACCATCCTGGCGCTGGCGAGCGTGCTGGTCGCCATGTCGATCTGCCTGCTGGCCACCATGGAACTGATCCGCCGCCGCGGCGAGCGCCTGCGCGGCCTGACGCCGGGTTAGGCTTCCACCTACTCGGCGTAGTCCGGCTCGTGCCGGTCCAGGATACGCTTCAGCGAGGCGAAGTGGCGCACGGCGCCGGGGCTGGTGCCGCGGCTGGTCTGGCTGGCCGTGTGGGCGACGATGTCCTGGGGGATGCGCTTGAGCGGCTGGCCGGTCTGGAGGGCATAGACCAGGGTGCGGCAGGCCTGCTCCAGGTAATAGAGATCGTTGTAGGCGCCCGCGATCGAGGAGCCCGCGATCATCACACCGTGGTTGGCCATCATCAGCACGTCGGCATTGCCCATGACCTTTGCCATGCGCTCGCCCTCGCCGGTGTCGAAGGCGAGACCCTTGTAGTCGTCGTCGTAGGCGATGCGGCCGTAGAAGCCGAGTTCGTTCTGGCTGACGAAGGGGAAGCGGAAGTCCTCCAGCAGGCTGAGTGCGGTGGCGAACGGCATGTGGGTGTGGAGCAGGCAGCGCGCGTCAGGCCTGGCGCGGTGGATCGGCGCGTGGATGCAGAAGGCGGTGGCTTCCGCCTCTCCCTCGCCTTCGATGACATTGCCGTCGAAATCGACCTCGATCAGGTTCGAGGCCGTCACCTCCGACCAGTGCAGGCCGTAGGGGATGAGCAGGAAACGGTCCTCGCTGCCCGGCACCATCATGGTGAAGTGGTTGCAGATGCCCTCGTTGAGACCCTGGCGTGCGGCCATGCGGTAGGCGGCGGCAAGGTCGATGCGAATCTGGCGTATCTCTTCGTTCATGTCCTGCTCCGTTGCTGTCCCATGCTGCACAAGGCAGGGGCCCCGCGTCCAGTCATCCCATACCGGTCAGCGCCGCCACACCATGGTGTAGCTCATCGGCATCGAGGTCTGGCGGTTCTGATAGATGTCGAACTCCACCGACGAGATGTTGTTGGGGAACTCGCGGTAACGCTCCAGCGTGAAGCCGGCGTCCAGCGCCGCGGTCATGACATCGGCCAGGGTATGGACAAACCACCAGTGGGTCAGGGCCTCGTCCTGAGGCGTTGCGCTGCCGTCATAGACGATGGCGCCCTCCTCCTTCAGCGGCTCCTTGCGGAAGTAGTCGATGGTCGGCTCCAGCGGCTGTCGTGCCTCGGGATCGAACATGTTGACCACCGGGTGCTCCTCGTGAATGAACAGCCGGCCGCCGGGCTTCAACAGGCGTGCCGGCAGGCTCATGAAGGCCGCCAGGTCAGGCATCCAGCCGAAGACGCCGATGGTGATCAGCGCCAGGTCGAAGGCACCGTCGTACTCGGCGCCGATACGGTAGATGTCGGTCTCCACCAGCTCGATCTCCTGCCCCGCCACGGCGGCCAGTTCCCGTCCCTGTTCCAGGAACGAACCGGCCTGATCGAAGCCGACGCAACGGGCCGCGCCCATGTTGCGCACCGAAAGCAGTTCACGCGCGTTGTTGCAGCAGATCTGCACGACATCGCGGCCAGCTACATCCAGTTCCTCCAGCGCCGCTGTCTCGACCGCATCCAGGCAGGAAAAGCCCCGCTCACCGAAACCCTCGACCAGACGGTCCCAATCGGCGCCCGCACGGTGGAAGTCGGCCGAGGCGTTCCATGCCTGCTGGTTGGCGGCGGTGTAGGTGTCGCGTTGTGTGGTCATCGGGCAGTCCTTTCCTGAGGCCGCGGTGTTATCGTAATCCCATGGAAGCTGTCACCTTTCACAACGCCCGTGGCCTGATGCTTGCGGCCCATCTCTGGGACGCGCCGGGCGAGGCGGGCGTGGCGATGATCCACGGCTTCTGCAACGACAAATCCTCCAACGGCCGTTTCGACCGGCTGGGCGCGGCGCTGCAGGATGCGGGGATCACCGCCCTGGCGTTCGACGTCTCGGGCTGTGGTGCAAGCGAAGATGCACCCCTGAGCGCGCGCGCCATGAGCGCGGATCTGGAGGCCGCCTGCGACCTGCTGCGCGCCCGTGGCAAGACCCGCCTGGGCCTGTTCGGCAACAGCCTGGGCGGTTCGATCTGCCTGAAGGCCGCCCTGCCCGACATCGCCGCGGTCGCGGCGAGCGGCGCGGGCACAGCTCCCATGGCCTATGACTGGGGCGCCCACTTCGAACCCCATCAGCTCGAGGAGCTGGAGCAGAGCGGAGCGATCACCGATCCGGTGGAGAGCGCCTGGCGCCGCAGCGTCACCATCGGCGCGGAGATGCTGCTCGACTTCACGGAAGCCGAACGCGCACCGCGCCTGGAGGCGATCGCCTGCCCCGTGCTGCTGCTCTACGGCGGCGATGCGGACGACGGCGAGGAGCAGACTCTGCTCGCCAACGCCCGGGCCAATCTGCACCGCCTTCCCGAGGGATCCTCGATCGACGTGGTGCCCGGCGCGCGCCATGGTTTGCGCACCTGCTGGGCCGAGGCCGTGGATCGCATCGTGCCCTGGTTCGCCGCGCACCTCGCGCCCTGAACCTGCGCGCTCAGCGCAGCAGGCCGCGCATCATGGCAAGGGCCGCACGTGTCACCCGTTCGCGACCCAGGGCGCCGTCGGGCGGAGCGGCCTGCATATCGGCGCTGACGGCGCCGTCGACCGCATGGACGATCATCTGCGCGGCGGCGTCGGGGTCGTCGCAGACGAGGCGGCCCGCTGCGACCTCGGCGGCGATGTCGTCTGCCAGGGTGGCCGCGATGCGCGCCGTGCCGATGGCAAAGACGTCGGGTTCGCCGTGGGGCGGCTTGTCGCGCTCCCAGACGTCGAGCATGGCCTGGTCGGCGTACATGTAGGCGATGGCCGCGGCGACCGCGGCCTCCTGCCCGGCGAGCCAGTCGTCGGCGGGCGCCGTCGCGCGTGCGGCTTCCATCGCCCCGATCAGGCCCTCCAGGAAACGCTCCTGCAGCGCGGCAAAGAGGTCGTTGCGCGTGGCGAAGTAGGAATAGAACGTGCCCTTGGCGGCGCCGGCGGCGCCGGTGATGTCGCTGACCTTGATCTCGGCGAGCGGACGCTCCTGCAGCAGCGCCCTTGCAGCATCCAGAAGTTCGTCGCGCCGCGCCTCCGGCCGGCGCTGCCAGCGTGGCCCCGGCGCGTTCATGCTGCATCGAAGCCGACATGAAGGGCCTGCAGGCCACGCAGGGTGACATGCTCGCGGTAGTGGGCCGCTTCCTTCTGTTGCCAGTCATTGAGGCGCGCCAGCATGCGGCGGAACGTCACCCGTGCCTCCATGCGGGCAAGGCTTGCTCCCAGGCAGACATGGGGGCCGATCGAGAAGGTCAGGTGCGGGTTCTCCTTGCGGGCGACATCAAAACGGTGCGGGTCGGCAAACTGTGCGGGATCGCGGTTGACCGCGTCCATGGGGAAAAACACCTCGTGCCCCGCGGGAATCGTTTTCCCGCCGATCGCCACATCTTCCAGCGCGTAACGCCCGTTGAGTGTCACCGATGGGG
>CALGGB010000253.1 GCA_937880925.1 uncultured Rhodospirillaceae bacterium | reverse complement strand
ATAGAGGCCGCGCACGTTGACATCGAAGATGCGATCCCATTCCTCGTCGTCGATCTCCTCCATGGGCGTGCGCAGGTAGATGCCGGCGTTGTTGACCAGGATGTCGATGCCGCCCGCCTGTTCGGCCGCTGCGTTGAAGGCATCGTGGCAGGCCTCGCGCCGCCCGATCGTGCCGGTGACGCATGCGCGGACGTCCACATTCTGGCCGCGCAGGTCGGCGGCGGCCTGCTCCAGCGCATCGCCATCCCGATCGATCAGTGCGATACGCGCACCGCGCCGTCCCAGGAGGCTCGCGCAAGCCCGGCCGATACCCGCACCCGCGCCGGTCACAAGCGCCGTGCGCCCTTCCAGCGATAGTCGCTCGGTCCCTGGCGTCATGCGATCCTCCCCTGTGGCAGGGGACTCTAGCCGCTTGTTGCCCGGGGGCGCTATGATGGAAGGCAGCATGGAAGGTCGCCGCCGCATGATCCTCTTCCGCCAACTCTTCGATCCCCAGTCATCGACCTACACTTATCTGCTGGCCGATCCGGGCAGCCGCGAGGCGATCCTGATCGACCCGGTCTTCGAGCAGGCCCGGCGCGACGGCGCCCTGGTTGGCGAACTCGGCCTGACCCTGGTTGCGACCCTGGAAACCCATGTCCATGCCGATCACGTCACCGGTGCCTGGCTGCACAAGCAGACGTGCGGCAGCCAGATCCTGCTCTCTGCCGCCAGTGGCGCAGAGGGGGCCGACCGGCTTCTCCATCACGACGATCACGTGCGCTTCGGCGATCGCCATGTCGTGGTGCGCGCAACGCCGGGCCACACCGCCGGCTGCCTCACCTATGTGCTCGATGATCGTTCCATGGCCTTTACCGGGGACTGTCTGCTGATCCGGGGATGCGGGCGGACAGACTTTCAAGGCGGCGATGCGGCCCGTCTCTATCGTTCGGTCCATGATCAGGTTTTTGCTCTGCCGGACGCCTGCCTGCTCTTTCCGGGCCACGACTATCGGGGCCTCACGGTGAGCAGTGTCGCCGAGGAACGGCGCTACAACCCGCGTCTGGGCGGTGAACTGAGCGAGGCAGACTTTGCCGGCTACATGGCCAATCTGGGTCTGCCGCACCCCAAGCAGATCGACATTGCCGTTCCGGCGAACCTGAAGTGCGGCCGCCCCGAGTTCTGCGCCATTGCCCAGGAATCTGCGGACTGGGGGCCGCTCCAGCTCACCTTCGCCGGGATCTGGGAGGTGCCGCCTCAATGGGTGGAGGAACACCTGGGCGAGGTCACCGTGCTCGATGTGCGCGAGCCGGTGGAGTTCGACGGCCCGCTGGGTCACATTCCCGGCGCGGTGCTCATCCCGCTTGGCGAGCTTGTTGATCGGACCGGTGAACTTCCCGACGGCAGGCCGGTCGTGGCGGTCTGCCGCGCGGGCGGGCGTTCGGCGCAGGCGACGGTGCTGTTGCGCAAGGCGGGTTTCGAGCAGGTCGCCAACCTGCCGGGCGGCATGTTGCGCTGGCGCGCACTCAATCTGGCAACGCAGGCCGCGCAGGACGATGCGCCCCGAACGATCTGAATGGCACTGTGGGGTAGAGACGCCGGATCATGACGGAACAGGTTCTCGACATCGTACGTGCGTTGCTGTGCCTGATGCCGGCCGCCTGGCTGACGATGGGTGTGCTCGACAATATTCTACATCCCTCGATCAACCGCGGCGACGTCGCCAGGGTTCTGCGCCTTGGCGCACTTGAGGAATATCCCGAGGTTTATGCACTGGTCAGCCATCGCCGCATCGACAATCCGGTGGTGGTAACGTGGCTCTTCCGGTTGATCGTGCTGGCCGAACTGATCGCCACGATCCTGCTCTGGCTGGCCACACTGGCGCTGTTCGCGGCTGCCTTCGGCCGGATCGACAGCGATCCGGCCCGCGCCCTGGGGCTGGCTGCCATGATGGCATTCATCGGCGTCTGGGCCGCGTTTCTGGTGGGTGGGCAGTGGTTCTATTACTGGTACGCGCCGCTGGGGCAGGCGACCCACCTGATGGCGACGATCTGGGGTATCGCCTCGCTCGCCGTGCTGGCGCAGTAGGCCAGGTCAGGGCTCGAAACGCCGACCCGCCAGTTGCGCGCCGCCGTCGATGGGGAAGAAGCTGCCGGTGATCCAGTCACCGGCGGGTGAGAGCAGATAGGCCACGAGCCAAGCGGTCTCTTCTGGCCGTCCCCAGCGCCCCACGGGCATGCGGTCGATGACGCGGCTGCCGCTCATCTCCTCGTCGTACTGGTCGACTCCCTGGGTCATCACGGGGCCAGGCCCCACAGCATTCACCAGGATGCCGTGGTCACCCCACTCCAGCGCCAGGGTGCGTGTCAGGTTGACGACCGCGGCCCGCGCCGCTGCAGCATGGGCGAAGAACACCATGGCGTCGGTGTGGGCAAAGACGATGTTGACGATGCGCCCCGGTGTCCCTGCGTCACGGTGGCGCATGGCGAATGCGTGGCTCATCTGCCAGGTCCCCTGGACATTGAGGTCCATGACGGCGCGAAAACCGTTGGGCGTGATGTCGTCGGCCTTGGCGCCGAACTGGCCACCGGCGTTGTTGACCAGGAAGTCGGGCAGACCGCGCTCGCAGGCAATCGTTTCCCAGGCGGCGAGCACCGCATCATTGTCGCGGATGTTGAGCACCTTGTAGGCAGCATCGATACCCTCGGCCCCAAGTGCCGCGACGGCCTCCGCCAGCACCGATTCGCGGCGCGCGGCAATCGTGACACGCGCACCCAGCAACCCGCACTCGCGGGCAATGGCAAGGCCGATTCCCGTGCCGCCTCCCGTGACCAGCACATGGCGGTCCTTCAGAAGCCCGTCGGCGAAGATGGCCGATGCGCTCATCCCGCGGATTCTCCCAGCCGGATCAGGGCATCGACGGCGACCGCGCCCTTGCCATTGGGGCGCACCATCACGGGGTTGACGTCGAGCTCCATCAGGCGATCGGCGTTGGCCTCCGCATAGGCGGCGATGCCGCGGGCCGTGGCAACCAGCGCCTCGATGTCGCCTTCAGGCTTGCCGCGGAAGCCCGTCAGCAGGGCATGGCCGCGCAGGCGGGCGATGGCGCGGCGGATTTCATCGTCGCTGGCCGGCAGAATCAGGTTGACGCTGTCCTTGATCAGTTCGGTCAGAATACCCCCCGAGCCGATCACCAGAGCCAGCCCCAGGGAGGGATCGCGCTTGATGCCGATGATGACCTCGGCCACCGCATCGGTGACCATGGTCTCGACCAGCAGGCCGCCGATCCCCGGAATGGCAAGGATGGTTTCTGCTGCCGCGCGCACCGCTGCCTCGTCGCGCAGGTTGACGGCAACCGCTCCCAGTTCGGACTTGTGCGCCAGTCCTTCGCCATGGCCCTTCACGACCACGGGGAACCCCAGTGCGACCGCCGCCGTAGCGGCATCCTCGGCACTGGCCGCAAGACTGAGACGCGGTACGCTGACACCGTGTTCGGCCAGGGCCGCCTTGCTCGCGACTTCGTCGAGAAGGGCGCCGGGCCGGAGTTCTCCTGCGCCCAGGATCCGCTGCTCCGGTCCGCCTGCTGCTTTGAGCTCCCTGCAGCGCGCGACATGACGTGCGGCGCAGCCCAGGCAGGAGAAGGCATCCTCCATGCCCTGCAGGGGAACGATGCCGTTGGAAAGCAGCAATTCGCGCATGTGGCGCGGCGCGCCCTCGGGCAGGTTGGTGATAACGAAGCAGGGAAGGCCGGTCGCCTTGCGCACGTCGAGCATGGCCTCGATGGCCGGATCGTAGGTCTCGCCAAGACCCTCGCCGACGGGATAGTTGATCACCAGTGCGGCGGCATCGGCCGGCTGCTGCAGCAGGGTGATGAGCGAGGTTGCCTGTGCCTCCCGGTCGGCCCATTGCGCCATGGTGACATCAAGCGGGTTCATCGCCGTGGCGATGGCGGGAAGCACCTTGCGCAGCGCGGCCTTCACCTCGTCGTCTGGCTGGGGCAGGGCGACGCCGTAGCGGTCAGCAAGATCGGCGCAATAGCCTGAATCGGTGCCGGAGCAGGTCTCGATCATCACCCGGTTGCCCTGGGGAATGTCGCCGACGCTGAGCAGCTTGGCCATTTCCAGCAGCTCGGGAAAGTTGGCGACGCTGATGATGCCCAGGCGGTCGAACAGCGCCTCGTAAAGCTCCGGCGTGCCGGCGAGCGACCCGGTGTGGGAAAGCGCAATCTGGCGCCCGGCTTCCGAGACGCCGGCCTTCAGCACGATGATCGGCTTGCCGGCTTCAAAGGCGCGGGCCGCGGCGCGCGCGAAGGCGCCGGCATCCTTCAGGCCCTCGATGTAGAGCATGATGGCGCTGACGCGCGGATCGTCGGTCACCGCGTCGATGCCGTCGGCGATGTCGAGCACCGACTGGTTGCCCATGGAAAGCATGTGGCTCACAGGCAGGGACCGCTCGCTCATTACCATGTTGCCGACGATGGTGCCGCTCTGTGCGACGCAGGCAACGCCCCGCTGCGGGCGCTGCACGCCATGATCGCCCACGGTGACGGCGATGCCGTCCAGGAAGTTGATCATGCCCATGCAGTTGGGCCCCATGATCGCCATGTCGCCGGCCGCCTCGATCAGCCTGCGCTCCAGCTCGGTATCGCCCATCTCCGTAAAGCCCGCGGCATAGACAACCGCGGAGGGACAGCCGATGGCCGCCAGTTCCGCCACGATGTCGACGCTGCGCTCGGTGGAGACCGCGATCCAGGCCGTGTCGGGCACGAAGGGCAGCTCGGCGACGCTTCGCACGCAGGGTACGCCCCCGATCTCCTCGTAGGAGGGATGCACCGTGCCGATCGTGCCGGTGAAGCCGAGTTCACGGGCATAGTCGATGGCGTCGGCCATGCCGCGGCCGCCGATATAGGCGATGGAGCGCGGTTTGATCATGTGCCGGAAGTTGGCGCGCCGCCTTGCGCGCAGGTCGCCGCTCACGGCATCAGGCCAGTCGTTCACGGTTCACGCCCCTTGTTATGCGCACCCTGGTGCCTTCGAAGTTCTGATCGTAGAAGCTCTCGTCCCGCTGCGCCTGGGCGGCATCCAGGCGCATGTTGCGGAAATCCGGCACCGGATATCCGGATTCGGCCGTCGCCGCCAGACGGGCGTTCATGCCCTGCTTCTTCACCGCCTGGTGCGGCTGTACGCGGTACATCGTCGCCATGTCGTCGGGCGCCACGTCCAGCACACCGGCCGCGATGGCCTCTTGCATCAGAGCATCGCCGCGCGGCGTGCGGCTGATGAACATGTTTTCTCCGCCCCATTCCTCTTCTGTCGGACCGCCGCCTTCCCAGGCATCGGCTACGGAAAGGTCGGTCGCCTCGCCGGTGGGGTCGGCGCACAGCTTGCAGCGGAACTGGTGCGGCCAGCCCGCCGGGCCGTAGCAGAATTCCTGGTAGGTCTCGTCGTAGATGTTGCCCTGCTTGTCCATCGCACGGGTCGGGCCGGGGCAGCCGTAGCCGCGATAGCGGAAAAGGCTGAGGTTCTCTTCGCCCGCCGCGCCGCCGGGAAAGCCCTTGCGCTCCAGCAGAGCGCGCGAGGTGTCGAGCGGCGCGAAGGTGCCGCACGAAAAGGCCAGGGTGTACTTCACCAGTTCGTTCACGCGCGGGTCGTGCTGCCGCATGTTGTGCACGCCGGAGATGTCGCAGGGTTTGCCGATCACCGCGAAGGGGCGGCCGCGATCGAGCATCTCCACGAAACGGTCGAGCGGTGCCGCAGGCCCGTAGCGCGAACCTGCCGCCCGCAGCACGTCCTCCCGCGTCGTCGAGACGTGACTCACCGTGCGCATCGGTGCCTCGGGGTCGGCCGAAACATGGCAGATGAAATCGACCTTGCCGCTTTCCAGCAGGAAAATGCCGAGCGCGGTCAGCGCGCCGCCGGAGGAGGCCATGTGGTTGATCTCCGGGTCGGCGGCATGGCCCTTCCATGCCCGAATCCAGGGTCCGAAGGCGGCGTCCTCCTTCGCCTCGGGTCCGTGGCGGGCGGGATCGAGCGGTTCGTCCAGGCGCACGCCGGGGCAGGTGGCAAGAATGGCGTCCTGGGTTCCCTGGTCGAGCGGGGCAAGGATGCGCGGGCGCAGGTAGCCCGGCGGATCGACCCAGCCCATGACGACCCGTTCGGGGCCGGCGACCGACTGGCAGAGGCCGCAGCCCAGGCACAGCCCGTTCTCCACGATCTCCTGCAGGCTGGTGGGGTGGTTCATCTTCGCTCCTCAACGCCGCGCGGCGCACAGCCGTACAACACCCGGCGGCCGCCCGGGAAGGGGCAGGCGACGGACAAAGAAAGGAAAGCGGTCAGTCCCAGCCGGTGTACATGTCCAGGCCGCGTTTGCGGATCTGGCCGCCGATGACCATCTTCTGGATCTCGCTGGTGCCTTCCCAGATGCGTTCCAGGCGGATGTCGCGCGTCAGGCGCTCGACCGGGTTTTCGCACATGGTGCCGCGGCCGCCGAAGATCTGGACCGCCTTGTCGACCACGCGGAAACCTGCTTCCGAGCAGAACAGCTTGATCGCGCTGGCCTTGGCGTGCGCCACCTTGCGGTCCAGGCCGTGGTCGATTTCTGACGCGACGCGGTAGAGCATGGACTTCCCGGCCATGATGTCGGTCGCCATCTCGGCCAGCATGAACTCGATCGCCTGGAAGCCGATGATCGCCTGGCCGAACTGCTGGCGCTCGCGCGCCCAGGCCAGCGCCAGTTCGCTCGCACGTGCCGCCATGCCGATGCTGCGCGCCGCGATCGCCAGACGGGCTTCGACAAACCAGTCTTTGGTCAACTCATAACCCATGCCGACACCGCCCAGCATCTGCGTCGCCGGGACCTTCATGTCGACAATGTCGAGCTCGGGGTGGCCGTGTCCCGAGCGTTGGGCAAAGTGTGGCAGGCGGCGGACGTTGAAGCCGGCGGTGCCCTTGTCGATCAGGAACAGGGTCGGCTTGGCGGAATCGCCATCTACCACGGTCGTCAGCAGGTTGACGTCCGCGCGTTCTGCATTGCTGGCGAAGCACTTTTCGCCGTTGATGACGTACTGGTTGCCCTCTGCAACGGCCGAGGTCCTGACCCCGCCTGCGTCTGAACCCGCCGTCGGTTCGGAGGTGCAGAACGAGGTCGTGATGTCGCCGCGGCAGGCCGGGATCAGATACTTTTCGATCTGTTCCGGGGTGCCGTCCTTCAGGCAGATCGGCGGCTGCCAGACGCGGCCCCACAGGGCGTTGGTCGAGGCGCCGACCTCCTCGTTGACGATGCACTGCTGCAGGATCGTCATCTCCTGGCCGCCGAATTCACGGGCATGGTTGATCGCGTTGAGCCGGTACTCGCGGACGGCCTGGCGGATCGCGGCTTCCTTTCTCGGATTCACGGCGTTGGCGGTGTCGAGTTCCTCCTCGTAGGGAAAGAGGAACCTTTCGGTGAATTCGCGGGCACGGGCGCGTACCTCACGGTCTTCTTTGGTCCAGTTTGCGTCCATGCCATCCCCCGTTGCTTGCGGCAGCCCTGCCGTTTAACGTAACCGCGATTATGTAACAGGAAATTCCGGAGAGCTGTCAATGCCACGGATCGTCGACCACGACAGCCGGCGCGGGGAGATTGCCGCCGCGGCCTGCAGCGTCATTGCGCAGAGCGGAATCGACGGCATGAAGTTGAAGGATGTGGGGCAGGCCGCAGGTTGCACGACGGGTCTGATCACCCACTACTTCGAGGACAAGAACGCGGTGCTCCTGGCCGCGCTTGACCATGCGGTCACGACCATGGATGCACGGCTCGAACGCCGCCTGAAGCGTGCCCCCACCGATGTTGTCGGCTTCTTCAGCGAAACACTGCCCATCGGGCGCAGGGGCAGGGATGAGATCGTTGTCTGGTACTGCTTCTGGGCGCGGGCGCTGAACGATCCCGGCCTGATGCGGCGTCAGAAGGCGATGCACCGACGCTGGCGCCTCCAGGTCGAGCGTTGTCTCGCCGCGATGGCTGAACGGGGTGAAATTCCGCCTGCCGACGATCCCGTCGAACAGGCCGAGGCGCTGTGCGCCATCATCAACGGCATCGGCCTGCGCGCTTCGCTCGATCCCGGCGAATGGCCCGCACGGCGCCAGTCGGCCCAGATTCGCCGCTATCTCGACATGCTGCGCGGATCGGTTCCGACGACCTGAGTGCCTTGGTGGTGGCGCTTCACGAAGGCGCGCGCAAACACGGCGATGGCGCCAGGACGCTCCAGAGGCAACATATGGGTGGCGTTGGCCAGTTCCAGGATATCGAAGCCGCCCAGTCGCGCGAGGTCGACAGCGATGCAGGCGGGCGTACCTGCGATCGCCAGATCGTCGCGCCCGACCAGCATCAGCACCGGGCAGGCGACCTGCTTCAGGCGCTCACCCAGCCCGTCATCCAGGTTGCGTCCGAAGTAGCGGGCTTCGACCTCCGGCGGGCAGGCCAGTCTCCAGCCATCGCCGTCCGGCACCAGCATGGAAGCGGCCAGTTCCTGCGCGGAGCCCGGTTCGAAATGGCGGAAGGGTCCGCGGCCGGTGAACTTCGCAGCGAGTTCCTCGATCGAGGAGAAATGTGTCTGCCGCTTGGCCGAACGCGCTTCCAGCCCCAGACGACCCTGTTCGAAAGCCTCGAACCCGGGGCTCTCCTTCGGGGGACTGGCCGGCGGCTCGATCAGGACAAGGCCCGAAAAGCTGCCCGGAGCCTGGGCCTCAAGGCGCAGGGCCATCAAGGCTGAAATCGAATGGAAAAGACCGAACACGGGCCGCTCGCCCCAGACTTCGGCGACAGCGGCCAGGACTTCGGCCATGTCGAGGGTCAGGCGAGGGCCATCAACCGTCTCGGGCGAGACGGCACCACTATGGCCGTGACCACGCAGGTCAAAAACGATGAGGTCGTGGTTGCCGGCCAGCGGCCGCCACATGCGGGCAAAGCCATCGATGGCAAACCCCGTGCCGTGGCTGACCAGCAGGCGCGGGCCCTTCGGGTTCCCCGTCCGGCGCAGCAGGATCGAAGCGCCATCGCTGAGCCGCAGGCGATGTTCAGCCACGCCCTCCTCCAGCCAGGCTGTTGAGCGTCTTGCGGTCGAAGCCTGCAATCTGCTTGTAGCGCGCTGCGATGCCCTCGAGTTCATCCGGGCTGACGACATCGTCGAGGTTGGCAAAACCCTGCGGCGCGCGTTCCTCGACAAGCTGCATCACCTGCTCAGGACCCTGGTTGCGGTTGGCGCGCACGATGGCGGCGGTGGGTTCCAGGCGTACGGCCTCATAGGCGGCAAGTGCGGCGGCCGGACCGGGCGTGGTTGCCAGTGCCTGGGCCAGGGCTTCGGCGTCGAGAATGGCCTGGGAGGCGCCGTTCGAACCGACCGGATACATCGGGTGGGCGGCATCACCCAACAGGCTCACACGCCCGAAGCTCCAGCGCGCCACCGGGTCGCGGTCGACCATGGGGTATTCGAATACCTCTGCGGCGCCTTCGATGAGCGCGGGAATGTCGAGCCAGTCGAAACGCCAGTCGCGGAAGGCCGGCAGGAAGGTCTCGCGGTCGACCTTCCGGTTCCAGTCCTCCCGGGCGAAGGGGCGATCGGGATCGAAGCGCAGTTCGGCGACCCAGTTGATCAGGGAGCTTCCCCGATCGAGATGCGCCCTCGAGATCGGATAACAGACGAATTTCTGGTTGGCATGGCCGGCCATGAACATGGAGCGCCCGGTCAGGAACGGTGCGCCCTCGGTCATGGCCCGCCAGAGAATCGCGCCGTTCCAGATCGGCGGACCCTCGTCGGGATAGAAGTGACGGCGCACGCGCGAATGGATGCCGTCGGCCCCGATGGCGACATCGCAGGCAACGCTCGCGCGTGACTGTCCGCTGCTGCGTTCGGTGAAATGCAGCAGGGGATGCTCCGCGCTGGTGTCCAGCGCCGCAAGATGATGACCGTGGACCACGCGTTCAGGTCCCAGCCGCGCGATGGCCTCGGCGTGCAGCAGGCCGTGGAGACGTCCGCGGTGGATCGAGACCTGGGGCCAGGCGTATCCGGCTTCCAGGCCGCGCGGCTCACGCCAGATGCGTTGGCCGAACTTGTTGAAGTAGAGCAGTTCGGCGGTGGCAATACCGCTTTCGAGCAGGCGTTCGCGCAGGCCCAGCGCATCAAGCACACGCACCGCGTGGGGCAGCAGGTTGATGCCCACACCCAGCTCCCGCATGTCTGCGGCGCTCTCATAGATGGTGGGCGTGAAACCCCGGTCTTGGAGGGCGAGTGCGGCAACCAGTCCGCCGATCCCGCCGCCGACAATGGCGATATCCATCTTCAGAGAGGTCCGCTGTGCAGGTTCGTAAGGTCGAATGCGGCTGCGTCCGTAATGAGTTCGGCCAGGCGCGCAGCATGATGCTCGATCAGGCGTCGTCCGGTTTCGGCCTCTGCCGCGGCCGCATTGCCGACAACACCGGCGGCATTGAGATCCTGGGCCTGCCAGGCAAAACCGAGCCGGCCGCCATGGCCGAAGCGGCGATGGCGGGAAGCGAGATCACGGGCGGCGGATGCGAACCCGGCGGCCTTGTCCATGCGCACGAGATCGGGTCGCAGGGCCAGCATGATGGAGGTTTCCAGAGTGCCGCCATGGTGGCCGTGAGCCTGTTCGTCCGGATCGATGAGGCCGTCGGGCAGGGGCCAGGCCATGTAGTTGGCGCGCACCACCAGCATGGCATGGCGGCTGCGCAGGCGCTGGGCGACCAGGTCGACGACCTGGGGCTGACCGCCATGGGCATTGAAGATGACCAGCTTGCGCACGCCGCTATGGCAGAGATCGGCGCCGATCTTCGTCCAGGCGGCAAGCAGGATTTCGGCTTCCTGGCCCAACGTACCGTGGAAATCGCCATGTTCCGGGCTGTGGCCTATCTGCTGGAGCGGCAGGGTGACAACCTCCACGGTGTCGTCCAGCAGGGACAACGCCCGCTCCACGATACCTTCGGCGATATAGCTGTCCGTCCCCAGGGGCAGGTGGGGACCGTGTTGCTCGACGGCGCCCACAGGCAGCACGGCAACGCAACGCTGCCCGTCCAGCGCGGCGATATCCTCGGTTGTCAGCTCGATCCAGGCTCGGTGGTTGACCATGGACCCTGCTTAGAACATTTCACCGCCCGGAGGAAAGCGTCAGACCGGCGCGCAGACGTTCCTTCTGCACGACGCGGTCTGACAAGAAACGCCAATCTTGCGTCTAGGTACTGCTGTTGCTGCTGGAGCTGCTGGGTTCGGAGTCGTGCTCGGCAGGCTCGCGTTCGATCTCGCTGCCGCCCGTGCCGGTCGAACCGCCCGCACCTTCACCTGTGTGATCAGGTTCGGAGCCGGGCATGCCCCCCCGCGCGCCTGCGGAGAGTCCCTCGGAAACGCCCACCGAACGATCGCCCGGGCTGGCCGTGGCGGTGCTGCCTTCAGGAACCGTCACGGTGTCACCTCCCGCTGTCGGCGTGGCCTCGGCCTCGCCTTCGCGCACACCGACCTCGGTATTGCCTTCCGCATCGATTGAGATTGCCAGATCGGTGCCGCGCACGCCGATCACCATCGCCGGCGTGTTGATGGTCACGGCTTCCTTGGCGATGTCGCCGGTGACGAAGTTGAAGAAGCCGTTGGTCATCTCCAGGGTCAGGCTGTCGTTCTGGCCGCCGGTGTAGACCAGTTCGTCCAGCATGACCGTGCTCTCGCTGCCCAGGCCCAGCGTCGTGCCGTCGGCAAAGACGATGCGCAGTTCGCCGGTCCTGACGGTCTCGACGACTTCGTCGGTTTCCACGGACATGTTGCGGCGCAGATCTTCGAGCGCGCCGCCGGGAGCGGTGCCGTAAGCCCAGACGCGCACCAGCTCGACCTCGCCGATGACATCAGCCGCTGCGGGCGGCACAAAGCCCATGAAAGCGACAAGCGCGGCGGCAGATACCGTGGCGGCCAGAGTGGAACGCGACATCGTCATGACCTCATTGTCATATTTGTTAAAGCGGTTGACCATTTTGCACTGAATGGGCGTTTCGCCCCTGTGACAACCATCACTGGTTGCGAGCCTACTTTGTTGGGCTCTTGAACCGGACGTCAACGGCCTGGCGCTGATCGGGGGTCATGAGAAGGCCCGTCTTGGTCCGGCGCCAGAGGATATCTTCGGCAGTTCTGGCCCATTCGTTTTCGATCATCCAGGCGATTTCGCGTTCGGTGAGCCCCGCGCCGAAGTGATGGCCCAGGTCATCGG
>CALGGB010000252.1 GCA_937880925.1 uncultured Rhodospirillaceae bacterium | reverse complement strand
GGCAAGGTGATACTGAAGGGCAAGAAGGTGCCGGTCGCCGTGTTCGCGCCGCTCGACGGGCTGCAGAGTGAGGACGTTGCGTGTTACATCTCTGCCATGGAAGCTCTCGACGCCGCACCCGACGAGGCGCAGCGGCAGTTCGCGGAACTCGGCCGGCGGTACCCGGCCGACCCGCTGATCGCGCTCCATCTGGGCCGCTTGGCGGCGGGCGAGCGGGGCGCGACGTTCGAATTGAAGGAAAAATGATGAATCACCCGTTCCGAAACACGTTGTTGGTCGGGCTCGTCATGGTCGCTGGCCTGCTCGCAAGCGCCGCCCAGGCCAGCGAAATCGTGGTCATCGAATCGACCGCCCCGGGCATTGAGGCCGGCGTGTTCATCGATCCGGCCGACGCCGTCAGCATTCCCGTCGGCGCCAGCATCCTCATCGTCGAGCCGGACGGGTCGACCCGTACCGTGGAAGGGCCCTTTGATGGTCCGCTCGGCGCGGCCGCCGCGCCGGATGCCGACAGCGGTGGCCTGATGGCCAATCTCGGCAAGCTGATCAATGAACGCGAGGAGGAGCAGCAGGTGCTGGGCGCGATCCGCGCCGCGCCAGGCCAGGTGGCCGAGGCGGTCTATGTCGTCGATGTCGGCCGTTCGGGCGATGTCTGCGTACCTGAGGCCGCCGCGATTCGTCTCTGGCGACCGGTGTTGATGGCGGCAGAGTCGGAGACCACGCTGACCAGCGCTGCCGGCGAGCCGGTCACCGTGCTCTGGCTGGAGGGCGAGCAGTTCCTCGACTGGCCATTGGCCCTGCCCGCCGAGGACGGCGAACGCTACGCCATCCGCCTTGCAATTGCGCCGCGCCCTGCTGAGGTGCGGCTGCGCTTCGTTCCGACGTCGCTGGAGACCGACGTCCGCCGTGCCGCCTGGATGGCGGGTGCGGGCTGTCGGCGGCAGGCGGAACGCCTCCTGCAAGGACTGACGGAGTAGGGTAGGCTTAGGCGGGGCAGTTCCGTCTCTGCCGCCAGAGATAGAGCAGATTCACGCGTCCACACCGAGCCATCCCATGACCTGGCGTGGACGCGAAAAGATAACCTCCCCGGTAGGATTCCTACCTGCGACCCCAGGGTCAGGAAGTTTTGGTTTCGGCCGTTGCGGCAGGCGTAAGACCTTCGGCTGCCATCAGCAAACAAAAGCTGCATCGGGCCCTCGCTGCCATCCCTTTTTGATATAAGGCGTCTCGGTAATCCGGCGCGCCGCCTTTGCTTCCCGAAGAGAGCGCCAGACCAAGGGCAAGATCGCACCTGTGGTCGTTCCAATTACGGCCTTTGCCAAGGGTAGAAGAGAACCGACGATTGGGGCATGGCGTCCATTGCCTTGTTATCCGGACCGATGGGATAGGAAGGATGGTGTGCGATGTTGGCGAAAGAGAGTCGGGGCATGGCAGAACGAGACGAGGCACTAAAGGGATTGTTCCCTGACCGCGAGCCCGCCTTTGAACCTTCGGAATATGCCGCGCGTCTTGCGCGTGTGCGGGCGCGCATGTCTGCAGACAGCATCGATTGCCTCTTCCTCAGCGCGCCGGAGAGCACCTATTACCTGTCTGGCTATCGAAGCGCCTTCACGCAGAGCGGGCAAAGCCCGAAGCAATGGTCGGCGACCAGCGGCATCGCTGTCCACGTTGACCATGATCGTCCGATCCTCTTCGACACGGAACGCGAGACCGTCATGCATCGCACCTATGTCGATGGCTGCGAAGTCTGCTGCTTTCCGGTGGGCCGGACCCGGGACGGCTCCGCGTTCATTGCCGATAAACTCGCCTCGCTTGGTTGGCTGCGCGGCACCCTCGGCCTGGAGTACTGGAGCGGGCGCCCCAATCGTGCGATCAGCGAACGCTTCCAGGGCCATCTGGAGGGCAAGGGAGCCCGCGTGCGTGATGGCAGCGATGTTCTGCGTGAGGTGCGCTGGCTGAAGTCGCCTGCCGAGATGGAGAGACTTCGGGAGGCAGGCCGCATCGGCTGTGCCGGTCTGCGCGCCGCGAGCGCTGCGATTGCGCCGGGGATCATGGAGGTCGCCGTACTGGGTGAGGTGCTCTCGGCGATGGGACGCGAGGGCGGGGAGGTGCCCGCCGTGATCCCGCCGGTGCTCTCGGGTGCCAAGACGGCCGGCCCCCACGCGCTCGCCACCGACCGGCGCATAGGCCAGGATGAGTCTGTCGTGGTCGATCTCGCAGGCGTGTCGAGGCGCTATCATGCCAATTTGGCACGCACATGGTGGACTGGCGACGCCAGGGCCGCGGATCAGCGCATCGCCCAGGCCGCTGCCGGCTCCCTGCAGGTGCTCAAGGACACGCTCAAGCCCGGCACGAATGCCGCTCATCTGGCACGCGAGATGGTCCGCTACTATGAGGACACGGGCTTGTGGACCAGACGAAGCTGGGTTGGTGGCTACGAGATGGGCATCGCCTTCCCGCCAGCCTGGACCGGCAACTATGTCTTCGATCCGGCTTCCGAGATCGGACGCGACAAGGTTTTCGAGCCCGGGGTTGCCTTCAACTTCGAGAATCAGTTCTACCTGGAAGGACATCGCGGCCTGTTCTTCATGATCGAGACCGTGCTGCTCGACGAGACCGGCGCCCACCTGCTCTCCGAGAAGGTTCCCTACAGCCTTGAGGCGGCAGGACCTCAGATCCGCTGAATCGCAAGGGCTGATTGCCTCGCGCGAAGGGCGAAGTGCGTCAATAGGTTCGTGGCAGGCTGTGTCAGACCAAATCAGCTTGAGGCTGCCAAGTCTGGCTCTTAAGCCTTTGGTGATGAGAAATCCGTTCCGTTATTTCAACAGCTCACCCGAGATCATCCGCTGACGGTGATGATGTACATCCGGTATCCACTGTCGCTCCGCCAGGTCGAGGACCTGCTGTTCGAACGCGGCATCGATGTCTGCCACGAGACGGTGCGTTTCTGGTGGAATCGCTTCGGTCCGATCTTCGCAGCAGAGATCCGGAAGAAGCGATCGGCGAACATACGGACCTGGCCGCAATGGCGTTGGCATCTGGACGAGGTCTTCGCAAAGATCAACGGTCAGACACACTATCTCTGGCGGGCGGTGGATCATGAAGGTGAGGTGCTCGAAGTCTTTGTCACGAAACGCCGGGATCGCGCGGCAGCCCTCAAGTTTCTGAAGCGGACATTGAAGCGCCACGGCAGGCCAAAGACCATCGCCACGGACAGGCTTCGCTCCTATCGTGCCGCCATGAAGATCATCGGAAATGTGACATCCCAGGAGTGCGGTCGGTGGCTCAATAATCGGGCGGAGAATTCACACCAGCCATTCCGACGACGAGAGCGAGCGATGGCGAAGTTCAGGAGCTTCAAGACCCTGCAGAAATTCGCCTCCGTTCACGCCTCAATCCACAACCACTTCAACCAGGACCGCCACCTCAACCGCCGCGACATCTTCAAGCAAAACCGCTCCGCTGCCCTGGTCGAGTGGCGGCAGTTTGCGGCCTGAGAGCTGGTGAATCACGATCTTCGGATACCGGATCACTTTAGTCTGACAACGCCTTCCCGTCTGTTCCCGACACGACCGCAGTGCGCGATGCGGCCCGCCTCACATCGCGTCCAGATTCTCGAAAAGTCTCTCGAACATCTTCTGTGACTTCCCGAGGTGAGGAACCTCTTGCGCGGCGGAGCGGTTGCTCATGTCATCCCCGACCACGATGAGGCCGACCATGCCCATACCGTAGTGGGGCGTGCAGCGATATCCGTAGATGCCCTCAGTCTCGAACGTCACTTCGATCTCCTCGTCAATCGCCCCGTCCCAGGATATGCCGCCTTGTGGGGCCATCCCTTCGATACTCTGGCTGTTGTGACCCTTGTCTTCGGCCACGAACCGGACGGTATCGCCAGGCTGAATGCGAAGGATGTCCGGTTCGAACACCATCACGCCAGTCTCACCGCGGTTCAGCATCAGCACCACGTGCGCGTCTGCCACTGCCGAAACAATGGGAAGCCCGGCGATAACCGCCCCAAAGATCAAAGGCAAACACAGTCTCACAACAACCTCCCTGCAGGATACGCACGTGCTGGCGCTGTTTTCGATTGCCGTCGTCAGCCTGCCGATGAGGCTTGATCGGAATGGCGACCTCATGACCGCGACAATCGCGAATCTCAAAGTCGTACGACAGAGTCGCACGACCATGTTGCACTGGGCTGCTCTTGTCGATGCTTGCGATGGTTCCCGGTTGCTCATCGCGTTTCCGGCTTCGGACCATGGCGCGGCACCGTCGTCGCGCCTTGCCTTCGCAGAGACTTCGGGAACCTGTGGTACGGTCTTGCTGGGGCCTTCCAGGTCGACACCCCAGTGTCGTTACCGCGGCTTTCTGTTGAACAAGGACACGGCAGCACGACCTGCCGACCAAGGAGTGAGTAAATCATGGACCAGTCAGGAGACTTTGGCTTTGGAACGCAGATTCGCAAATCTCCTTACTTCGATGCGACCGTTCGTTGGGGAGCCAAGGCGTTTTCGGTTTACAATCACATGTACATTCCGCGCGATTTTGGCGACCCCGAGCAGAATTTCTGGAACCTGGTGAACGATGCAATCCTCTGTGACGTGGCGGTAGAACGTCAGGTCGAGGTCACCGGGCCGGATGCGTTCCGCTTCATCCAGATGCTGACGCCACGCGATCTCTCCAAGATGGCCGTCGGGCAGTGCAAGTACGTCATGATCACCAATGCTGCGGGCGGGATCCTGAACGATCCGATCCTGTTGCGCCTTGAGGAAAACCGCTTTTGGCTTTCGCTGGCCGATAGCGACATTTTGCTCTGGGCGCAGGGCGTCGCCGTGTTCGCGGGTATGGATGTCATGATCGGCGAGCCCGATGTCTCGCCCCTTCAGTTGCAGGGGCCGAAATCCGGGGAAGTGATGAAGGCGCTCTTCGGCGAGAGCATCCTGGATCTGCGCTACTACTGGCTGCGCAAGGCGGACCTTGACGGTATTCCGCTGATCGTGTCGCGCACCGGATGGTCAAGTGAACTGGGATACGAAATCTACCTGCAGGACGGATCGCGCGGCGACGAATTGTGGGAAAAGGTCATGACGGCCGGCAAACCCATCGGGCTGAAGCCGGGGCATACCTCCTCCATCCGCCGCATCGAAGGCGGCATGTTGTCCTACCATGCTGATGCGGACATCCACACGAACCCCTACGAACTCGGGCTCGACCGGCTCGTCAATCTCGACATGGATGCAGATTTCATCGGCAAGGAAGCACTCCGCAGGATCAGAGACGAAGGTGTCAGCCGCAAGCAGGTGGGGCTCGTCATCGAAGGGACCGCCCTGAAAGGCCCCAACACCACGTTCTGGCCCGTCCACAGGAATGGCGCCGAGATCGGCAAGGTGACCTCGGCCGTCTATTCGCCGAGGCTGAAACAGAACATCGCCCTGGCGATGATCCAGACGGAGTTTGAGCCGATAGGCACCGAGGTCGAGGTTGTCACCACGTCCGGTGCGACCCAGGCCGTGGTCGTCGAACGTCCATTCTACGATCCCAAAAAATCTCTAGCCGCAGCCTCGAGGTGATGCAATTCCAGAGTCCCCATAGGTGCCCGGCATAGAGCGCCGTCTCCCTGACGTGCTTTCCAGAAGCCTTTCAGGAAGGACCGGGTCCGGCCAGCCAGTACGGTGCCGACCTCTCTGAGAGCCCCTGTCGGAAGGCCGCGCCAGGGTGATCAGCTTCATCTCGAGCGTGCTGCAGCAAAGCAGGGTGTCGCACGCACCGGATTTCCGCTGCATCGGAACCCTGGCGCTTCCGGCGAAATCCCGCAAGCCGGTATGGATTTGGCAGGGATTGCCGTTGCGCCTGACCTTGTTGCCTTGGACAGCCCTGCGAAGGAAACACCTGCATCGCGCTGTGGCGCTTCCTGGGGCCGCGGTCATTTTTGCCGAGCGGACACTGGTCGGGGTCCCTGTCGCCACCATTTGGGCAAGATTGGGCCGCAGAGTCCCGATTATGCGGCAGCACTTGCGGCCATCAACGGCAAGGCCCGGCTGTGCTATGCATGCATCGTGTCTGCCTGCGCCACCCCTTGGAGAACGACCGTGCTCGAACGTGCCACCTGTCTTGCTGCTTGCCTTGCGACAGCCATGCTGCTTGCGACAGCGGCACCTGCCGTTGCCGAGGATACCACCGCCTGTGAAGCCGGCGGGGAAGCCTGGCGGGCCGGTGATATCCAGGGCTCGATCGATGATTTCACGGTCTGCATCGAGCAGGGTGACCTGCAGCCCGAAACGATGGCATCGGCGCTGGCCAGCCGCGGCAACGTGTTGCGCGTCAGCGGCGCCGTCGCGCACGCCATTTCGGACTTCAACCGCGCCCTGGAGATCGACCCCGATCATCCCGGCGCGCTGTTCGGGCGCGCCAACGCCTGGTTCGACATGCGTGACCTCAATCAGTCCATGGCCGACTTCAACCATGCGATCGCAGCAATGCCTACGATGGCGGAAGCCTATTCCGGCCGCGGCAACGTCAAGAGTGCTGAGGGCGACTATCTGGGCGCCATCGCCGATTACGATGCGGCGCTTGCTCTGCGCCCGAGTGACTCTCTGACGCTGACCAACCGCGGCTGGGCGAAGCTCTCGGAAGGACAATATGACGCGGCCATCGCCGATTTCGATGCTGCCATCGTGATCAAGCCCGATTATGTCCTGGCCTATGTCAATCGCGCATGGACCCGATATCTCCAGGGCGATCCTGCCGCCGGCTTGCCTGATGCCGAACACGCACTTGTTTTGGGCCCCAATCGTGTTGCGAGCCACGCCACCTATGCCCAGATACTGACCGCGCTTGGGCGCAAGGAGGACGCGCTGGCCGCCTTCGAAAGGGCAATGGCTCTGGGCGGCAAGGAGGTCGTGATGAACTACCAGCAGCGCCTGGCCGAGCAGGGCTATGATGCTGGCCCGGCAGACGGCGGCTACGGCGCGCGCACCCGGGACGCCCTGATTGCCTGTATCGAGGCATCCTGCCGGTTGCTTTAGGCGCAAGCCGGGGCAGCTTTGGCGCGATGCCCTCGCGCGCCCGGTCATCCCAGGCAGCATGAAAACGCATCTGGGAGGTAGGTTGGGCTCATGTGCGATTAAAAATCCTGTTACAATCGCCGCTGGGACAGGTGTTGAGCGCGGCGCAATCGCAGAGGTTTTGCTCTTTAGGGGCAAACCGTGTGCCGTGCGTGGAGAAGACGCATGGATGCAGGGTTTGTCATCGTCAGCGCGGTGTTTGCGGCTGGATTTCTGCTGGGATACGCGTTGCGCGCATGGATTTCGGCGCGCAGGCGGCGGCGCCACATGTTTTAGCTCCGGGTTGCGCTTGTCACGCTCCGATGCCTGTCGTAGGCAATCAGGGGTGACAGGTGAGACAGCGCGGACATGATGGAACCATCCAACGAGGCGGCTGCCGCCGCCCTTGATGCTGCGCGCGATTTTGCCGCACGGCATGTTGTCGATGCCGCTGCTTCCTTCGAACTGGAGCGGCGTTATCCCGCAGAACTGGTGCCGCTGGCCGGCAAGGCCGGTCTGCTCGGCCTGATGGCGCCCGTGGAGGATGGCGGGCGCGGGTTGGGCCTGGGCGATACGGCCATGGTGGCCCAGGTGCTTGCGGCCGCCGACATGGGCCTGGCCTTCAGCCTGAAGGTTCATGCCAACTTCAGCGCCAGTCTGGCCCGGGTGGGATCGCCCGATCAGCGGAAGCGTTATCTGGCTGACATGCTTGCCGGACGCCGGATCGGCGCATTCCTGCTCACCGAACCCGATGTCGGCAGCGATGCCACGAGTATCACCACCAGCGCGCGGCGCACTGCATCGGGCTGGGTTCTCTCGGGTGAGAAAGCCTGGATCACCAACGGGGTGGCAGCAGGTCTGATGCAGGTGTTTGCCCAGACCGATCCGGCCCAGGGCTGGCGCGGCATTGCCTCCTTCCTGGTCGAGGGTGATGCCCCCGGGGTCGAGCGTCTGCCGGCCTATGGCCTGCTGGGGGGCTATGGAGCGGGTGTCTGCGGCATCCGGCTGAACGATGTCGCGGTCGGTGAGGACGCACTGTTTCTCGCGCCGGGTGAGGCGTTCAAGGGCGCCATGCGCGGCATCAACATCGCTCGTGTCGGCGTTGCCGCGATGTGTTGCGGTATGATGGAGAGCAGCCTTGATCATGCGCTTGGCGCGGTCGCGGGGCGTTCTGCCTTCGGCCAGCCCATCGGCGATTTCCAGGGTGTGCAGTGGATGCTTGCCGACGCGTCGACCGATCTGGAGGCGACACGGCTGCTGACCCGCGCCGCGGCGGCGGCCTTCGATGCCGGGCAGGATGCGGTGGTCGCCTGCGCCCATGCCAAGAAGTTCGCCGCACGCGCCGCCGGCAAGGCCATATCAGACTGTATGCAGGTGATGGGCGCGCGGGGAATACGCCTGGACGATGGTCATCCCCTGGCGCGCCACCTGGCCGCCGCGCGGCTGACGCACTGGCTCGATGGCGCGACCGAAATCCAGAACGTGGTGATCGCGCGCGCCCTGATGCGCCCTCGCCGCGTTGCACCCTGAGCGGCAGGGCAAGGATGGCGACCCGGCGTTCCGGCTGGCGCCTCGGCACAGTAGGTGACGTCGCTGCGACCTGGGGACTGGGCCAGCGGCTGGACCAGGCCGCCCACATGGGGCAGGCCTATCGCGATTGTCTGGAGAGCACGGTTGAGGCCGACGGCCGCGCCGCGATCCTGGCAGGCAAGGCCTGGCCATCCGAGCAGCGCATCGTGCTGCATGCCGAACTGCTGAAGGAGGGCAGGGAGGAGGACCGCAATGCGACCTTCCTGCACGAATGTGCCCACGTGCTGGCCGATCGCCATTATGGCAAGTCGTGCAAGCATGGCGCGCTGTGGCGTGCGACCATTGTCACCCTGGGTGAACTGCCGCTGACGCACCACGAGATTCCCTACCTCTCGCGCGCGGCCCACGCCAAGGTCGTGTGGACATGCACCTCCTGCGGCGAGACCTATCCCTTTGTGCGCACGCCACGCCGCAAGATTCGCGACTGCTACTGCCGCCATTGCGGCCCGCGGAGGGGCATCCTAGCCGAGCATCGCCCGGACGGCTGAGACGATCAGGCGTCGTTGGCGCCGACGCGGCGGGGCGGAACAGGTGTGATGTCGTTGACCGTGACCTGCACGTTCATGCCACGATAGTCGGCGGCGTTGCCTTCGAAGGTGCCGCGCAGAGGCATGGCCTGCTCCGGCGTGCGGCCGACACCGACGCGAAACAGGTTGGTGCTGCCGACGATGCCGTTGGTGGGATCCATCTCGATCCATCCGGCGCCGGGCAGATAGACCTGGGCCCAGGCATGGGTGGTGCCCGCACCGCGCACTTCCAGGGAGGTCACGCCGTCCAGCGCGGGGTCGTAGAGGTAGCCGGTGACGAAACGGGCGGCCAGACCCAGGCTGCGGGCGGCTTCCATGAAGAAGATCGCGAAATCGCGGCAGCTTCCGCTGCCCATTTCCAGGGTTTCGGTCGGCGTCTGGACACCGGGCTCGTCGCGCGCCTGATAGCGGAAGTCCTGGCGGATCGCCTCCGTCATGGCGCCCAGAACATCGCTGGTGCGGCTGCGCCCGCGCTCGCTGAGGAACTTTCGCGCCCAATCGGCGACTTCGCCCTCGGGATCGGGGTAGTGCCGCTCGATGGTCCGCGCCAGATCGGGCTGTTCGCGGGTGGGATAGACGAAGGGCAGGCTGTGGGCCACGTCGTCGACGGGGAATTCGTCGAGCTCCACGCCGTAATGCTCCAGCTCGATCCGGCTCTCGAATCGCAGTTCCCGGGCTGGTGCCTCGAACCGGGCTATGGCGATCGAATTGCCGAAAACATCGTGATACCAGCGCAATTCCGGATCCGGCTGGACCGTGATCTTCATGTCCAGCAGGCGCAGGTCGTGGGTATCACGCGGACGGAACATCCAGTGATGCGGCCCGAACTTCACGGGCTGTGCATAACTGTAGGTCGTCACGTGGTGGATGCTCAGGCGCGCCATGCGACTGTCTCTCTGGCCGAAACCATGTTGTTGGAAGTGCCGATCTTGGCACGTCCGGAGCGCCCGCGTTAGCGGAAAAACGTGGTTGCAATGCGCTCGGCAAGATCGTCCAGGGATATCTGGAGACGATCGATGTGGGCATTCAGGCGGCGCTCGAAGCCACCTCGGGAGGCCGGCAGCGAAACCTGCTCCAGGATGGGATTGATGGCCTGGCGTATGTCGCGCACCCGGTTGAGGCCGCCGTTGCGTTGCAGGCCCCAAAGCAGCGCATCGACCTCGTGCAGGCTGAACGCCGTCGAACGGGGGAAGCTGCGGTCGGTCAAAAAGAAATCCACAACCTGGCGCGCCGTCATGCCGCTTGGGTGAATGCGGCGGAAGGCGTGGTAGCCGGCGGCCGAGCGCAGCAGGGCATTCCACTGGGCAACATCCACGCCCATCTGGTCACCGCCCGGCGGATCGAGCAGGTGGGACTTGATGTCGATCAGGCGGGAGGTCTGGTTGGCCCTCTCCAGAGCCTTGCCCAGGCCATAAAAGTACCAAACCTGATCTCGGATCATGGTGCCGTCGAAGATGCCCGTGTGAAGCTGGCAGCCCTCCTTGACCCTAAGGCAGATCGCCGAAAGGTTGCCCAGGCGGATGTCGCGGCGGGTAAGGGCACAGAACCACTCGTGGAAGACATTGAGCTGGCGCCAGACCTCCGTGCTCAACAGGTGGCGCATCGAGCGGGCGTTATCGCGAGAACGATCCAGCGAATTGCGGATCGAATTCGGGGAGGAGCGGTCCAGGGTGTAGAAATGCACGACCTCGTTGGCGGTTGCCTCCTTGTGTTCGGCAAGGAAGGCCTCCTCCTCGGCGTGCAGGCGCAGGATCGGCAGCCAGTTCTCCTCCTCGCGGCTGTCGCGCGCGAAGCTTTCGTTGACGTCCAGGATGCGCGCCAGATTTTCGGCGCGCTCCATGTAACGCCCCATCCAGAAGGCGTTCTCGGCAAAACGCGAGAGCAGACTATTGGAGGACCCAGGTATCTTTCGACCCTCCGCCTTGTGATGAGTTGACGACGATCGAACCCTTGGGGAGAGCGACCCGAGTGAGGCCGCCGGGAAGCACCCAGGTATCGCGGCCGGTGACCGCAAAGGGCCGCAGATCGACGCGTCTTGCCTCGATCGCGTTGCCGATCAGGGTGGGGCAGACCGAGAGGTTGATCATCGGCTGGCTGATGTAGTTGCTTGGATCCTTTTTCAGCGTCGCGCAGCACTGGGCGATCTGCTTCTTGCTCGCCAGCGGACCGACGGTGATGCCGTAGCCACCCGATTCACCGACGGGCTTGACCACGAGGTCTTCAAGGTGTGCCAGCGTATAGGCCAGCCCCTCAGCCTCGCGGCAGACGTGGGTTTCGACGTTGTCGAGGATGGGATCCTCATCAAGGTAATAGCGGATGATGCGAGGCATGTAGGCGTAGGCCGCCTTGTCATCGGCCACGCCTGTGCCAACGGCGTTGGCCAGGGTGACGTAGCCGCGCCTGTAGGCCCGCATCAGGCCCGGCACGCCCAGAAGGCTCTTCGGGTTGAGCGTTTCGGGGTCAAGGAAGGCATCGTCGATCCTGCGGTAGATGACATCGACCCGCACCGGTCCGCGCGTGGTGCGCATGAAGACGCGGTCGTTCTCCACAAACAGGTCCCGCCCCTCGACCAGCGGCACGCCCATTTCGCGGGCAAGGAAGACATGCTCGAAATAGGCTGAATTGAAGACGCCCGGCGAGAGCAGAACGATGTGGGGATCGGACGCGCCGGCGGGCGCCACTTCGGCCAGGGCGTTCTGCAGGCGCCAGCCGTAGTCCGAAACCGGCGCGATCGGCAGGCCCTCCACCAGGTCGGGGAAGGCGCGCAGCATCAGGTGGCGGTTTTCCACGACATAGGAGACGCCAGAGGGGGTGCGACCGTTGTCCTCCAGCACGAGAAACTTGCCCTTCTCGTCGCGGATCAGATCGGTACCGCAGATGTGGACATAGGTTCCGTGCGGCAGGTCGAAGCCTTCCATGACCGGCTGGTAGTTGGCGTTGCCCAACACCAGATCGCGCGGCACGACCCCGTCTTTCAGGATCCTGGCATCGTGGTAGATGTCATGGAGGAACAGGTTGATGGCGCGCACACGCTGGCGTGCGCCGCTTTCGATGGTTGCCCAGTCGGAGGCCGAAAGCAGGCGCGGAATGACGTCGAACGGCAGGATGCGGTCGATGACGTTGCTCTGCGAATAGACCGTAAAGGTGATGCCGAGGTTGTAGAGTTCGCGCTCTGAATCACGGGCGCGTTGCTGTAGTTCCTCAGGATTGAGGCGCCCCAGCCGTTCCCGGACCAGTTCTGTGTGGGGCTGCGCATGACCTCGCCGTCCGAACCACTCGCAAAAGTGGCCGTCCGATTTGTAGCCTCGCAGCAATCCTCATCGCATCGACATACTGGTCACATTAACATAGATGTCGTGCCATGGTTGCTTGAATGAAAAGACTTTTGAATGG
>CALGGB010000251.1 GCA_937880925.1 uncultured Rhodospirillaceae bacterium | reverse complement strand
GCGATGATCCGGGTCGTCGTTTACGTCGGTGCGGTCGCGGTGCTGTTCCTGTTTGTGGTGATGATGCTCGATATCAACCTCACCGAACTGAGACAGGGCTTCCTGCAGTACCTGCCGGTCGGCGCGCTGATCGGCCTGGTCCTCGTCATCGAACTCATCATGGTGGTGGGCGGCTGGCAGCTTTCCCCGGAACTGGCCGCCATGGCTCAGACGCCCACTGCTGCGATGTCGGAATACACAAACACCGCCCAGCTCGGCCAGGTGCTCTATACCCGCTATGCCTTCCTGTTCCAGGGCGCGGGAGTGATCCTGCTGATCGCCATGATGGGCGCCATCGTGCTGACCCTGCGCCACCGCGACATCAAGCGTCAGAAGATCGCAACCCAGGTCGCCACGAAGCCGGGCGATACCATCGAGATTCGAAAGATCCGGCCGGGGGAGGGCGTCTGACATGGAAATCGGTCTGGCTCACTATCTGACCGTCGCCGCGATCCTGTTCACGCTGGGCATTCTCGGCATCTTCCTGAACCGCAAGAACGTCATCATCATCCTGATGTCGGTTGAGCTGATGCTGCTGGCGGTCAACATCAACCTGGTCGCATTTTCGGTGTCGCTGGGCGACCTCGTCGGCCAGGTCTTTGCCATGCTGGTTCTCACCGTGGCGGCCGCGGAAGCCGCCATCGGCCTTGCCATTCTTGTCGTCTATTTCCGCAACCGCGGTTCGATCGCGGTCGAAGACATCAACCTGATGAAGGGCTGATCGACCGTGCACGCCGCCATCGTCTTCCTTCCCCTTGTAGGTGCCATTGCCGCCGGTCTTTTCGGCCGGTGGATCGGCGACAAGTGGGCGCCGATCATCAACTCCGTGCTGCTGATCGCCTCCGCGATCCTCTCCTGGATCGTGTTCTTCGACGTCGGCGTCGAGGGCCATGTCCGCACCGTCTACCTGATGAACTGGATCGATGTCGGCGCCTTCGAGGTCAACTGGTCGATCATGGTCGACCAGGTCACCGCCGTGATGCTGGTGGTCGTGACCACCGTGTCCGCGGTCGTGCATGTCTATTCGATCGGCTACATGAGCCACGATCCGCACCGCCCGCGGTTCTTTGCCTATCTCTCGCTCTTCACCTTCGCCATGCTGATGCTGGTGACGGCCGACAACTTCGTTCAGATGTTCTTTGGCTGGGAAGGCGTGGGCGTCTGCAGCTATCTGCTGATCGGCTTCTGGTACAAGCGGCCCAGCGCCAATGCCGCCGCGATCAAGGCCTTCGTCGTCAACCGTGTCGGCGATTTCGGCTTTGCGCTCGGCATCATGGGCGTCTTCATGGTCTTCAAGGCCGTCAGCTTCGAGGCCGTGTTCGACGCCACGCCGGATGTTGCCGGGCAGAGCTTCAACTTCCTGGGCATGAACCTCGACATCATGACCACGCTCTGCCTGCTCCTGTTCGTGGGCGCGATGGGCAAGTCGGCGCAGATGCCGCTGCACACCTGGCTGCCCGACGCCATGGAGGGTCCCACGCCCGTTTCCGCGCTGATCCATGCGGCGACCATGGTGACCGCAGGCGTCTTCATGGTCGTGCGCCTTTCGCCCATGTTCGAATATGCGCCCGATGCCCTGATGGTCGTCGCATTCATCGGCGCGACCACCTGCTTCTTCGCCGCGACCGTCGGCATCTGCCAGAACGACATCAAGCGCGTCATCGCCTATTCGACCTGCAGCCAGCTCGGCTACATGTTCTTTGCCTGTGGCGTGGGCGCCTATCCGGTCGCCATCTTCCATCTCTTCACCCATGCCTTCTTCAAGGCGCTGCTTTTCCTGGGTTCAGGTGCGGTCATCCATGGCGTCCAGGACGAGCAGGACATGCGCCGCATGGGCGGCCTGTGGAAGAAGATGCCGATCACCTATGCCTACATGTGGATCGGCAGCCTGGCGCTGGCGGGTGTGCCGATTTTCGCGGGCTACTGGTCCAAGGACCTGATCATCGAATCGGCCTTTGTCTCGTCATCGCCGATGGGCGGCTACGCCTTCTGGCTGGGTGTCGGCGCGGCATTCCTGACGGCGCTCTATTCCTGGCGCCTGATCTTCATGACCTTCCACGGCCGCACGCGCATGAGCGAGCATGACTTCGATCATGTTCACGAGGCGCCCAAGGTGATGTGGATGCCTCTGCTGGTTCTGGCGGCGGGTGCAGTCGGCGGCGGTATCCTGTTCGTCAACCTGTTCACCGGTCACGGCGGCCATGAGTTCTTCGGCCATTCGATCCTGATGCTGGGCGAAAACGTCATCGAACTGGCCCATGAGGAGACCCCGTTCTGGGTCAAGGCCATGGTTCTGGTTATCGTCGCCGCGGGCATCGCCACCGCCTACGTCTGCTACATGTGGAAGCATCAGCTCCCCGGCCTGATCGCGAGCATGTTCCGGCCGGTCTACAAGTTCCTTCTGAACAAGTGGTACTTCGACGAACTTTACGACTGGATATTCGTGCGCCCGGCCATGCGCCTGGGCAAGGGACTCTGGAAGGCCGTGGACGTTTCGGTGATCGACGGCCTGGGCCCCGATGGCGTCGCTTCGGCGACGCTTGATATCGCGCGCCGGGCCAAGGCGCTGCAGTCGGGTTACCTCTACCACTACGCCTTTGCCATGCTGATCGGCGTCGCCGTGATTGTCAGCTGGTTCCTCTTCCGGGTTTGGGGCTAGGGGGCGCCGACATGACCGATTGGTTGCTATCCCTTGCGATCTTCCTGCCGCTTGTCGGTGCGGTGTTCATCATCACGATCCGCAACGAGGACAAGGCCGTTGTCGCCAACAACGCCCGGCTGACGGCGCTGTGGTGTTCGCTGATCGTCCTGGTGATCGTCATCGCCATCTGGGTGATGTTCGATCCTTCGACGGCGGAGTTCCAGTTCGTCGAGCGCCGCGCGTGGATCCCCGCCTACGGCATACAGTACTACATCGGCATCGACGGGATTTCGCTGTTCCTGGTCGTGCTTTCGGCAGTGCTGACGCCGGTCTGCATTCTTTGCTCCTGGGAGGCGATCCAGCACCGGGTGAAGGAATACATGATCGCCTTCCTGGTCATGGAAGGGCTGATGATCGGCGTCTTCTGCGCGCTCGATTTCGTGCTGTTCTACCTGTTCTTCGAGGCCATGCTGATCCCGATGTTCCTGATCATCGGTGTCTGGGGCGGTCAGCGCCGGATCTATTCGGCCTTCAAGTTCTTCCTCTACACGCTGGTCGGCTCCGTTCTGCTGCTGGTTGCCATGCTGACCATGTACTTCACGGCGGGCACCACCAGCATTCCGGAGCTGATGGACTACGGCTTCCCGGTGGAAATGCAGCGCTGGCTGTGGCTGGCGATGTTTGCCTCCTTCGCGGTGAAGGTGCCGATGTGGCCGTTCCACACCTGGCTGCCCGACGCCCATGTCGAGGCGCCCACGGCCGGCTCGGTGATCCTGGCGGGTGTGCTGTTGAAGATGGGTGGCTACGGCTTCCTGCGTTTCTCGTTGCCGATGCTGCCCGACGCCACGGTCTATTTCACACCGCTGATCTACACCCTCTCGATCATTGCCATCATCTACACATCGCTGGTGGCCCTGGTGCAGGAGGACATGAAGAAGCTCATCGCCTATTCCTCGGTGGCGCACATGGGCTTCGTGACGCTGGGCGTGTTTGCGCTGAACCAGCAGGGCATCGAGGGCGGCATCTACACGATGCTCTCCCACGGCATCGTCTCGGCTGCGCTCTTCCTGTGCGTCGGTGTCGTTTACGACCGCATTCACACGCGCCTGATCGCCCGCTACGGCGGTCTGGTTAACCGCATGCCGGTCTATGCCTTCATCTTCATGGTTTTCATGCTGGCCTCGGTGGGCCTTCCGGGCACATCCGGGTTCGTGGGCGAATTCCTCGTCTTCATCGGATTGTTCCAGGACAACACCTGGGTCGCGTTCCTGGCCACGACCGGCATCATCCTGGGTGCGACCTATATGCTCTGGCTCTACCGCCGCGTTGTCTTCGGCGAACTGGTGCACGAGGACCTCAAGAGCATTCTCGACGTCAACAGGCGGGAACTGGCCTATTTCGTGCCGCTGATCCTGATCGTGCTGATCATGGGCGTGTGGCCCGATCCCTTCCTGAACGTCATGCATGCTTCGGTGGAGAACCTGGTGGCCCAGGTCCAGCCCGCCATCGACATGGCCCACGCGGCCGGCAACTAGGGAGACGGTGATGAACGAACTCGCACTCTCCGATCTCCAGACGGCACTGCCGGAACTCTGGCTCGCGGTCGCCGGCATGGCGCTGCTGATGCTGGGTGTGTTCACCAGCAACCGCGCCACACGTATCATCGTTGGCCTCACCATCGCGGTCTTCGTCGTCGCCGGCATCATGGTCAACAGCGGAGCAGGCGGCACCGCCTTCAACGGTCTGATCATCGACGATACCTTCGGCGCCTTCATGAAGACGCTGATCCTGATCGGCAGCGGCCTCACTCTGCTGATGTCGATTGGCTACATCCGGCGCGAAGGCATGGAACGGTTCGAATTCCCCGTTCTGATCGTCTTTGCCACGCTGGGCATGTTCATCATGGTCTCGGCCAACGACCTGATGTCGCTCTACATCGGCCTGGAGATGCAGTCCCTGGCGCTCTACGTCTGCGCTGCCTTCCAGCGCGACAACCTGCGTTCGACCGAGGCCGGCCTGAAATACTTCGTTCTGGGTGCGGTCGCCTCGGGCATGCTGCTCTACGGCGCCTCCATGGTGTACGGCTTCACCGGCACGACCTCCTTCACCGCCCTGGCGGGTGAACTCGGCAACGGTTCGGACGTTTCGCTCGGCGTGGTGGTCGGTCTGGTCTTCATCGCCGCGGGCCTTGCCTTCAAGGTTTCGGCCGTGCCCTTCCACATGTGGACGCCCGACGTCTATGAGGGCGCGCCTTCGCCGGTTACCGCCTTCTTCTCGATCGCGCCGAAGGTCGCGGCAGTCGCGCTGCTCATCCGGGTGCTCACCGGTCCCTTCGGCGGCCTGTTCGCCGAATGGCAGCAGATCGTTTTCCTGCTCGCCGTGGCCTCCATGATGCTGGGCGCCTTTGGCGCCATCGCGCAGACCAACATCAAGCGCCTGATGGCCTACAGCTCGATCGGCCATGTCGGCTTCATCCTGGTCGGCCTCGCAGCAGGCACGGCCGAGGGCATCAACGGCATCGCGATCTATCTTGCGACCTATCTGGCCATGAGCGTCGGTGCGTGGGGTTGCATCCTGGCAATGCGTCGCCAGCAGCGCATGGTGGAGGATATCGCGGATCTGGCCGGGCTTTCCCGCTCCAACCCGGGTCTGGCGGCCGCCTTCGCCATCTTCATGTTCTCGATGGCCGGCATCCCGCCTCTCGCCGGTTTCTTCGGCAAGTTCTACGTTTTCCTGGCTGCGGTAAACGCGGGCCTCTACACCCTGGCCGTGATCGGCGTGCTGACCAGCGCCGTGGGCGCGTTCTATTACATCCGCATCGT
>CALGGB010000250.1 GCA_937880925.1 uncultured Rhodospirillaceae bacterium | reverse complement strand
ACCGATGTCCTGCCGCGTTTTGACGGCGATCGTCTGCTCGATCTGCTGGACGAGACCCAGCGCCGCTACGCCGCCTGGGGCATCACGACGGCCCAGGACGGCGCCAGCAGCGCCGACGAGATGGCGTTGCTGCGCCGCGCTGCGCGGGCGGGTCGCCTCGACCTGGATGTCGTGGCTTATCCCTTCGTGCGCGATCCCGCCGAACTCGAGAACCTGCCGCGTCCTCAGGGCTACGACGGCGGTTTGCGGGTGGGCGGTGCCAAGCTGGTGCTTGACGGCTCGCCGCAGGGCAAGACGGCGTGGCTGACCCAACCCTATGTCAGCCCGCCGCTGGGCTGGCCCGAGGACTATGCCGGCTATCCGCTGCTGGAGGACGCCACGGTCGATGCCCTGGTGGATGGTTTGTTCGCCAGGGGCTGGCAGGTGCTGGCCCATTGCAACGGCGACCGTTCGGGCGACCAGTTCCTCGATGCTGTCGCGCGGGCCACCTCGCGCCAGGGGCGGGCGGACCGCCGCCCGGTGATGATCCATGCCCAGACAGTGCGAGAGGATCAACTGGACCGCATGGCCGAACTCGATGTGCTGGCGAGCTTCTTCGTTGCTCACACCTTCTACTGGGGCGATTGGCACCGCGATGCTGTCCTGGGACCCGAGCGTGCCGCGCGGATCAGCCCGACGGCCTCGGCACTGGCGCGTGGCATCGCCTTCACCCTGCACAACGACTCTCCTGTCGTGCCCTCCGATAGCTGGCGTCTGCTGTGGTCAGCGGTCACCCGCACGACACGCAGCGGAAAGGTGCTGGGCGCCGACCAGCGTCTTGACACCGCCACGGCTTTGCACGCTCTGACCCGGGCCGGGGCCCACCAGCATTTCGAGGAGACCGGCAAGGGCATGCTGCGCCCCGGCATGCGCGCCGATCTCGCCGTGCTTGCGGTCGATCCGCGCACGATGGTGCCCGATGACCTGGCCGGTATCGAGGTCGTGGAGACGATCAAGGACGGGCTCACGATCCATGGTAACTGCGCCGCCTGAGGGCCTTGCGGAGGCTGCGTGGTTTCACCGGGCCGGGCGAAGCCGTATGGTCGGGGTCAGCAATGTCCACCGGAGCTTCCAGCATGCGCCTGACCCTGTTGTCCTTTCTTGCCGCATTGGTCCTTGCCGCGCCGCTTCATGCCCAGAACGACGAGCAGGACTGGTGCAGGGTCGCGATCATGGCCGATTCGTCGGGCGATCCCGCAACCGCGGTCGAGGCATACAGCCACTGCCTGGAAACGCCGGGCCTGGAAGACGAGTACCGTGGCATGTTCCTGCATCAGCGGGGCCTGGCCTACTAGGCGCTGGGGGAACCTGAAAACGCGGTCGAGGATTTCACGCAGGCTCTTCCGCTGGTGCTGGAGCCCGAGAAGACGTTCAGTGCGCGCGGGCTGGCGCGCGCCCAGATGGGTCAGTTCGACAAGGCGATCTACGACTTCACCCAGGCGATCAACGTCAATCCTCACGAGCCTGGCAACTGGCATATGCGCGGCATCCTGAACATCGAGGTCGGTCACTTCGATGAAGCGCTGGATGACTACGACATGGCGGTTAGCCTCGCACCCGACAATGTCATGCTGCTTGCCGGCCGCGCCGAACTGAAGGCGCGCATGGGCGACAGCGGCGGCGCGATCGATGACTACGGCCTTCTGATCAAGATGGAGCCCCGTTTCGCGCCTGCCTACAACGGCCGGGCCTGGCACCGCTACCTGGCCGGCGTCGACTATGCCGAGGCGCTCCAGGACATCGAGATCGGCATTGCGCTGGAGCCCGAAAATACCGATTTCGTCGATACCCAGGCCCATCTGCTGTCCGCTCTGGGGCGTCGGGACGAGGCGCTGGACGCCTTTCTGGAAGCAGCCGAACTGGGCGGAGCCGACCGCATCATCTGGTACCAGGAAGAGCTTGCGGCCAAGGGTTACCTGGACGGGGAGCCCAATGGCGAACTCGACACGGCGACACGCGAGGCCTTCGAGGCTTGTGTGGAGGTCGATTGCCGTCTGCTCGACGGCGCCGTACCTCCCGAGGCCGCGCAGTGACATTCGGCGCCAAGGGGAAAGAACGTGACGATGCCCAAGCTCCAGAGCGCCAACAACATGCCGGTGCATGCCCCGCTCTATCCCAGCCCCTTTGTGCCCTACGAGGCGCGTGACCAGCGCATCCTCTATGCCGTCTGCCGGGGCAGCGAGGAGGCCATCCGGGCGATTCTGGAGCCGACGCCCTTCGACTACGCCGGCGATGACCGCTTCGCCTTGTCGGTCGTGGATTTCACCAACAATGCGAAGTGTCCGTTCTTCGACGTCGCCATCGTCGTGCCGGTCACCTTCCACGGCCAGCCCGGCGGCCACTATGTCTTCGAATACGAGGACAACGACGCTGCGATCGCGGCGGGCAGGGAACTGTGGGGCTACCCCAAGAAACAGGCCGTCATCGGCATCGACGAGAAACCCGACGGCACCATGGTCGGCTGGGCCGAGCGCAAGGGCACGCGCATCGTGGAACTGGCGATCACGCCGGATGCCGATGCGCCCCTGCCGCCGAAGCTCGCGACCCTGCCGCACCTCAATTTGCGCACCTTCCCGGCGCCCGACGGCCCCGGCACCTCCCTGCGCCAGGTTATCGGCCGTGATACCTCGCCCGATCTGATGCTGAAGACGCAACAGCCGGGCAGGGTGGCGCTGTCGCTGCAACCCGTGCCCGGCTGTCCGCTGGACCTGTTCACGCCCTTCGAGGTGCTGGGCGGCTACGTCGCCGTCGCTGATTTCTTCGCCACGGAAGAAAACGGCTGGGGATGGGTTGTAGCCGACCTGTGAGCGGTCACTCCGGGAAGACGAAGGCCATGTAGGGCGCCGGCGGCGTCTCGTCCGGGCCGAAGGGACCGGGAACCTGGTGCTCCACCACTGGCAGGCTGCGGAGATAGGCGATCAGATCGGCCATGTCGGCATCCGTGTAGGCCGCGTAGGCATGCCACGGCATGATCGGTGCCAGGATGCGCCCGTCCGGGCGTTCGCCGGTGCGGATGGCGTGGGCGATCTCGTCGTCGCTCCAGCCACCCAGACCGGTCGCCATGTCGGAGGTCAGGTTGGGCGGATAGAAGATGCCCAAGCCCGGAAGGGCAAAGCCGATATCGTTGCCGGCCATCGGGCGGGTCTTGTCGGGCTCGGGCGTCATGGCGCCGGGCGTGTGACAGCCACCGCAGTCACTGATGGCGGCAAAGTAGGCGCCGCGCTCCGGATTGCCTTCGGCGCGGGCGGGAACGGTGGCAACAACTGCAAAAAGACCGGCCAGAGCCAGTCTGCAAACAAGGATGCTGCGTTTCATCTGGGTATCCTGTGGGGCACCATGCCCCGGGCGCGGCGATATGGCCTGCGCCGTAATCCGCCGCAGTGGCGATGGTCACACAGGGCCCGGATTCAGCAAGGCAGTTTCCGGGTGGGATGGTCCCGGTCCAGAACGACATGGGAACAGCGCCCGCCGCAGTGATCGGCCAGCATCTTCTCCAGGTCGGAGACCGCGGTCTGCAGGTCGCCAGGGCCAAGGCTCTGGACCGTCACCACCGCCCTAGTCGTGCCGACGGCCACCGGGCTGCGCGCGTCCTGGTACCAGTTCCAGCGCCGGCACAGCACCTTGGCCTCGTCGGCATAGACGATCTCCCCGGGCTTGGGCGGGTCGTCCTGTGCGTTCTCCTCGCCCAGCGCCAGGAAGCTGTCGCCCGGTCGCGACTCCCGGAAGCAGATGTCGCCCACGACATGGTCGAGATCGTCCGCGCCCAGCGGGAAGACATGCTTCAGCGAGACCGCATTGTAGGCGTCGACGAAGGGGTTGATGCGCGCCATAGCGCCGTCGCGCACCGCCTTGCGGATCAGCCGCTCGACCGAGCAGCGATAGCTCGTCTTCTTGATGCCGAACGCCTTGTAGGCCTCGCGCCAGACCTGCACGCCCGGGATGTCGGGCATCGCGACATCGGCGAACCGCGCCGCGGCCTCCGCCTCGATGGCGGCGATATCGGTATCGAGCGCGGCGGGGCGTTCGGCCGGAATCGCCAGCCCCTCGGCGATCACCACGGCGATGCGGAGCGAGGGAAAGCGGTCGACGATGGCGGAGATGTCGGCGTTGATGGTCATGGCGGGCTCCACTGGCTCGCCTTCGATTACCGCGATAACGGATCGGGGGAAACGGCGCGTCGCAGGAAGACGCGCCGCTCCCCTTGCCCGGGTCGTTCAGAGATCCTTGGACAGTTCCGCGATCAGCTTCCTCTTGCCCTCGGCGTCGAGTTTCTTGATCTCGTTCTTCAGGACGTTCTCGTTGACCACCTGGTTCCAGTAGTCGAGCGATTCGAAGCCCAGCAGGCAGGCCTTGCCGACGAACTGGCGCAGCACCTCGTTGGTCGGACCCATGACCCAGCCCGCCTTGGCGTCGCGCAGAATGCGCTCCAGGCCCATCTCCGTCTTGTAGCCGGTGCCGCCGGAAGCCTGGAGCATCTTGTCGACGACGTTGTAGGCGTTCTTGCAGGCCAGGAACTTCGCCATCCAGGTCCAGGGCAGCAGCGACGTGCGCGGCAGCCAGTCGGGTTCGCGGCCGTGGCGTTCCCAGTCGCAGTTGTCGGTCGCCCGGTCGAGCGCCTGGGCGACGCCGAAGGTGTAGAGGCGCGAGGACTCGGTATCCATCAGGCACTCGCCGAAGTAGTCCTGGATCGTGGGGTAGTCGGCGACCCGCATGCCGACGTCCT
>CALGGB010000249.1 GCA_937880925.1 uncultured Rhodospirillaceae bacterium | reverse complement strand
GCAAGGCACCAGCCAGGACACTTAGCTGCCGGCCGATTCCCCGGTGCTGCAGCCGCGGATCGAAAAGATCGTGCCCGGAACGCCGCAGGCGGACCAGATCGACAGCCGCGAAGCTTGCAGGCAGCAGGGCCGGAAGCAACTGGCGGGGCACGGAAGCCGCCCGCAGCGCTTCCACATGGCCGGCAGCAAGTGCCGCGATCTCCGCGGCTGCCTGCGCAAGACGCGCCTCCCGTTGGGCATCGAGCATCGTACCCAGGTCGAGCCCGTGACGGGCCAGCACCTCCCTCGGCAACACCTCCTGTCCAAGCCCGACCTTTTCCGGGGCCCGCAGCAAGATATGCGTCAGCCCGACGGCCATTGCGGCATGGTCGGCCGCAGCCGTCCCGTCCTGCGGCGCGCCATCATGAAGAACGCCCATGGCTGCGCGATTGGCAAGCCCACGGGTGTTGACGATCCGATGCCCGATTTCGCGCATATCCGGCTGGCCGTCGTCGGAGAGGATCGCGTCCCAGGCATCGATCATGGCGTGGAGCGGCATCGGGTCGAGGCTGCCGCCGTTGATCGCCGCAGCGAGGGGCTGGACGATCTCGTGGCGGCGCGGATGTCCCGCAGCGATGCCGTCCAGAGATTCTCTCCACCATTGCAGACGGATCGCCCCCAGCATCGGCTCACTTACCCGATCGGGAATGCGTGCCAGCTCCAGTTCAAAGGCATGGAGTGCAAAGAGCGAATCACGCCGGTCAGCCCGCGCGAGCAGGACCGCAAAATAGCGGTCCGGGTCGTAACGACGGACCAGCGCAGCGCAGGAGTCCTGCCGTTCCATGGGTTCGTTCATGGCGAAGGGTTGCACATGGAATCTGAAGGATAAACCAAGCAAGTCGTCACCAAACTGGACAGACGGTCACAACTGGATCAAGAATGATTCGCACGAGAGGAGAGCCGCGAACTATTTCGGGGTTCTTGCGGTTTTTGGGGAACCGTCAAACAAACACATGCCGCCACCGGCGGCCTCTCGTACCGGGGGCAGCAGCATCAGTCTGCAAAGAGGCGGGGAGCCTATGGGAAAAATACTTGAATCGCTGCAGAACACCGTCATCGCCGGCATCGTGCTGACGGTGATCGTCGCAATCATTCTCGTCGCAGTCGGCAGCTGACGCGGTACGGGGGGAGAAGCCAATGGATTTCTTGCAGTTTCTGTTCCGCTATCTGCATGTGCTTTCCGGCGTCATGTGGATCGGCCTGCTCTGGTACTTCAACTTCGTCCAGATTCCGAACATGCCGAAGATTCCCGATGAGCAGAAGCCTGCCATCGGCAAGGTGATCGCGCCGGCGGCGCTGTTCTGGTTCCGCTGGAGCGCGATGGCCACCATCGTCACGGGCCTGATCCTGGCCGCGCTCAATGGCTATATTCACGACGCCATTGCGCTGGGCTTCACCGACGCCGGCACGTCGACCGCCATCGGCATCGGCATGTGGCTGGGCGCCATCATGTGGTTCAACGTCTGGTTCGTGATCTGGCCAAACCAGAAACGCGCACTTGGCATCGTCGAGGCCGACGCCGACAGCAAGAAGAAGTCGGCCCGTACGGCGATGCTCTTCTCGCGGACCAACACCATGCTCTCGATCCCCATGCTCTTCTGCATGGTCTCGGGCCAGAACCTCTGGTACCTCTAGAGCAAGAATCATCTTCGACACGGGAGGGGCAGGGAGACATCTCTGCCCCTTTCTTGCCTCTGGAACCATGAGCCGACTTACCGCCGTCCTCCTGTTCGTCCTGCTGGGCGCCTGTTCCCAGGCACAGCACGTCGCTGCGCCATCGGTTCCGGAACCCTCCGAGGCCGAGCCGATTGCCGAAACCACGGCATTGCCCGAAGAAGAGATTGCCGTTCCGCCGCTGCCGGCCGAAAAGCCTGAAACGCCGAAGATCGCGATCGATGACCTGATCGGCTTGCAGGACGACATGGTCACAGCCCTGATCGGGCAGCCCGCGCTGCGAGAGGACCGCGCGCCTGCCGTTGTCTGGGTCTACGAAGCCTCGGCCTGCCGGTTCGGCCTGCTCCTCTATCCTGATCTGGAAAGCAACCACAGCACCGTTCTTTCCTACGAAACGGAGCAACCCGATGCCTGTGCCGCCGACATGGTGAAACCATGAGCACCACCCCGGCCATAAGTGTCGTCCTGGTCGACGACGACCGTCTGTTTCGCGACGCCATTGCCGCAGGTCTGCGTCGTGAAGGTTTCGAGGTTTTGGCTTTCGATGGCGGGGCCCCTGCCCTGGCCGCGCTTGCCGGCCAAACGCCCCGTCAGACCTGCGATGTCATCGTGCTCGACTGGCGCATGCCCGAGATGGAAGGACCGCAGGTCCTCGAACGCTTGCGGGCAGGTGGTGTCACGACTCCCGTGGTGATGCTGACCAGCCTGTCCGACCAGGTCTATGAGGAGGCTGCCCTGGGATATGGCGCTGTCGATTTCGTCGACAAGGAGCGCAGTGTCACGATCCTGGCCCATCGTCTGCGTGTGGCAGCTTCCCGCTCCGGCGACACGCCACAGAACACTGTGGCCGAAGCCGAAGGCATGGCCCGGATCGGCGATCTCGCTCTCGATCTTGTCGCGCGGCGCGCCCGTTGGCAGGACAGGGAGATCGACCTGACGCTGACCGAATTCGACATGGTCGCGATGATGGCCCAGCGCGCAGGCCGCGATGTCACATACCGTGAACTCTACGATCTGGTCCATGGCTCCGGCTTCCAGTCCGGCGCCGGCTCGGACGGCTACCGCAGCAACGTTCGCGGCTTCATCAAGCGCATCCGCCGCAAGTTCGAAACCATCGATCCCGGCTTCACCGCGATCGAGAACTATCCCGGTTTCGGTTACCGCTGGCGCCCACCCGGAACATCGTGACGAAGCGTGCTTCCCGCATCGGTGCTGCGACCTGGGGACCTCTGGCCCTGCTTCTGGCCGTGACGATCGTGGTTCCTGCGATGATCTTCGATCAGTTCCGACAGGCCGACGACAGCCAGCGTGATCTGCTGTTGCGCAGCATTCGCCATCAGGGCGCGCTGGTGGTGCGCACCATGACCCCGCTGTTTGAGCAGCCGGTCGATTCGGTGCTGCCCGATCTTGCCCTGGCGGTTGCAAGAATCGACCCGGAGATCGCCCGTATTCGTGTTTTTGTACGGCCCCTGGATGGCGCGACCGCGGGATTCTTCTATGTCGCGACGAATGCAAGGCTGAAGTCCTGGCAGATGGAGGCTGAACGCCGGGAAATCACCGCCCTGGGCGTGCTCTCCGAACTGGAAGGCACCTGCCAGGCGGGTTCTCCCCGCACCACGGCCTATCAGTCGGAGGAAGGTGCACCCGAACTCATCACCTCCATCGTTCCCTACCGGTCGGAAACGGCGTGCTGGGTACTGCTGCTGTCCCATAACGCCGCCGAATACGGCGCCGCAGCCGTGCGCGACACCTGGGACTCGCCCAAGGTCCATGCCGCCATGGCGCTCTACATCACCCTTGTGGTGGCGGCGGCAGCCCTGATCGCCAGCGTGCTGCTGGGCCTTGCGCGCATGCGCAGGGCCGCGCGGAGCATGCGCGAGGGCGATGCGGTGGCCCGCTTCGGCGACAGCGCGCAGATGCCGCAGTTTGCCGAGCTTGCCCGTGAGTTCGACGATCTGGTCGCCGCCATGCGCCGGACCGCCGAAGAACTGCGCGGCGCTGCCGAGGACAATGCCCATGCCCTCAAGACACCGGTGGCAACCATCCGCCACGCCGCCGAAAACCTGCAGGCACAGGCCGGCAACCCGGAGACGCGCGAAACCCTTGGCATTGTCCTGCGTGCCACGGACCGGTTGAGCGAACTCGTGCAGTCGATCCGCCGTCTGGACCAGGCTGCAGCCGATGCACTGGCCCCGCAGCGGCATCCGGTCGATCTCAGCGCATTGCTCACGGCCCTGGCCGGGGACTATCGAGCGACCATCCATGACCAGGGCATCACCCTTGGCGATTCGGTTTCTCCCGGTCTGACGGTATCGGGTGATGTCGACATGCTGGAAACGGTGTTCGAGAACCTGCTCGACAATGCCGTCAGCTTTGCCCCGCGAGACAGCAGGTTGCAGTTGAACGCCACGCTTCACGAAGGCTGGATCGAGATTACCCTGGACGACCAGGGTCCCGGCGTTGCGCCGGAGCTGCTGGAGCGCATCTTCGAGCGCCATGTCTCCATCCGGCCGGACGCGGCAGACAGTGTCGCAGCAGGCAATTTCGGCATCGGCCTGTGGATCTGCCGCCGCCACATCGCGGTTCACGGCGGCACCATCACCGCAGCCAACCGCCCGGACGGCGGCCTGCGCATGTGTGTGCGGCTTCCTGCGAGGCCTTCCACGTAACACCGACGCATTGGGTCGGGCTGTTGCACAGCTTTGTCACAGCTTGCACCCCGTCATGGCGCAGCATTGCCGTTACATCTCCAATGCGGGCGTTTCATGCGCCTTATAGGCACAGGAGAGAGCAATGACGGCCAGCCACCCCCTTGACCACTCCAACGCGGATGACCGTGGTGAAAAGCTCCGTATGGGCATCATCATGGCCGTCATCCTTTGTGCCGGCCTGGCGGGCGGCATCCTGCTGACGGCACATTTCCGGGACCAGGCGATGGGCCATGAGACCCATGCGGCCGGATATCTCCATGACAACACGCAGAACGCCGTTGCGGGCGGGACGCCGGACGCGATCGACGCGACGGCCCAGGAAACCGCGAACGCGGCTCCGGTGTGCGAGGAATACACCAAGCTGGTCAGCATCGGCGGCGAAAGCCAGACGATCTACGGCACCGCTTGCAGGCAGCCCGACGGCACCTGGGACATCATGCGGTAGCCCGGGGCTTCAGACCGCAATCAGTGCTGCAGCGATCGCACGGCTTTCGGTAAGCAGGATGTTGTAGGTTCGGCAGGCCGCGCCGGTATCCATGGCATCGACCGAGATGCGGTGTTCACGCAGCAGATCGCGCAGCGCGGCGTCGAACACCGGTGCGCCCGAGCCGCAGCCCAGCAACAGAATGTCGATCTCCCCGGCACTTGCGATCAGCGGCGCCAGGTCATGAGCCTGAAGAGAGGCCGCATCAGCCACGGGCCAGGCCATGAAACGCTGGGGAAAGACGATGACCGAACCCTCGACCCGCTCTCCGGCGATCCTAAAGCCGCCGTCGCCATAGCCGTTGATGACCTTGCGCTGACGCGGTTCGCTGGCGGCAGCCATGCCTAACGCTGAACGGTCCCTGGACCGGTATCCTCGTCTGCCTTGACCTCGCCGCTCTCGGTACGGCGCACCGGGCGAAGGTACAGCAGGAACGGCGCACCGATGAAAACCGAGGAATAGGTGCCGATGATGACGCCCCAGATCATCGCCAGAACGAATGGCGCGATGACTTCGCCACCGAAGATGTAGAGGGCAAAGAGCGCCAGTAGGGTGGTCAGCGCCGTATTCACCGTGCGCGACAGCGTCTCGTTCAGTGAACGGTCGATCACCGCGGCGACGCTCTCCTGCTTGTACTTACGCAGGTTCTCGCGGATGCGGTCATAGACCACCACCGTATCGTTCATCGAATAACCCACGATGGTCAGCAGGGCCGCCACCACGGGCAGGTCGAAATCGATCTGGGTCAGGCAGAAGAGGCCGATCGTGGCGACCACGTCATGGATCAGGGCCAGCACGGCGCCGACACCGAACTGCCACTCGAAGCGCAGCCAGACGTAGGCCATCATGAAGACCACGGCCACCACGACAGCGATCACGCCCTTCTCGATCAGCTCGCCCGAAACCTGGGGCCCGACAAACTCGACCCGGCGGTACTCGATGCCCGGGAAGGCGGCATTCAGCGCCTCCTGAACCCGTACGACCGCGGCCTGCTGAACATCGTCGCCCTCGCCGCTCTGCAGCGGCACGCGGATCAGCACGTCGTCATCGGCGCCGAATTCCTGCAACGAGACGTCGCCAAGCCCCAGACCGTTCAGATTATTCCGCATCGCCTGAAGGTCGGCGGTCTGGGCGGTGCGCACCTCGATCAGGGTGCCACCCTTGAAGTCGATGCCGAAGTTGATGCCCATCACGGCGAACGCGATGATGGAGCCGAGCAGCGAAAGGCACGAAAGGCCAAGCGCCAGCTTGTGCCAGCGCATGAACGGAATGTGCGGGGTCTCGGGGACCAGTCGAATCAGGCGCATGTTCGGCCTCCCCTACAACGGCAGCGTCTGCGGGCGCTTGCGGCGCAGCCACAGCACGGCCTGAAGACGGGTGACCATGATGGCCGTGAACATCGAGGTGATAATGCCGATGGCCAGCGTCACGCCGAAACCGCGCACCGGCCCCGAACCCAGGCCAAAAAGCAGGCCCGCCGCCAGGATCGTCGTCAGATTGGAGTCGACGATGGTGGTCATGGCGCGTTTGAAGCCGGTATCGACGGCGTTGAACGGTGTTCGCCCGTTGCGGACTTCCTCGCGGATACGCTCGAAGATCAGCACGTTGGCGTCCACCGCCATACCCACGGTCAGCACGATGCCAGCGATGCCGGGCAAGGTCAGCGTGGCCTGGAGCAACGACATCGCGCCAAGGATCAGAACGATGTTGGTCAGCAACGCGACATTGGCGAAGACGCCGAACAGGCCGTAGGCCCCCAGCATGAAGACCACCACCGCGACGAAGCCGATCACCGCGGCGATCTCGCCAGCGCGGACCGAATCGGCGCCCAGGCTGGGGCCCACCGTGCGCTCCTCGATGATCGACATCGGTACCGGCAAGGCGCCCGCGCGCAGCAGCAGGGCGAGCCGGTTTGTTTCAGCCACCGTGAAGTTGCCGGTAATGATGCCCCTGCCCTGGCAGATCGCGCCGTTGATGCGCGGCGCACTGATCACCTTCTCATCCAGCACGATGGCCATGGGCCGACCCACGTTTTCGCTGGTGGCGTCGCAGAAGCGGCGCGCGCCGGCGGTATCGAAGCTGAAGGACACCACCGGCCGGCCCTGATCGAACGCAGCCTGCGCCCCGGTCAGGCTTTCACCCGAAACCATGATGCGCTTGGAAACGACGTAGGGTGCGTCATCCTCCTGGCCGTACAGGAGTTCGGAGCCCAGAGGCTCCTGGCCGTTGATCGCCGCGTTGATGTCGGCCTCGGTATCGACCAGGCGGAAGGTCAGCTTGGCCGTCTGGCCCAGGATGTCCTTGAGCTCCTCGGGATTTTCCAGGCCCGGTACCTGCACCAGGATACGGTCGGTGCCCTGGCGCTGCACGATCGGTTCACGCACACCGGTCTCGTTGATGCGCCGGCTGATGACTTCAAGCGCACGGTCCACGGCATCCGATAGCCCGTCGGTGCGCCCCTGTTCGGTCAATGTTGCCGTGACCGTGCCGTCGTCGCTGACGCTGACATCGATGCCTTCACTGACATCGGACAGCAGATCCCGGGCCGAAGCGGCATCCTCGGCCTTGCGCAACCGCATCGTGATGACGCCATTGCGCGTCGTCGGCGTCTGCACGCCGATACGCTCATCGCGCAGGATGCGGCGCATGTCTTCCTCGACCACGGCCATGCGATCGCTGACATAGGCCTCCGTATCGACCTGCAGCAGCAGATAGACGCCGCCCCGCAGGTCAAGGCCGAGGCTTACCTGGTTATGGGGAAGCCAGGACGGCAGGCTCTCCAGCGTGCTCTTGCCGATGACGTTGGGAAGCGCAAAGAGAACGCCCAGCGCACAGATGACGCTGACGAGCCAGATCTTCCAGGGCGGGAACTGCAGCATACGGGTGCGGCGCGCCTCAGGACTTTTCGATCGTCTTGTCGTCTTCGCGCGGCTCGGTCTTCTTGACCATGTCGGCGATCATCGACTGCTGGCACTTCACGCGCACGTTTTCGGCGATCTCGAGCAAAACGACACCGTCGCCCTCGATGCGGGAAACCTTGCCGATGATGCCGCCATTGGTGATCACCTGGTCGCCGCGCTTGATCGCCTTCAACATGTTCTGGTGCTCCTTGGCCCGCTTCTGCTGGGGCCGGATCACCAGGAACCAGAAGACCGCGAACATCGCGACCATCATGATCAGGAACACGGGGTCGAAACCGCCTGGGGCCGCTGCGTCCTGGGCATAGGCCGGTGAAATCAGCATGTCGCACTCCCGAGGGTGGCAAAGGGTGGCGGACTATAGCCGCCGGAGCCGCCGATGCAAGCCGATCCGGGCTAATCTCCCCTCCCCGGTACGCAACGGTCGTGCTAGGTAGCCGGCCATGAACGACAGCGAATCCCAGAGCCTGCTGGCCCGTATCGCGCACGCGCTGGAGCGCATGGCGCCGCCCGTGGCCGAAGATGCCCCCCTTGATGCCGCCGACGGCTTCGTCTGGCACGCCGAATCCGGCACCTTGCAGGCCGTACCTGCCATCCAGCGCGTGCCGCTCGGCCTGCTCAAGGGCGTCGATCTGGTCAAGGACCAGCTCTACGGCAACACCGAGCGTTTCGCCCGCGGCCTGCCGGCCAACAACGCCCTGCTCTGGGGCGCCCGCGGCATGGGCAAGTCCAGCCTGGTCAAGGCGGTCCACGCCGAAGTCAACGCGCAGAACCCCGGTTCGCTGGCGCTGATCGAAATCCACCGCGAGGAAATCGCCAGCCTGCCCCGTCTGCTCACCCGCCTGCGGGCAGCCAAGCGGCGCTGCATCCTGCTTTGCGACGACCTTTCCTTCGAGAGCGACGATGCCACCTTCAAGTCGCTCAAGGCAGTGCTCGAAGGCGGCCTGGAGGGCCGGCCTGAGAACGTCCTGTTCTACGCCACCTCCAACCGGCGCCACCTGATGCCGCGCGACATGATGGAAAACGAGCGCTCCACGGCGATCAATCCGGCAGAGGTGATCGAGGAAAAGGTCTCACTTTCGGACCGTTTCGGCCTCTGGCTTGGTTTCCATGGCTGCGATCAGCCCACGTTCCTGGCCATGATCGAGGCCTATGCGGCCCATTACGACTTCGACATCGCTCCCGCGGACCTGCGTGCGCAGGCCATCGAGTGGCAGACCGGACGCGGCGCACGTTCCGGCCGTGTCGCCTGGCAGTTCATCCAGGATCTTGCAGGCCGCCTCGGCCGCACGCTGGATTGAGGCAGGAATCTACAGCCGCACCAGGAAATCCAGCGGGTCGACGGCCTGGCCATCGCGCCGCAGTTCGAAATGACTTTGCGGCGAGGTGACGCCGCCCGTGACGCCGACTGTGCCGATCACCTGACCACGCTGTACCTGCTGGCCCCGCGCCACGCGCACCTGGGAATTGTGGGCATAGGCACTGACCCAGCCCTCGGCGTGCTTGATCAGGATCAGGTTGCCGTAGCCGCGCAGTTCATCGCCCACATAGGCCACCACGCCATCCTCGGATGCGTAGACCGGCGCTCCCGCCGGGGCGGCTATGTTGATGCCGTCGTTGTGCAGGCCGTCTTCCTTTGCGCCAAAGGTCGAAAGCACGGTGCCTTCGACCGGCCAGATGAATTGCAGGCGCCCGCGCGCGGGCAACGCCACCTGTTCGGGCACCGCGACCGCGGCGACAGCCTCATTCTCCTCCACAGGCTGCTCTGCCACCGTGCCGTCCGCGGCAATACCCGGAATCGCCAGCCGCTGCCCCACGAACAGCGTATAGGGCGGCTTCAGGTCGTTGGCGGCGATGATGTCGTTGGCCGGCCGCCGGTAGCGCGCGGAGATGGCCGACAGGGATTCGCCGGGCGCCACCGTGTGGTAGCGCTGGCTGGGAAGGCGCAGGTCCTGGCCCACGAACAGGGTATAGGGTTCGCGCAGCTCGTTGACATCGATGACATCCTTGACCGCCACGTCGTAGCGCCGGGAGATGGCATAGACCGTGTCGCCCGGCAGCACCGTGACATAACCCACCGATGCCTGCTCGGGCACCACGGCAGGCGCTTCCGGCGAGGCAGGCTGCAGGAGCGATACCGCGACATCGGCCAAGGGCAGGCTGGGATCCGTCGGCGGCACACTCGCCGGCGCCGCACTGGCTGGTGGGCTGGTCACCATCGGAGAGGGCGGCTGAGGTTTCTCTCCGGGAAGCGGTGGTGCTTCTTCCGCGAACTGGGCCAGGCGCTGCACCGGCAGTTCGGGCGGCAGCGGCGGCATGTCGGGATTGCCCAGTGTGCCCTGGCCATAGATCACCGGCGCCGGGCTCTGCGAGCACGCTGCCAGGGCAAGAACCAGGACTGCGGCTAGGACGTTGCGCAACATGGGCGCAGAGTAATGGCCACGGCCTGACGTGGCGACCGTTCAGTGCCGGTCCGCCACAACACACCAATCAAGAATCTGGCGTTGGCTCCCCGCTACCCTCGATCAGGGGGACGAAGCGCACATCCATCAGCACCTCCTCGTCAAAACCCTGCTCGTTGCGCGTGATACGCAGCAGCTTCTGGTCCCAGGTCGACTCCCCGACGGGGATGACCATGATGCCACCCGGACCAAGCTGGTCCAGCAGGCGTGGCGGCACACGCCGGGCCGCCGCCGTGACGATGATGCGGTCGAAGGGGGCAGCTTCCGGCCAGCCCCGCGAGCCGTCGCCGACCCGTGTGCTGATGTTGTGCAGGCCCAGCGCGTCGAAACGTGTCTGCGCGTGGGGCACCAGTTCACGGTGACGCTCGATCGTGTAAACGCGCCGCGCCAGACGGGAAAGGATCGCTGCCTGATAGCCCGACCCCGTCCCGATCTCGAGGACCCGCATACGTTCCGTAAGCTGCAGCCGGGCCGTCATCAGGGCCACCACGGCCGGCTGACTGATGGTCTGCCCGCGGCCAATGGGCAGCGCCGTGTTTTCCCAGGCCTGGTCCTGCAGGTGATCGGGCACGAACAGGTCGCGCGGCGTTGTTTCCAGGGCATTGAGCACCCGGGTGTCGGTGATGCCCTGGCCGCGCAGTTCCATCAGGAGACGGATCTTGCCCGCGTCGGAGATCATGCAAAGGCGCCGGCCAGCCGCTCCAGCGTTGCATCGTGGGTCATGTCGAGGTGGATCGGCGTGACCGAGATCTTGTTGGCCAGAAGGGCATGGAGGTCCGTGCCCTCGGGCGCGTCTTCGACATTCAGGCCCCAGCCTGCCAGCCAGAAGTAGTCGCGTCCGAACGGATCGGTGCGCATCTGGGGCTTCTGCAGGGTGAAATCATGCTGGCCCTGCCGGCAGGCCTGGACTCCGGCAACATCGCCCGGCGGCACGGGCGGAAAATTGATGTTGATCAGCACGCCCTTGGGCCAACCGACCGCAAGGGCCCCACGGATGACATCGGCGCCATGGGAGCGGCCGGTATCCCAATGGATCGGTTCACCCTGGCGATACTCCTGAGAAAGGGCGATGGCCGGCACGCCCAGAAGCGTTGCCTCCATGGCGGCTGCCACGGTGCCCGAATAGGTCACGTCGTCGGCGACATTGGCGCCCCGGTTGATGCCGGAGAGCACCAGATCGACGCCGCCCTCGGCCATGACGTGCCGGATGCCCATCATGACGCAGTCGGCGGGCGTGCCGTCGACGCTGAAGCGGCGCTCGCCGAAGCTGCGCAGGCGCACGGGGTCACGCAGCGAGATCGAATGACCCTTGGCGCTCTGCTCGGTGGCAGGGGCCACCACCCAGACATCGTCGGAGAGTTCCGAGGCAATGGTTTCCAGGTGGCCGATGCCCGTGGCGTCGATGCCGTCGTCGTTGGTGACGAGGATTCTCATGCTGCCGGGCCGATCCGGTTGAGGCCACCCATGTAGGGCACCAGGGCGCTTGGAATAGCGATCGAACCGTCCTCCTGCTGATAGTTTTCCAGCACCGCGACCATGGCGCGGCCCACGGCCAGCCCGGAGCCGTTGAGCGTATGGACGAAGCGTGTCTTCTTTTCGCCCCTGGGGCGGCAGCGCGCCTTCATGCGGCGGGCCTGGAAATCGGTGCAGTTCGAGCAGCTCGAGATCTCGCGGTAGGCGTTCTGTCCCGGCAGCCAGACCTCCAGATCGTGTGTCCGCGCTGCGCCGAATCCCATGTCGCCGGTCGAAAGCACCATGGCGCGGTAGGGCAGTTCCAGCCGCTTGAGGATTTCCTCCGCACAGGCGGTCATGCGCTCGTGTTCTTCCCAGGAGGCCTCGGGCGTGGTGATCGAGACCAGCTCGACCTTCCAGAACTGGTGCTGGCGGATCATGCCCCGCGTGTCCTTGCCCGCGGCCCCGGCTTCCGAGCGGAAGCAGGGCGTGAAGGCCGTGAAACGCATGGGCAGGGCCTCGTCGTCGACGATACGGTCGCGGACCATGTTGGTCAGCGGCATCTCGGCGGTGGGAATGAGGTAATGGCCGTTGGTGGTGAGAAAGAGGTCTTCCTCGAACTTGGGCAGGTTGCCGGTGCCGTAGGCCGCCTCCGGACGCACCAGCAGTGGCGGCGAGACTTCCGTGTAGCCGAACTCGCGGGTGTGGATGTCCAGCATGAACAGCGCCAGCGCCTTTTCCAGCCGGGCGAGCGCGCCGGTCAGGATGACAAAGCGCGAGCCGGAGATATCGGCGGCCAGGTCGAAATCCATCAGGCCCAGGCCGGTACCCAGGGCGTCGTGCTCCCTGGGCGTAAACGAGAAGCTGCGCGGTGTCCCCCAGCGGCGTAGCTCCACGTTCTCGCTTTCGTCGGCGCCCACCGGAACGCTTTCGGCCGGCACATTGGGGATACCGGCGAGCAGGGTTTCCAGTTCGGCCGAAACCTCCCTCTCCTCTTCCTCTGCGGCCTTCATCGCGTCCTTGATCTCGGCCACCTCCGCGATGGCGGCATCGGCGTTTTCGCCCTTGCCCTTGGCCTGGCCGATCTGCTTGGAGAGTTCGTTGCGGCGCTGCTGCAGGTCCTGCAACACGTTCTTGGCCTGACGGACGCGCAGGTCGAGGTCGAGCACCGGTGCGGACAGCGACGAGAGGCCCCTGCTCTTGCAGGCGGTGTCGAACGCTTCGGGGTTCTCCCGGATCCAGGCGATGTCGTGCATAGGGCCGCTCCTTTCGGGCGGCCTATATACGGCCCCCTCCGGAACGGGTCCACAGCCACGGCAGGAAATGCCGCGTCACGGTCTCAGCGCGTGGGATTGAAGTCGGTCTCTTCGACGAATTCGTCGTCGGCGCCGCTGTCGTCCTCGGGCGGCTCGTCGCCCTCCTCGGCTGCGGCCTCGGCCGCATTGCGCGCCTTGCTCCGCTCCACGAAGCGGGCACAGATGATCGAAACCTCGTAGAGGATCAGCAGCGGAATCGCGAGGCCAAGCTGGCTGAAGGGGTCGGGCGGCGTGATGATCGCCGCCAGGATGAAGACCGCCACGATGGCGTACTTGCGCTTCTCGCGCAGTCCCTTGGCCGTCGCCATGCCCATGCGGGCCATCAGGGTCACGACCAGAGGCAACTGGAAGCTGATGCCGAAGGCAAAGATCAGCTTCAGCAGGAAGCTGAAGTACTCACTGATCTTGAACTGTGCCTCGACCGCGATCTGATCCTCGGCGGCCGGCTGCTGGAATGACAGCAGGAACTCCAGCGCCACGGGAAAGAAGGCGTAATAGACCATCGCCGCGCCCATCGTGAAGAGCACGGGAAAGACCAGCAGGAAGGGCAGAACGACGAACTTTTCCTTCTTGTAGAGCCCCGGCCCGACAAAGGACCAGATCTGCCAAACCAGGAAGGGCAACGAGATGCACAGCGAAACGAAGAAGCCGACCTTGACGTAGGTCAGGAAGGCCTCGGCCGGGCTCGTGAAGATGATGTCGACGGCCTTGTCGGCGGTCGAAAGCGAGGCGCCCTGCAGGATCAGCGCCTGTTCGCAGTCCTCGACCGAGACGGTGTTGAGCTCGGATTCATCGAACAGATGAAATCCGAACTGGTCCACGACCAGTCCATCCACCCACTCGGTGATTCCCGCTTCCTCACAGGCCGACTTCACCGTCACGTCGTAGAGCGGCTTGGCCAGGAAGTTGTAGATGTCCTGGGCGAAGTAGAAACAGGGCAGGAAAGCAATCACCAGCACGATGACGCAGCGCACCAGCCGGGTCCGCAGCTCGACCAGATGGTCGAGCAGAGGCATCTTGTTGTTGTCGATGTCGCTGATCACGTTCGGTCAGCCTGCCTGGGCTTTGGGCTTGTCGTCGTCCGTGACAGCGGTCGTCGGGGCCGGAGTGGCTGCGCCTGACGACACGGCGGCGGCAGGCACTTCCGGCGCTGTGGCCGGCGGTGATGGCGTTGCCACCGCCTGTTTGGCCTTCCCGCCCGAGCCCGCGTCCTTCAGGCCATCCTTGATCGATGCCTCGGTATCGCTCATCGACTTGGTGAGCGCGCCCTTGGGGTCGATCGCTTCCCTGATTGCGTTCTTGGCCCTGCTGGGCGCCGTCGCGGCCTTCTTCACGTCTTCGAGATCAGCTTCCTTGGCGTACTGGTCGATCGCGCGCTGGAATTCACGCGCCATCGAGCGGGCCTTGCCCACCCAGTAACCGACATAGCGCAGGACGCGCGGCAGATCCTTCGGGCCGACGACGACAAGCGCGATCGTCCCGATCAGAAGGAGCTCCGTCCAACCTATGTCCAGCATGGTGGTGTCCTGGCCGAGCGTACCCTGCGGTGACGCGCGGTACTACGCGACGTTCTTGTCGCGCTCTACCGTGGTCGTGGTCGTGGTGCCCTCGTCGGTCACCTGCTTGCTGGCTGCGGCGTTGTCAGCATTCTCGCCCTCGTCCTTCATGCCCGACTTGAAGGCCTTCACGCCCTTGGCCATGTCGCCCATCAGGCGGGGAATACGGCCGGCGCCGCCGAACA
>CALGGB010000248.1 GCA_937880925.1 uncultured Rhodospirillaceae bacterium | reverse complement strand
GACCCCGAAGCCATCGCCGAGACCTACTGGGCGCTGCACATGCAGCACCACACCGCCTGGACCCACGAAGTCGATCTGCGCCCGGCCATCGAGAGGTGGTAGGCGGCCGACCGTCCACGACATCTTTCTCGCCGCCATCCCGGCCGAAGCGAAGCGAAGAGCCGGGGCCCATGCGGGAACTCCCATCTCAAGCTCGCCGTCTGCCGTGATGTTCCGGCATGGGTCCCGGATCTGCGGCCGCTTCGCGGCCTTGTCGGGTATGACAATTGGGGAAGCTGGCTGCCCGCCTCAGTAGACCTTGCCGCTCTCCTCCAGCGCCTTCTCGTCGGCGGCACGCTGAGCCTCGCCGGCCTGGAAGGCGGCCTTCTGTTCGGGTGAGGCTTCCTTCTGGTGCTTGTCCTTGTATTCGCCGTAAGGCATGCCGTAGACGATCTCGCGCGCCTGGTCGTAGTCGAGCTCCACGCCGCGCGTTTCGGCCGAAGCGCGGTACCACTTGGCCAGGCAGTTGCGGCAGAAGTCGGCCAGATTCATCAGGTCGATGTTCTGCACGTCCGGGTGCGCCTGAAGATGATCGCGCAGGCGGCGGAAGACGGCGGCCTCAATTTCGGTCCGGGTGGCGTCATCCATGTTGGTTCTCCGCTTTCTTGATGCTGTGGCTGTGATGTGGTGGCCGCGCCCGGTAACTCAAGGCACGCCGGCCAGCGTCCTTTCACGCAGCATGGCGACGACCGCGGCCATGGCCTCGTCATGGTTGTCGGCCCCGCCGGCATCGGCATAACAGCGCAACTGGGCATCGGCGCTGGTGCCGCGCGCAACGATCTCGCGCGCCCGCGTCACCTCGGCCCGGCAACCCAGCGCCTCGGCGTCCTCTGCGACCAGTTCCAGTATCTCCTCCACCAGGTCGGCCATCGGCGCGAGGCAACGCTTGCCAAAATCGACCAGATGGCCGCCGGCGCCGTGGCGCTGGGCCAGCCAGCGGTTCTCCTGGATCAGAAGATTGGGATACTCGCGCCAGCGCTGGTTCGACAGGCGCAACCGCCACAGCATGCGCAGCAGGCTCTGGAACAGCGCCGCGATGGTGAGCGCATCCTCCATCTCGGTGCAGACATCCGAGATCCGCATCTCCAAGGTCGGGAACTTCGCGCTGGGTCGCAGGTCCCACCAGATCTTTGAGCCATCCTCGATCATGCCGGAGCTGGTGAGGTGCTCGATCAGGCGTTCGTATTCCGACCAGCTTCCCATCGGTTCGGGCAGCCCTGTGCGCGGCAGGGCGTCGAAGACGGTAAGGCGGTAGCATTTCAGGCCGGTGTCGCGGCCCTGCCAGAACGGCGAGGAGGTCGAAAGACACAGGAGATGGGGCAGGAAGTAGCGGACCTGATTCATCAGATCGATGCGCAGGTCCGGGTCGTCGATGCCGACATGAACATGCATGCCGCAGATCAGCAGGCGCCGGGCCACCGCCTGCATGTCCCGCGCCAGACCCTCGTAGCGGTCCTTGTGCACGTACTCCAGGTCACGCCAGTCGGCGCTGGGATGCGTCGAGGCGGCGATCGGCGCCAGGCCGTGGCGCGCCGCGACCCGCGCGACACAGCCGCGCAGGCGACCCAGCTCGTCCCTTGCCGCCGCAATGTCGGGGCAGACGGTGGTGCCGATTTCGATCTGGGCGCGCAGGAACTCCGGGGTCACCTGGTCGCCAAGCTCGGCCGCGCATTCCTCCATCAGGCTTTCGGGCGGATCGGCCGCCAGCGCACCCGTGGCGCTCTCGACCAGGAGATATTCCTCCTCGATCCCCAGAGTGAAGGGCGGTTCCTCAAGCATCGTGCGTCAGTTTCCGCGCCGGAACAGCTTGGGGTCTGCAAGCACATGGCCGAAGGCTTCGGCCATGATGTCGGTCCAGCGTGCGATACCGGCTTCGTCGCCGAGCTGGTCCTGCCGGATCTCGATCTGGATGTTTGCGCGCCCGGCCCTGGCCGCATGGTTGGGCATGGAAAAGCCATAGGGCGAGGCACCCGAATAGGGCTCGTTGTCGCCCACGCAAAGGTCGCCGCGGTTGCGCAGGAAATCCAGCAGCGGAAGGGCCATGCGGGCATCGCCCGTGTTGTCCCACAACACGCCGATCTCCCAGGGCCGCGTGCCCGGCCCCATGACCGGCGTGAAGCTGTGCATCATGATGATCGGCGGCACCTTGCCGCGCGTCTCCACGCCCTCGATCACCGCCGCGCAGGCCTCGTGGTAGGGCCAGTAACAGGCATCGGCGCGATCAGCCTTGTCCTGTTCGCTCAGATCGGTGTTGCCGGGAACGGCGATGCCGTCGCTCTCGGGCAGGAAGGCACCGAGATCGGTGAGGTGACGGTTGCAGTCGACCACCAGGCGGGAATAACCCGACAGCACGGCGGGGGCGTCGAAGTGCCGCGCCAGGCGGCGGGTGAGTTCGCCCGCACCGATGTCCCACGCGATGTGCAGGGAAAGCTGCTCGTCGGTCAGGCCCAGGTTGTAGAGCCCTTCGGGCACGCGATTGCTGGCGTGATCGCACAGGAAGACCACCGGCGTAGGCCCGCGCGGATTGACGATCTCGTAAGGCGGAGGATCATCGGGTCCGAGCAGGGGATCGCCGGGGGCGCGGGAGTCGGTAAAGCCGTCGCGTTGTACTGAGTCCATGGGGCGGGACTATAACCACCGCCACCGCGCGCCAGAAGGGCGGATGCACCCGGCCAAGGCGCGTGACCCGCCCGCCCCGCCATGCCACAACCGGGACAACCTTCATGATCACCCTTTCCCGTGGCAGCCTGACGACACCATGAACGACAACCCGCGCCGCTTCCTGCGCCAGCTTTTCGATACGGCGGTCCACGCCGCCGCCGCAGAAACCTGCATCACCGGCCACCTGCCCGATCCGCCACGGGGACGCACCATCGTGGTCGGCGGCGGCAAGGCCGCAGCAGCCATGGCCAGGGCCGTGGAGGAACAGTGGCAGGGCGATATCTCGGGCCTTGTCGTCACACCCTACGGCCACGGCGCGCCGACCCGCCGCATCGAGGTCGTGGAGGCAAGCCACCCGGTGCCCGATGCTGCCGGCCGCGACGGTGCCCGCCGCCTGCTGGAAAGCGTCCAAGGTCTCACCGCCGACGATCTGGTGTTGTGCCTGATGTCGGGCGGGGCCTCGGCCCTGCTCGCCCTGCCCGCCGAGGGCATTGCCCTGGAGGACAAACAGGCGGTCAACAAGGCACTGCTGCGTTCTGGCGCGACGATCCATCAGATGAACTGCGTGCGGAAGCACCTGTCTGCGATCAAGGGCGGGCGTCTTGCCGCCGCAGCCGCCCCTGCCCGCGTCGTCACCCTGGCAATCTCCGATGTGCCCGGCGACGATCCCTCCGTCATCGGTTCGGGCCCCACGGTTGCCGACCCCTCGACCCGCGAGCAGGCTCGGCGCCTGATCGCCGACTTCGGCATCGACGCCCCGGCCTCCGTCATCGCCCGCCTGAAGGACCCGGCCAGCGAGACGCCCAAGCCCGGCGATCCCCGCCTTGCCGGCGGCATTGTCGATATCCTGGTGACGCCGCGCGATGCCCTGCAGGCGGCCGCCGACCTTGCGCGCGCCAATGGCGTGGCGCCGATCGTGCTGGGCGACACCATCGAGGGCGAAGCCCGCGACGTGGCCCTGGTCCATGCCGCCATCGCGCGCGAACTGGCGCTCCACGACGATCTGGGTACCAAACCCGCCGTCATCCTTTCGGGCGGCGAGACCACCGTGACCCTGCGCGGGCAAGGCGGCAGCGGCGGCCGCAACCAGGAGTTCCTGCTGGCGCTGGCCGTGGCGCTCGACGCCCGGATCGGCGTTCACGCCCTGGCTGCCGATACCGACGGCATCGACGGCTTCAGCAGGGCAGCGGGCGCGCTGATCGGCCCCGACACGCTGGCGCGCGCCCTCACCCTGGGCATCGATGCACGCGACAGCCTGGCGCGCCAGGACAGCGGCGGCTTTTTCACCAGCCTCGACGATGCCATTGTCACGGGGCCGACACGGACCAATGTTAACGATTTCCGCGCCATCCTGGTCGCCCCGGGCGGCGCCTTTCCAACCTAGGACAGCATCATGCGACGTCAGCGACAGGCCAAGATCGTCGCCACCCTCGGCCCCGCCACCTCCACGCCCGAAGCGATCCGGGCGCTGTTCGAGGCTGGCGCCGACGTCTTCCGCCTCAACATGAGCCACGGCAGCCAGGCAGATCACCGCGCGCGCTACGACGTGCTGCGCGGCCTGGAGAAGGACTTCGGCCGTCCCATCGCCGTGCTGGCCGACCTGCAGGGTCCCAAGCTGCGCGTCGGCACCTTCAGGGACGGCGCCATCGCCCTGGAGCGCGGCCAGGACCTGCGCCTGGACCTCGATGAGACGCCGGGCGACGAGACCCGCGTCAACCTGCCCCACCCCGAGATCTTCGCGGCGATCTCCCCGGGCACGCGCGTCCTGCTCAACGACGGCCGTGTCGTGCTGGAGGTCGTCTCCTGCGATGCCGATCACGCCGTGACAACGGTCATCGCCGGTGACGAACTCTCCAATCACAAGGGCCTCAACCTGCCCGGCGTGCTGCTGCCGATCCCGGCGCTGACGGAAAAGGACCGCAAGGACCTGACTTTCGCCCTGGAACTCGGCGCCGACTGGATCGCGCTTTCCTTCGTGCAGCGGCCCGAGGATATCGCCGAGGCCCGCAGCCTGGTGCGCGGCCGCGCCGGCATCATGGCCAAGCTCGAAAAGCCCTCGGCGATCACCAGCCTGGAGCCCATCGTCGAGCTGTCGGACGCTGTAATGGTGGCGCGCGGCGATCTGGGCGTCGAACTGCCGCCCGAGGAGGTCCCCGGCCTGCAGAAGCGCATCGTGCGGGCCTGCCGCCAGGCCGGCAAGCCGGTGGTGGTGGCCACCCAGATGCTGGAATCGATGATCGAATCGCCCACACCGACCCGCGCCGAAGCTTCCGATGTGGCAACCGCCGTCTATGACGGGGCCGACGCCCTGATGCTCTCGGCCGAAACCGCCGTCGGCGAATACTCCGCCGAAGCCGTCGCCATGATGGACCGCATCATGAAGGCCGTGGAGCACGATCCTCTCTACGACAGCCTTTCGACCGCCCCGGAGGCGACCAGCGCGGACGCCATCTCCGCAGCCGCGCGTCAGGTGACCGAGACCATCGGCGCCGCCGCCATCGTCGCCTATTCGATGACCGGCAGCACCACCCTGCGCGCCTCGCGCGTGCGCCCGGAGGTTCCCATCCTGGGCCTGACGCCGCGTATCGAGTCGGCGCGCCGCCTGGCGCTGGCATGGGGCGTTCACTCGGTCCACACCGAGGATGCGCAGGACTTCATCGACATGGTCAACAAGGCCAGCGCCATCGCCCGCGCCGAGGGTTTCGCCAAGTCCGGCGACCGCCTGGTCATCACCGCCGGTGTCCCTTTCGGTACTCCCGGCTCGACCAACACCCTGCGCATCGCCTGGGTGGACTGACGCACCCCCGCGTTCAACCCCTCAACGTCATGCCGGAGCCCCTCAACAGGCGCCGGCGCGGTTTCGGCGTTCCGGCATGGGTCCCGGCTCTGCGCGGCTCCGCCGCTTGGCCGGGATGACGGCAAGGGTCAGATCGCCTCGCCTTCGACTTCCAGGCTCAGCACCTCAACGCGCTGGCGGATGCCAGGCATGTGGGGGTTCTGCTCCAGGGCGCGGCGGTACCAGGCAAGCGCCTCGGCATCCTCGCCGCGCGCCTGATGGATCAGTCCCAGGCCCGATAGCGCGCCGAAGTGACGGGGCTCGCGCGCGAGCACCTGCATGCAGTCGGCGATGGCCTCATCGTACCGGCCGATCATGTAATAGACGGTGGCGCGCTTGTTCCAGGCTTCGGCGAAATCAGGCGCCAATTCGATCAGCGTGCCGAAGCGATTGATGGCAGCGTCGAGGTCGCCGACCTGCATGTCCCGCGCGCCCTGGGCCATGAGGTCGTTCAGCGTGTCGTCATGGCCTTCCAGCCAGAGGGTCCAGATGAAACTCTCGATGACCTGGGCTTCGGCTTCGTCCTGGGTCACGGCAAGACGCGCGAAGAGATCATCGAGACGGGGATCGTCCTGGGCGGCATCCGCCGGCCCCGCGATCAAGGCCACCGCGAGGGTAGCCGCAAGAAGCCATCTGGTCATGGCGACGACTCTAGGCAGGCCCGCGCATCAAGCCAAGCGGAGCGCCAACACAACACGGTGAGCGGCCTCGGCGGAATCGAAAGGGCCGCTGCCCTTCGGCACGCGGCCCTTCCTGGTGTAGAGCTTCCGGCTCCTGACGATGCGGGAGTGGAACTGGCGTTCGGCGAGCGCCCTGGCGGCTGCCTGGCGTCGCCGCGGTGGTGTCTTGCGCTTCATGGCAAGTCTCCTTCGTGGTCGACGCAGCAGATGTGGCCCGTCAGGACGCCGGACGCAAGGCTTCCGGGCGCGGTCCGCCCGTTGCCCAGTCGAGCAGTTCGACGGGATGGACGACCGGCTTTTCGATGCCCGAAGCGATCTGGACCATGCAGCCGACGTTACCGGCTGCCACGCAGCCCGCGCCGGTAGCCGCGATATGGGCGGCCTTGCGTGCCTTCAGGCGGCCTGCCAGCTCCGGCTGCAGCATGTTGTAGGTCCCGGCCGAGCCACAGCAGATATGGCCCTCGGCAATTTCTCGGACCTCGAAGCCAGCGCGCGCCAGCACATCCCTGGGCATGGTGGTGATTTTCTGGCCGTGCTGAAGCGAACAGGCGGCGTGATAGGCGACCGAAGGCGCACCGGCAGGCGCGCTGCCCTGGGGAACCAGCTCGTCGAGCAGTTCGCTGACGTCCCGCGCCTGCGCCGAAAGCGCGGCGGCCCGCTCCGCCCACGCCGGGTCCTCGGCTAACAGATGCCCGTATTCCTTGAGCTGGGTGCCGCAGCCCGAGGCGTTGGCGATCACCGCGTCGAACGGACCGGCAGCCTCCCAGGCCGCGATGTTGCGCCGCGCCGAAGCACGCGCCTGCTCCGCATCGCCCATGTGAAGCACGAGCGAACCACAGCAGCCCGCGCCCGGCGCTACCACCACCTCGCAGCCAAGCCGCGTCAGCAGGCGCAGGGTCGCCTCGTTGACCTGCGGTGTCAGGACCTGCTGGGCACAACCGGCGAGCAAGGCAACGCGCTTGCGCCGGGGACCCTGCGCTTCGTGGACGGCGGGCCGGTCGGCCCAGGAGGGTTCGGCCAGCCGCGAAGGCGCAAGCGCGACCATGGCCTTCAGCCGCCCCGGCAGCAGCCGGGCAAAGGGCCGCGCGATCAACGCGCCGGCCAGCGCCAGCCGGAAGCGGCCGGGATGCGGGATCAACGCGGCAATCAGGCCGCGCAACCAGCGCTCGGCCAGGGGCCGCCTACGGGTCTG
>CALGGB010000247.1 GCA_937880925.1 uncultured Rhodospirillaceae bacterium | reverse complement strand
TAGCTGGGGCCGCATGGACGATGGTGGCCTGCTCAAGGCGATCGACGTCTCGCGCCTCTCGAACTGGCCCGATGTCTTCGAAGGCCTGCGCGACCATCACTCGATTCGTGATGCACAGGGCAACATCAAGATGATCCCCGCGGATTGGGGCAACAGCTCGATCATCTACCGCACCGATCTCTACGAAGGCGAGGAGAGCTGGTGCATGCTCTTCGACGAGCGTTATGCCGGCAAGATTTCAAGCTTCGATTCGGAAAGCTCGATCATGGTCGCCGGCCTGTGTGCCGGTTACGGCATCGACGCGTTCAACATGACCGACGAGATGCTTGCCGAAGTCCGTCCCATGGTCGAGCAGCAGGCGCGTCTGGTGCGTTTCTACTGGAACGACCAGACCGAGGTCGAGACGGCCATGGCGTCTGGCGAAATCGTGGCGGCCTACGCCTGGAACTCCGCGGTCAAGTCGCTGCGCGACCAGGGCATTCCGGTGGCCTATGCCGTGCCCAAGGAAGGCATCCTGAACTGGCTGTGCGGTCTGTCGATCACCAACGTCGGCAGTGGCGATGAGGATCTTGTCTACGAGTACCTCGATGCCTGGCTGTCGCCCGAGGCCGGCAAGTTCCTGTTGGAGGATTACGGCTACGGCCACGCCAACAAGATCACCTTCGAGATCTCCGATCCGCAGGCTGTGGCTGACCTGGGTTTCCCCAGCGATCCCATCGAGATGCTGAACAACGGCATCATGTTCCAGCCCTACGACCCGGCTGTTCTCCAGAAGATGGTGAATATGTTCGACGAAATCAAAATCGGCCTCTAAGTCCGGTTTTGGACCTGAAGGAGCAGGGCCGGCAGCAGTTGCCGGCCCTGTTTCACACTTCCGCCCCCCAGACAAGTGAATGCCTGATGAACAACGGGGTTTTCAAGGGACCTGCCGCTGTGTATGACTTGGTGATAGGTCACAGGCCCGAATGGGTGGGGCCGGGCGGCAATCGTGACGACAACTGGGGTTGAGGCATGAGCGACCAAACGCACGCTGCTGGCACGTATTCCGGCGCCGAGGAGCAGACCTCCTTAGGCTTCAAGCTCCGGGCTCTGTTTCTCAAGCACGAGTGGCTGCGCGGCTACCTGTTGCTGTCGCCCACCCTGCTGGTGATGATCTGCCTGATGTGCGTTCCGCTCTTCATGCTGATCGCCTACAGCTTCTGGACCCAGAACTACCTCGATATCGACAAGACCTTCACGCTGGCCAACTACGAGGCCTATTTCCAGAAGCCGATCTATGCGGCTCTGATGTTCAAATCGATCCGGATGTCGCTTTACTGCACCTTCGCGACCCTGGTCCTGGCCTATCCGATGGCCTATTTCATCGCCTTCAAGGTCAAGAAGAACAAGCTGATCTGGCTGATCCTGATCACCGTTCCCTTCTGGACCAGCTACCTGCTCCGGGTCTTTGCCTGGAAGGTCATCCTGGGCTTCAACGGCGTCATCAACTCCGGCCTCATCAGCCTGGGTATCCTGAATGAGCCGCTTGAGTTCCTGCTCTACAATCCAACAGCGGTGGTGCTGACCCTGGCCCATGCCTGGGCCGCCTTTGCCATCCTCCCAATCTATGTTTCGCTGGAAAAGATCGACCGTTCGCTGCTCGAAGCCGCGACCGATCTTGGCGACACGCCCAGGGAACGGTTCTGGCGCGTCACCTGGCCGCTTTCGCTGCCAGGCGTGATCGCCGCGGGCCTCCTCGTCTTCATTCCCACCGTGGGTGATTACGTGACGCCCAAGCTGGTGGGCGGAACAACCGGCATCATGATCGGCAACATCGTGCAGTCGCAGTTCGGCAAGGCCAACAACTGGCCGATGGGCGCGGCGCTGTCGGTCATCTCCATGCTTATGATCACCATCCTCGTCGTCACCTTCATCGCGGCGACGACCCGTGCAAGGGCCAAGAACTGATGACCGACAACGCCACCAAGGCAGCTTCGGACGAACGCGGCGCACAGGCACCGCAGGTTGTCGAATCCAAGCACGAGGGCCATTCCTGGACCGGCGAGGCCCCGCTGTTCATCTACGCGGTGTGGTACCTGGCGTTTCTCTACATTCCGGTGCTTTTCCTGCCGCTCTTTTCGTTCAACGACTCCATCTATGTCGCCTTTCCGCTGAAGGGGTTCACCCTGCAGTGGTATGCCGACATGCTCGAAAATCCCGCCCTGCTCCAGGCGCTCGAGAATTCGGTGAAGGTCGGCGCGGCCGTGGCCATTGCCTCGACCTTCCTCGGTATCTTCGCGGCCAAGGCGATGACCCGCTACCGGCTGCCCGGCAAGGGTCCGCTGACCAGCTTCATCATGCTGCCGCTGGTCGTGCCTGGCATCATCCTGGGCATCGCGCTGCTCGTGATCTCCAACACCGTCGGTGTCGATCTCTCGCTCTACACGATCGCCCTGGCGCACACCCTGGTCGCCGTGCCGTTCGCCATGCTGGTTCTGATGTCGCGTCTTGAAGGGTTCGACAAGAGCCTGGAAGAGGCTTCGCTCGATCTTGGCGAGAGCGCGTTCCAGACCTTCCTGCGCGTGACCCTGCCGCTGGCCTGGCCCGGCATCCTGGCGAGCGTGCTGCTGACTTTCACGATCTCGTTCGACGAGTTCATCCTGGCCTTCTTCCTGGCCGGCAACGAGGTCACGCTGCCGATCTACATCTGGAGCCAGTTGCGCTTCCCGAACAGGTTGCCGATGGTTCTCTCTCTGGGCGCCTGCATTCTGGTTGCCTCCTTCTTCATCGTCACCTTCTCGGAAGTCATGCGTCGCCGCGGTGTCGGTACGCAATCCGGGTCGGCTATTTAACGAAAACAACAGTGGACGTGGGCGCACATGGCTCGTGAGGACTATATTTCGATCCGAAACACGTCGAAGCATTTTGGCAGTGTGAAAGCGGTCGACGACATCTCCTTCAACATCCAGCAGGGCGAGTTTTTCTCGCTGCTCGGTGCATCGGGTTGCGGCAAGACGACGCTGCTTCGCATGCTGGCCGGGTTCGAGCAGCCGACCAAGGGCAACATCTATATTGATGGCCAGCCCCAGGCCGGTGTGCCGCCGCACCTGCGCCCGGTGAACATGGTGTTCCAGAGTTACGCCATTTTCCCGCACCTCAACGTGCACAAGAACATTGCCTACGGCATGCGCAAGTCGGGCCTCTCCAAGGCGGAAGTCGACAAGAAGGTCGACGAGATGCTGGAGCTGATCAAGCTGCCGGGTTACGGTAAGCGCGGCGCGCACCAGCTTTCGGGCGGTCAGCGTCAGCGTATCGCTCTGGCCCGTGCGCTGATCAAGCAGCCCAAGGTGTTGCTGCTGGACGAGCCGCTCGGCGCACTCGACAAGAAACTGCGCGAGCAGATGCAGCTTGAGCTGCGTGCCCTGCAACGCGATGTCGGCATCACCTTCGTGTTCGTGACCCACGATCAGGAAGAAGCCATGACCATGTCGGACCGCATCGCGGTCATGTCGATGGGCAAGGTGCTCCAGATCGATTCACCGACGCGTCTCTACGAAATTCCGCGCGTGAAGGAAGTCGCCGATTTCATCGGCACGATCAATTTCTTCGAGGGCGATATCAAGGGCAAGGAAGGCAAGGCTACGGTCGTGGAGACCGCAGGCCTGGGCAAGGTCATGTCGACGGCCAGCGGCGACGATGCGCCCGCATCGGGCGCTATCACGGTCGCGGTGCGTCCCGAGAAGTTCAACATCACCTTCCAGCAGCCCAATGTGGAAAACAACGTCGTCGAGGGTGTCCTCCAGGCCGCTGCATACCTGGGCGATCGCAGCCACTACTACGTCAAGGTTGCTGGCCGCGAGGAGCCCATCGCGGTTGCCTCGCAGAACGCCCAGCGCCAGATGCAGGCGGTTGAGGCCGACAACAAGGAAAAGGTCTGGCTGACCTGGGACGAGGATTCGGTTCTGCTCCTCAAGAGCTGACGCCGCAGATTGTTTGCAAGCGCGCGGCGCCGAAAGGCGTCGCGCGTTTTGTGTTTCAGGGATGGGAATGTGTCATGCGCTATGCCGGAATTGTCGATCGACTGGCCAACGAAGGCGCACGCGCCTGGGAAGTTCACGGCCGGGCCATGAGTTATGTCCGGCAGGGCAGGGATGTCGTTGTCCTGAGCATCGGAGATCCCGATTTCGACACGCCCCAGAGCATTCAGGATTCCCTGATCGCCCGCCTCAAGGCAGGTGATACCCACTATGGCTACATCGACGGCAGCCCGGAACTCAAGGATGCCATCGCCGGCTATCATCAGCGTCATACCGGGCAGGACGTGGGGCGCGACAACATCGGCATGACCCTGGGCGCCCAGGGCGCGCTTTATGGTGCCGTGATGTGTACGGCCGGACCCGGTGACGAGGTGATCGTGCCCCAGCCGGTTTATGTGACCTATGAGTCGGTGGTCGCGGCTTCAGGGGCGACCCTGGTCCCCGCGCCGCTGCGGCCCGAGCGCGACTTCCACCTCGATGCTGCCGACATCGCCGCGGCGGTGACGCCGGCCACCCGTGCGGTGATGATCAACACGCCGCACAATCCCACGGGTGCGGCCTACCAGCGCAAGGACCTCCTGGAGCTGGCCGAGGTCTGCCGCGATCATGATCTGTGGCTGATTTCCGACGAGGTTTACAGCCGTACGCTGTTTGACGGCCGGCGGCACGTCTGCCCGGCGACCCTGCCGGGCATGGCCGAGCGCACCATCGTCATCGACAGCCTGAGCAAGTCGCATGCGATGACCGGCTGGCGGGTTGGATGGACCGTCGGACCGGCCGAGTTCACCCACCACATGTACAACCTGGGTCTGGCGATGCATTACGGCCCGCCGACCTTCATCCAGTCCTCTGTGGCGGTTGCCTTCCGTGATGATTTTCCCGAGGTGGAGGCGATGCGCGCGGCCTACGAGCGTCGGCGTGACATCGTGTGCGAAGGTCTTGCAGGCGCGCGCGGCCTGCGTGTGGTCAAGCCTGAAGGCTCCTGCTTCATGATGATCGACGTGCGCGATACCGGGCTTGCCTCCCAGGAGTTCTCGAACCGGCTGCTCGATGAAGGCGGCGTTTCGCTTCTGGCGGGCGAGGGTTTCGGACCCGGCGGCAGCGGCTTTGTCCGCCTGTCGCTCACCGCGTCCGACGAGCGCATCGCTGAAGCCTGCCGCCGCACGGCACGTTTCGCGGCGGGCCTCAACCACTAGAGACGTGTGCAGAAAGGGGCAAGGTCGTCCGACGAACGCCTACAGGCCCTTCACCATTGCGTCACCCAGGCGTCGTTGCCTTGCGTCCGCCACGTTGGGGAGGCAGGTTACGGCGACCTCGCAGATGCCCTGGAAACCATGAGCGAACCAAAACAAGATTCCGGCCCGCAGACCGCCCAAGCCCCCGTGCGGCGCAACAGACTGCTGTTTGCCCTGCCGGTGGTTGCGTTCCTGATCCTGGCGGTCGCGTTGGCTGTGGGCCTCTATCGCGATCCCAGCCTGGTGCCCTCGCCGCTGATCGGCAAGCCGGCGCCCGATTCCGCGCTCGCCGAGGTGCCCGGCTTCGGCCCTGCTTTCAGCCGCGAGGATTTTCTGGGCAAGGTGACCCTGGTCAATGTCTTTGCCTCCTGGTGTGTCAGTTGCCGCGACGAACATCCGCTGCTGGTGCGTCTCTCCGAGCAGGAGGACATTCCCATCTTCGGGCTGGCCTACAAGGATGACCCCGAGGATGCGGCAGGCTGGCTGACCGATTTCGGCAGCCCCTACAGCGCCACGGGCCTCGATCTTGACGGCCGCACCGCCATCGAGTGGGGCGTTTACGGCGTGCCCGAGACCTTCCTGGTCGGCCCGGACGGCAACATCGCCTACAAGAAGATCGGCCCGATCGGGCCCGAGGATCTGCAGAACGAGATCCTGCCGCGTATCGCGGAATTGCGCACCCAGGCTGCCGCCATGGCGCTGGCCGAGCCCGAGGCGGCGGATGCGGCCACGACTGTGCCTGAGGCTGAACTCCAGTCCGGCGATGCGGCTGACGGCGGAACGCAGGAGGTTGTGGCTACGTTGCCCAATCTTGCCCGACTGGATACGCCCCACAGCCTGCCGGAGACGGAGTTCTTTCTGGCCGATGGCAGCAAGGCGCGCTTCTCGGATTATGCCGGCAAGGCGATCGTGCTGAACTTCTGGGCGACATGGTGCCCGCCCTGCCGTGAGGAAATGCCCTCGCTCGACCGGCTTGCCGCGCAATACGGCAGCGAGGATCTGGTGGTCATGACTATGTCCCTTGATCGCGGCGATCCGCAGCAGATTGCCGATTTTTATGAGGAAATCGGCGCGCAGAGCCTCGATATCTACCACGATCCCAGCATGTCGGTTTCCCGTGCGCTGCGCGTCTTTGGTCTGCCCACGACGCTGCTGGTCGATTACCGCGGCGAGGTGGTCGCACAGCTTGTCGGCACGGCCGAATGGGACAGCCCGGAAGCGCTGGCCGCGATCCTGCCGCTGGCCAGCCAGGCGAGCGACGCCAGGCTCGGCGTGGCCCAGCAGGCGCAACTGGAACCGTGAGCATGGACGTATCGGGCGTTGGCATCCTGGCGGCTTTTGCGGCCGGCGTGGTGTCGTTCCTCTCGCCCTGCGTTCTGCCGCTTGTGCCGGCCTACATCTCCTACATTGCCGGTGAATCGCTGACCGAACTGCAAGGCCAGGCCGGGCGTGCGGCGCGTTCGGCAGCGATCGGTCTTGCCCTGCTGTTTGTTGCCGGGTTTTCCACGGTCTTCATCCTGTTTGGCGCCAGCGCCACGGCTGCGGGCGACCTGCTGCTTTCCTGGCGCTACGAACTCAACATCGTCGCCGGCATCGTCGTCATCGCCTTTGGGCTGATCATGATGGGCGCGCTGCGCCTGACACCTCTGCAGCGCGATCTGCGCTTCCACCTCAATCTTCCCGGCGGTCGCCCGGTCGGCGCCTATGTCCTGGGGGCGGCCTTTGCCTTCGGCTGGACACCCTGCATCGGACCGGTGCTGGCAAGCATCCTGGCGGTCGCTGCGGTCAACAGCACGGTGGGTGGCGGCATTCTGCTACTGGCGGTCTATTCGGTGGGCCTCGGCATCCCCTTCGTTGCCGCCGCAGCCTTTACCGGCGCCTTCCTGCGCTACAGCCGGGGGCTCGGCCGCGTCGGCCGGCGTATCCAGATCGTGGCCGGTGCCGTTCTGGTGCTGATGGGCATCGCCATGTTGACCGGCTACCTCTCGGATATGGCCTTCTGGCTGCTCTCGACCTTTCCGTTCCTGCAGAACCTCGGCTGACCCGGCAGCCGGCATGGCAAGCCCGGAGTACGAGGCCTATTACGCGGTGATCCGGGCGATCCCGCCCGGGCGGGTGATGACCTATGGCGACATTGCCAAGGAGGCGGGCCATCCGCGCTGGGCGCGCCGGGTGGGCTATGCGCTATCCAGCCTGAACGATCCCACGGTTCCCTGGTGGCGGGTCGTTAATGCCGCCGGGCGTATCAGCCGGGGCGGCGGGCGTACGCCCGAGGGCGTCGACCTGCAGCGCGATCTTCTGGAAACCGAAGGCGTGGAGATCGACCTCATGGGCGTCATCGACCTAACGGTCTTCCGCCATTTTCCCTCGCCCAAAAAGAAAGGAGGGAGCCCGAAGGCTCCCTCCCCATAGTTCCGATCTGCGTCGGGATCAGGCCATGAGGGCCAGAGTCTCGCCGAAGATGTAGGACGTGGGATGCATCTGATAGCCCTGCACCCGGGTATCGGCGGCACAATAGATCGCTCGCCACACCGGCTGCACGATCGGACCGTCTTCCTGCATGATCGTCTCGAGTTCGGCCATGACAACGCGGCGCTCCTCGACGTCGAGGATGCCCTCGGCCTGAGTGAGCTTGGCGTCGAACTCGGGGTTGTTGTAGTGCGACTCGTTCCAGGGCACGCCCGAACGGTAGGCCAGACCCAGGACCATGAAGCCCAGCGGACGATGGGTCCACGAGGTGTAGCCGAACGGCACCTTGTCCCAGACCTCCCAGAACTGGTCGGAAGGCATCACGTTGATGGCAACGCGGATGCCGGCGTCCTTCCACTGCTCCACCATGGCCTGCACGGAGAGCAGCTCCCAGGCCGGGTCCTTCTTGCAGGCGATCTCGATGTCGATGCCATCGGGATGACCGGCTTCGGCGAGCAGTGCACGGGCCGCATCGACGTCGCGTGCCATGAAGGTGAGCTCGGCGTAGTCGGGATGGATCGGCGAGACATGATGATGTTCGCCGGGTGCACCCAGGCCACGATGGGCTGCTTCAAGGATCGAAGGCGTGTCAACCGCCAGGCGCATGGCCTTGCGGACACGCGGATCGCTGAACATCTCGGAGTCGGCCTGGCCGCGGGCGACCGCGGTCTGGGCCGTGTTGGCCGGGATGATCTCGACATGCGGCATGGCCTTGAAGGCGTCGAGCTGGACGATATCGCCCTCGTCGATGGCATGAACCTGCTTGGAGGCCAGCGCACCGATTGCGGCCGAGGGATCGTCACCCAGGTCGATGTACTCCAGCACATCAAGGTAAGGGCCTTCGCCGTACCAGGTGTCGTTCTGGGCATTCTCGAGCACGCCCCTCTCGCCGACCACGTATTCGGTCAGCTTGAACGCGCCCGTGCCGTTCGAACCGACACCGAAGGTGCCGCCTTCGGCCGGATCCAGGATCAGCAGCGGATAGTGGAAGAGATGCTCGGGGATCGCGACGTTGGGCGAGCGGGTATTGAGCACCACCGTGTGATCGTCGATCACCTGGATGGCGCTGGGATCCCACAGGTCGGTGGCGTCGTCGTTCATCATGTAGCCCTGCATCAGACCCAGGACCGACGAGCCGGTCTCGGGATCGAGCACATGATTGAGGTTCCAGGCAACGTCCTCGGCCGTGAAGGCGCGGCCGTCATGCCAGTTGACGCCCTGGCGCACCTTGAGCGTCCAGGTTGAAAGGTCCTCGCTGGCCTCCCAGCCCTCGAGCAGATCGGGACGGGTGACATTGTCCGTGCCGGTGCGGGTCAGATAACCGCAGACCTGACGCACGACGTTGGAGTCGATGACCCACGAGAAGGTGTGGGGATCCTTGATGACGGGCAGACGCATGGAAATGCGCAGCGTACCGCCCTTGGGCATGTCCTGCGCCTGGGCGCGGGGCACGAAATCCTCACCGGTGATCTTGCCGGCAAAGGCATAGGCACTGGCTGCGGAGATGCCGAGCAGCGAAGCGAAGCGAACGAATTCGCGACGATCGAGGCGGCCCTCCACAAGCTGCTCCTGCAGCTTTTGATAATACGGATGCTGGGACATGGTTGTTGTCTCCTCCCTGGTGGCGTTCATTCGCCACAGATTACCCCGGACGCCAACCGGGAACCGGATCGTGGCGTCCATTGCTGCCATTCTTTTCGCACCAGCCATGATGTCAACAGTGTTAGGAGCCTCGGGGGGCTGCAACTTGCGCTAGTGGTCCAAATCCGACGCCTGTTGCCCGGTCTGCGCCAGCGGTCGTTGTGTGGCCCGGACATTGGCCCGATGATATCGCCCGACAGGGAAGGGAGCCGTGAACCATGGCGCCGCTCAATTTCGTTATCTACGCCGTGATCGCGACCTTGACGTTCTATCTCCTGATCGTCGGCAAGGCGCTGCTGCTGCCCTTCGTCGTGGCAATTGTGTTCTGGTATCTGATCGCGACCCTGGCGGGTTTCTACCGGCGCGTCGGCACCTGGGGCATGCGCATGCCCGGCTGGCTTGCAACGGTGTTTGCCGTACTCACGTTCGTCGCCATCCTCTCGGCCTTCGTCGATCTCACACGCGACAACGTGACGCAGGTCGTCGCCGTGGCACCGACCTATCAGGCCAATCTCGAAGGACTGGCCGACCGTCTGGTGACGCTGACCGGCTACCACATTCCGACGGTCGAGCAGGTTGCCTCCCAGATCGACCTTGGCCGCACCGTCGGTACCGTGGCCAGTTCGCTCACCGCCTTTGCCGGCAACGTCGGCATCATTCTGGTCTATGTCGTCTTCCTGCTCTTCGAGCAGCAGAGTTTTGCCACCAAGCTCGACGCCATCGTCACCGACCCGGCCAAGCGGGAAAAGGTGCGCGCCACCCTGCGCCGCATCAATACGGATGTGCGGACCTACATCTGGGTCAAGGCCATCCTGTCGGTGGCGACCGGCGGCATTTCCTATCTCGTGATGCGCAGTGTCGGCCTGGATTTTGCCGCGTTCTGGGCCGTGGTGATCTTCCTGCTGAACTTCATCCCCACCATCGGCTCGATCCTGGGGATCGTCTTTCCCACGCTTCTTGCGCTGGTCCAGTTTCCCGACAGCCTGACACCGTTCCTCATCGTCCTCATCTGCCTGGGTGCCACCCAGGTGATCACGGGCAATGTCGTTGAGCCACGCATGATGGGCCGTTCGCTCAACCTCTCGCCGCTGGTGATCATCCTCTCGCTTGCGGTCTGGGGCAGCATCTGGGGCGTGATCGGCATGTTTCTGTCGGTGCCGATCACGCTGATCGCCATGATCGTCATGGCGCAGTTCCGCACCACGCGGCCGGTGGCGATCATGCTTTCAAGCGACGGCGTGGTCAGTGGCGATCCCACAGTCGAGCGGGAAAACTGAAAGGCCGGGTCTGGTCTGGCCAAAGGATCGAACCATATCGGTTCGTGAGATCACCAATTCTGCGGGAGCCGATGGTTTGACGGAACGGATGGAAGCGCCGGTGCGGGCGCCTGAGATCGCGCGGCCCGCGATGACCTGGTTCAACGTCGCCGCGCCGCTCAGTCTTGCCGACCTGCGCGGCCGCATCGTGATCCTGGATTTCTGGACCTTCTGCTGCATCAACTGCATGCATGTGCTGCCTTCGCTCCACAGGGTTGAGCAGCGCTTTCCCGACGAGGTCGCCGTGATCGGTGTGCACTCGCCCAAGTTCTTTGCCGAACGCGAGCCGGAGAATGTCGCCGCCGCGATTGCGCGCTACGGCATATCCCATCCCGTGGTTCACGATCCCAACATGACCCTGTGGCGCGAATACGCCGTGCGCGCCTGGCCGACCCTGGTCTTCCTCGACCCCGAGGGTTACGTCATCGGCCAGTTCTCCGGCGAACCCGATCCCGACCGGCTGATCGAGGCGGTGGGTGATCTGGTCGAACAGGCGCGCGAGCACCGTGTGCTAGAGCCTGCCCCTCTACTGGTCGAAACGGCACCTGCCCCGGCGGGCCGGCTCGCCTTCCCGGGCAAGATCAAGGCGCTTCCGGGCGGCGGCTGGGCGATCACCGATGCCGGACACCACCGCATCGTTGTTGCCGATGAGCAGGGGGGCGAACTGGCGCGCTACGGCAGCGGTCAGGCCGGCTTTGCCGATGGCGCTGCCGGGGAGGCGATGTTCCGTGATCCCCAGGGCCTGGTCGCCGATACCACGACCATTTATGTCGCCGATACGGGAAACCATGCGGTTCGCGCCATCGATCGGGCAAGCGGCCGGGTGATGACACTGGCCGGCACCGGCCGCCGCGGCGCGATCCTTGGCGCTCCCGCCAGCGCCGCCGAAACGGCGCTCGCCTCGCCCTGGGACCTGGAGATCGAGGGTGGGCTGCTCTACGTCGCCAATGCCGGCAGCCATCAGCTTGGTGTCCTTGATCTGGCGGCGGGCACGGTGGCCCGTCTGGCGGGCAACGGGGCCGAGGCCCTGGTCGACGGCGAAGCCCTGGAGGGAGCCGCCTTGGCCCAGCCCAGCGGGCTGGCGCTCGATCGGTCGGGGCGGCGCCTGTTCTTTGCCGACAGCGAGATATCGGCTGCCCGCGTACTCGATCTCGAGCGCGGCGAAGTCACGACTCTGGTCGGCGCCGGCCTCTTCGACTTCGGCCACAAGAACGGCAGCTTCGGGGAGGCCCGCCTGCAGCACGCGCTGGGCCTGGCATGGAGCGAGGACGGCCTGATCGTTGCCGACAGCTACAACCGGGCGGTCCGCCTGCTCGATCTGGAAAACCGGCAGGTCAGCGATATCGAGCCGGGCCTTGTCTGCCAGGATCCCGTATGCCTGCCGCTGGGCGAGCCTGCGGGCATCGCTGTGGCGGGCGATGGACGCCTGCTGCTGGCCGATACCAACAACCACCGCATTCTCGAGCTCAATCCCGCCGGGGCGAGCTATCGCACCTGGATGCATTGACCACGGAGAACATGATGCGACGCAAGACCATCGGGCTGGATGATGCCCTCTACGACTATGTCGTTGCCACCACCCTGCGCGACGACGACATCCTGGCGCGCCTGCGCGAGGAAACGGCCAAGCTGGAATGGGGCCGCATGCAGATTGCGCCCGAGCAGGGCCAGTTCATGGCCATGCTGACGCGCCTGGTCGGCGCCCGGAAGGCCATCGAGGTGGGTGTGTTCACCGGCTACAGCGGCCTTTCGGTGGCGCGCGCTCTGCCCGATGACGGCAAGCTGATCGCCTGCGACGTCAGCGAGGAGTGGACCGCCATCGCGCGGCGCTACTGGAAGGAGGCCGGTGTCGACGGCAAGATCGACCTGCACCTTGCACTCGCGACAGAGACGCTCGATACGCTCATCGCCGAAGGCGGCGCGGGAACCTACGACATCGCCTTCATCGATGCCGACAAGAGCAACTACGATGCCTATTACGAGCGCTGCCTCACCCTGCTGCGCCCGGGCGGCCTCATCATGATCGACAACGTGCTCTGGGGCGGTTCGGTGATCGACGACAGCGATCAGAGCGAGGATACCGTCGCGATCCGCGCGCTCAACGCCAAGGTCGGCAAGGACGACCGCGTCAGCTGCGTCATCCTGCCGGTGGGCGACGGCCTGACCCTGGCGAGGAAGAACTAGGCGACCCGGCAAGCAGAAGTTGGCGCGCCCGGCCCCGAGCGGGGCCGGGCAGGCGCACTCACGCGTAGGGCAGGGTGTGGCCGATGCCCATCCGGTCGGCCTTCATCAGCATGGCATGGGCCAGGGCGATGTCGGAGGTCGAGAGGCCGCGGTGCCACAGCAGGATGGTCTCCTCGTCGCTCTCGCGTCCGGGCAGCAGGCCGGCGCAGATCTTGCCAAGCTCGCCGTGGATCGATTCCCGGGTCACGCGTCCGGAATCGATGTGGCGGCGCAGGCAGCCGAAGGGCCCGATCAGGCACTGGCCCCAATCGTCGACGACGATCTTGGTCATGATGTCGGTGAGGTCGTCCTCCACGGAACTGACCGTGCCGTAGGGGATCACCAGCGCGCCGGGTTTGATCCATGACGTCTTGAAGAGCTCGGTTGGCGTATCAAGGCGCGATGCCTCGACCATGATGTCTGCGCCTTCCAGGCAATCCTGCCAGTTGTCGACCGCGATCACCGGTTTGCCAAGGTCCGCGGTCAGCTTCTCGGCGAAGGCCCTCTGGCTTTCGGGGCGGCGCGAATGGACGCGGATCTCCTCGAAGTCGAACAGGTGATCGAGCAGGCGCACGTTCCAATAGGCCGTGCCGCGCGCGCCGATATGTCCCAGGCGGCGCGGCTTGGAGGGCGCCAGGTACTTCGCGCCGATGGCCGTGACGGCGCCGGTACGCATCTCGGTGATGGCGGTGGCGTCGATCACCGCGGTTGGCGTACCGGTGCGGGCATCGAACAGGTTGACCAGCGCCATCTCGGACGGCAGGTCGCGCTGCCAGTTGTCGATGTAGTCCGAAACCACTTTCACACCCGCCACGCCCAGCGGTGCGATGTAGCCGCGCAGCACGTTGAAATGACCCCGGAATGCCTTGTCGGCGACCAGGTGCATGCGCGGTTCGACCACCGTCTCGCCGCGTCCCTGGGCGGCCAGGCTGCCTTCAATGGCCTCCAGGATTTCCTGGTCGGTGAGTTCCAGCGCTGCGACATCGTGGCCGCTGAGGTAGCGAATGTTAATTTCCGGCATCGGTGACCTCTTCCTGTTCGGGTTCTTCTTCGGCTTGTGCGGGATCGGCCCAGGCAGCAGCCAGCAGGGCCTCGACCAGCACCGCATCGATGCGGCCATTGTTCTCCAGCCCGGTATCGCGCTGGAAGCGGGCGACGGCCGCCACGGTGCCGGGGCCTGCGATGCCGTCGATCGTGCCGTCGAGATAACCAAGCACCTTCAGATAGCGCTGTGCCGTGACAATGGGTGAGCCCAGCTCTTCGGTCGGCAGCGGCCGCAACTGCTGACTCTGCTTCAGGGAAAGGGCGGCGCCAAGCTGATCGCGCAGGTTGGTCGCCCGCGTGATGGCATCGTGGCGCATGGTTGCGTCCAGCCGGGGCTGCAGACGCAACGCGTATTCGGAGGCAATGCCCGCGGCCTCGGGATTGCCGGAGACACGGGCAAGCAGCAGCCAGGCATAGGCCTCCACCGCGTCGGGCTCGACGCCGATGCCGTTGGCCAGCGCCTGGGCATAGTTGACCTGGCCAAAGGGGTTGCCGCCGAACGCAGCCTGTTTGTAGAGTACGGCGGCGGCCACGGGGTCGCGTGCCAGGCCTTCACCGTATTGCAGCAACTGGCCCAGATTGTTCTGGGCAACCGCCAGGCCCTGGTCGGCGGCGCGGCGGTACCATGTTGCGGCGGCAACGACATCGCGGCCCACGCCCTTGCCCTGTTCATAGAGCAGGCCGAGGTTGTTGGCTGCTTCGGCAAGACCTGCTTCGGCCGCGGCACGATACCAGCCGACCGCTTCTGCCGCCGAGGCATTGCCGCCGTTCATGGCAAGGCGTCCCATGGCATAGATTGCCTCTGGCAATCCCTGCGCTGCGGCACGCTCGTACCAGGCTGCCGCCAGGTCGGGATCGAGCGGCACCCCGGCTGCCCGTTCGTAGGCGATCGCCAGATTGTATTGGGCGGGGGCATAGCCCGATTGGGCGGCCTTCATCAGCAGATCGGTGGCAAGGTCCGGGTCGGCTTCGACGCCCTCGCCTGCAGCCAGCATGCGTGCAAGGCGGGTCTGGGCGGCTGCCAGCCCGCGGCCCGCAGCGGCGCGATACCATTCCAGGGCGGCCTTGTGATCGATCTCGTCCAACAGGCCGGACTCATACAGCAGGCCAATATTGAACTGCAGGTCGACGTCTCCGCTGCGCGCTCCGCCGATCCAGGCGTCGCGGGCGCCCTCCGCATCGCCGCCGTCCAGCGCCACCCAGCCTGCCATGTAGTCGGCCCCGGCCGTTGTCGCAGACGCAACGGTGAGCAGAATCACGAAGCACAGGCGGGCCAGGTTCATGGACCATCCGTCGCATGGGCCACGGTCTGCGGCAAGCGTGTCTGCGCCGTCGTCAGAAGGTGGCTTGCCGCGTTAGGCTGGCCCGATGAACCCCTTCCTCGACGCCGCCAACTGGGCGGCAGGCTGCACTTGTCTGGCGCGCCGCGACCCTGTGCTAGCCGGCCTCATTGCGGCCTATGGCGATGAACGGCTGGAGCCGCATGGCGACGTTTTCTCTACGCTCATGCGTGCCGTGACGGGCCAGCAGATCTCGGTGCTGGCGGCCGAGCGTATCTGGCAACGCCTGCTGGCCCGCCTGGGCCGGCCAAGCCCGGATGCTGTGTTGTCGGCAGGTGAGGAGGCGCTGGCGGCCTGCGGACTCACGCGGCGCAAGGCGGCCAGCCTTGTTGCCATCGCAGGTGGGCTGGCGACGGGGGCGGCGCTGCCCGACTCGCGCGATGCCCTGCTGGCCCTGCCGGGTGTCGGCCCCTGGACCGCCGACATGGTAGCGATCTTTGCGCTGGGCGAGGGCGATATCATGCCTTTGGGCGATGTCGGCCTGCACCGCGCCATCGCCGATCGATATGGCATCACCCGCCAGGAACTCGATCGCGAACGCCTGCTGGCGCTGGCCGAGCCGTGGCGGCCGTGGCGCAGCATCGCGGTCTGGTATCTCTGGCGCGACCTCGATCCCGTGCCGGTCGCCTATTGAACCGCACTCGGGCCGGCGCGCGAATCGAGGGATACGCGCAGCCGGCCCGGACCAGCCCCGGGAGGCGGGCGGTTCAGTTGTGGTCGCGGATGAACCAGGCCAGGCAGACGAAGATCGCCAGCGCACCCACTACTCCGGCCAGGATCGGATTGATGGCGAGCAGGGCATCGACCTGGATGTTGATCCAGCGGGTGATGCTGTTGTTGGTGCGTCCCTTGCCCGCCAGTCCTTCGGCAATCAGCACACCGCCCCAGGTGGCAAATGCGATGACCGAAACGGTGGCAATGGCGGAGAAGAAGCGCCTGCGCAGCGGGCTGGGCTGGCGTGGCGGAGCAAAGATGGTGCGTTTGGAACGTGCGGCAGCAAACATGTTCGTTTCCCTTCGGTGGCCCCGCTACCCGCCGAAGATCGACGGGCCGGAGGCTTTGCGTCCCGGCGTTGCCGCCGGTTTGCCGTTGTCGGGGACTTCCACATTCCTTGCGGAATGCCGCGCTCGCGGTAGGTCCACGAATCCTAGATTGGGTCCGGGTTGCGCCGCCGTATGTGATCTAGCTTACACCTCGACGCATTTTTCCCGTGCTTGACGGTCCGAAGGGCCCGCCGCCATGATCCCGGCCCCGTCATCCCTTTGCGCGAGGCCCTCCGTGGCACTGCAGGCCAATCCCAGAGTCGACGCCGTCCAGGCGCCGCCGATCCCCGAGGCCTGGAGCTGGCTGGAAGGCATCGTGCTGCCGCCAGATCGCCCGCTGCTCGACGTTTGCCAGGCCGTACCGGCCGATCCTCCGCCGCAGGACCTGCGCCGTCATGTCGCCGATCGCGCGCTCGATCCGGCAACGGCGCGCTATACCGAGATTTTCGGCATGCCGGCCCTGCGCCAGGCCCTGGCCGGCGACATAGCGGGGATCTACGGCGGTGACGTTGCCGCGCAGGACTGTTTCATCATGGCGGGCTGCAACCAGGCCTTTTTCAACGCCATGATCGCCCTTGCCGGCACGGGCGACGAGGTGATCCTCCCGGCGCCCTGGTACTTCAACCACCAGATGACCCTGCAGATGCTGGGCGTGAAGGTCGTTCCGTTGCCCTTCCGTGCCGACCGGAGCGGCGTACCCGACCCGGAAGACCTGCGCCCGCTCGTATCCGAGCGTACCCGCGCCATCGTGATGGTCTCGCCCAACAATCCCACCGGCGCGGTCTATCCGCCCGAGGTGATCGACGCGGTCTTCGATATTGCGCGCGATGCCGGTTGCGCCCTGGTGCTGGATGAGACCTACCGCGATTTCCTGGCGCCGGGTGTCGTGCCTCACCACCTTTTCGCGCGACGCGACTGGCGCGACACCCTGGTTCACCTCTACAGCTTCTCCAAGGTCTATTGCCTGACCGGCTACCGTGTCGGCGCCGCCGTCGGTGGCCCGCTGTTCCGCGACGCCCTGGAGAAGGTCACCGATTGCGTGCAGATCTGCGCACCGCGTCTGGGGCAGGAGGCCGCACTCTACGGCATCGGCCATCTGGACGGCTGGCGCAGGAACAACGCGGCGGTGATGGCGGGCCGCGCCGAGGCCCTGCAGCGGGCCTTCACGCGCAACGATCTGGCCTACAGCCTGGTCAGCGCCGGGGCCTATTTCGCCTATGTCCGTCATCCGTTCCAGGGTGTGCCGGCGACCCAGGTCGCCAGGCGCCTGGCCCAGGAATTCGGTCTGCTCGCCCTGCCGGGAAGCTGGTTCGGCCCGGGCCAGGAAGATTACCTGCGCTTTGCCTTTGCCAACCTCGACAGCGAGGCCATGCCCGCCATCGCGGCCCGCCTGGTGGAAAGTCAGGACGGCGCCTAACGCTCGCGGAAGGCTTCGCTCTTGAGCTTGAGCACGGGCTTCAGCAGATAGTGCATCACCGTGTTGGTCCCGGTGTGGATGTCCAGCGTGGCCTCCATGCCCGATGTGATGGGCAGTTCGCCTGGTTCCTGGCCCATGTAGGTGCGGTCGGTCGCGGCAATCACCCGGAAGTAGGTGTTGCCGTTTTCGTCCTGATGGGAGTCGGGCGAAACCTGGATGACGGTCGCTTCCAGTATGCCGTAGCGGATGTAGTCGTACGTCGAAATCTTGACCACGGCCGGCTGGCCGGCGCGGACATAGCCGACATCCTGGGGATTGAGATGGGCCTCGATCACGAGCTGCTCGTCGGTCGGCACGATGTCCATGATCGCCTCGCCCGGACGCACCACCGCACCGATGGTGTGGAAGCCCAGGCTTTTGACCACGCCGTCGATCGGGCTGACGATCAGCGTGCGCCGCGATACCGCCGTGGCGCGTGTCAGTTCCTCAGTCGTGGTCTGGATCGCGATATCGACCCCGGAGAGCTCCTCCAGGGCGTTGCGCTGGAAGGCCAGGCGGGTTTCGTTGAGCCGTTCGCGGGCCTCGGCCAGCAGGGATTCCGCCCCCGGAAGGCCTTCACGCGTCGAAGTCAGCTGGCCCGAAAGCCGTTCGACCTCGGCCTGGGCGGCCAGGTGGTCGAGCTTGGAGATGAGGCCATCGACGATCAGGTCGTTGGCGATGTCCAGGTTCTGCCGTGCCAGGGCAAGCTGCTGGCGCAGGGTCGTTTCCTCGGCCTGCATCTGGCGCAGGTCGCCTTCGCGTTGCTTGATCTGCTCTTCCAGTGAGTTGAGTACGCTGCGCTGTTCGGCGATCCGGGCGTTGAAGGCGTTGCGCTCGTTCTGCGCCGCCGCGGGGCGGCGCTGCGCGACCTCTTCGGGGAAGTTCAGTTCGGTGTCGTTGGCTTCGGCGTTCAGCCGCGCGCGGCGCAGCATGAGGCCGTCCAGCGTCACCGACAGTTCGGCTTCGCGCGTATCGGAATCGGTAAGATCGAGGCGCACCAGCGGGCTTCCGGTGGTCACCAGGCTGCCTTCGGTGACGAACATCTCGGCGATAATGCCGCCTTCCAGATGCTGGATCGTCTTGACCTGACCCACCGGAATGACTTCGCCGAAGGCGGTTGCAACCTCGTCGAGCTTGGCCTGGGAGGCCCAGAGCAGCGCGACGGTCAGCAGCAGCACGATGGCCCAGGCAAACAGCGCCAGGGCAGAGGGCTTGTTGCGCGCGACAAGCTGGTCGAGCTCGCTCATCTCAGCGCTCCGCGGCTTCAACGGCGCGGGGGGCGGGCTTGCCGAAGGCCTTGGCGAGCACCTCGCGCGCGGGCCCGGCGATCGCCACCTTGCCCTTTTCCAGGCCCACGACATGGGTGCAGGCGGCCAGCAGAACGGGTGTGTGGGTAGCCACGACGATGGTGTGGTCCTTGCTCAGCGCCAGCAGGGTGTCCCGCAGGGCGGCCTCGGCGTCGCGGTCGAGGTTGCTGGCGACCTCGTCGAGCAGCAGGACCTGTGGATTGTTGAGCAGGGCGCGGGCGACGGCGATGCGCTGGCGCTGGCCGCCCGAAAGCCGCATGCCGGCTTCGCCGATATCGGTGCCGTAGCCGTCGGGCAGGTCGGCGATGAAGCCATGGGCGCCCGCCGAGCGCGCCGCCTCGATGATCTGCGCGTCGTCGATCGCCTCGTTCATGCCGGCGATGTTGTCGCGGATGGTGCCGTGGAACAGGGCGGCCTCCTGGGGCACGTAGCCTATCCAGGGTGCAAGGTCGTGGCGCGTGTACTGGCTGATGTCGGCGCCGTCGAGCAGGACGCGGCCCTGGGCAGGCTGATAGAGGCCCTGCATCAGCTTCAGCAGCGTGGTCTTGCCCGAGCCGTTGGGGCCGATCAGTCCGATGATGCCCCCCGGCTTGATCTTCATGGAGATGCCGTCGATCACCTTGGTGCCGTCGGGGGAGAAGGCAAAGCTGACGTTCTCGACCTCGACCACGCCCTCCGGACGGGTCAGCGTGATCGTCGAGCTCTGGCGTTCCTCGGCCAGGGCGAAGGCCTCGGTCAGGCGGGAAAGCGACTGCTTGTAGAGGGCATAGTTGCGCCAGGTGCCGACCAGCTGGTTGAGCGGCGAGATCAGCCGGTTCGAGAGCATGTTGGTCGCGATCAGCGCGCCGATCGTGATCTCGTTGTTGAGGATGGCGATGGCGCCGACCGTGGTCATGGCGACCGTGGTGATGAACGACATGCTCATCGAAAGGTTGGCGAAGCTGTCGGACCAGAAGCCGCGGTCGAGCGAGCGGGAGATGACGCTGGCGTGGCGACTTTCCCAGCGCTGCTTGAAGCCGGCCTCGATGGCCAGCGCCTTCATCGTCGTGCGCCCACCCAGCATCTCCTGGAGCATGGCCTCGCGGTCCAGGATCTGCTCCTTCTCGCGCCGGCTGGCGCCGTCGAGCACGCTGCCCGAGAGCCAGGCGATCAGGAGGAAAGCCGGTACGATGACCAGCAGCACCCAGGCGATGGGGGCCGCGATGACAAAGATGATGACGATGAAGATCGGAATGAACGGCAGTTCGGCCGCCAGTACTGCGGTGGGGCCTGAGAAGATGTTGCGCACCGTGTCGGCATCGCGGAAGAGGGAGGCCCAGTAACTCTGGGGCCGTGCCTCCAGGGTGCGCAGGGGCAGGGAGGTCACCTTGTCGAACAGCCCGCGGCCCAGGCGCACGTCGATACCCGTCGCGGCGCGCTGGAGAACGCGGCTGCGCGCCTGGCGCAGGATCAGATCGAAGGCGATGACGATGGCGACACCCATGACCAGCGCCACCAGGGTGCGCACCCCGTGATAGAAGACGACCCGGTCATAGACCTGCAGAACGAAGATCGGCAGGCCCAGCGCCAGCATGTTGATGAACAACGACATGACGGCGACCTCGCGGAAGGCCGGCATCAGCGGCTTCAACAGGGGCTTGAGCCACGTTTTGGTCGTGAATGTCGCCATGGCGGCGATCTTGCCATCCCGGAAGGGTCCGCGCTACGCCTCAGCGCGTGTGTCCCGGGCAGGCGATCTGCGCTCTTCTTGCCTTCCAACCCTGTGTTAGAGTGAGGCTTGCGGGGATTGAGGGGCGCTTATGGGGCGGTTTCTGACGAGCTGGAAGTTCACCTATGTACTGGCGGCCATTCTGCTGGTCGGCATGGTTGTGGTCCGCGCCGCAGACCCGCTTCCCATCGAGATCATGCGCGCCAAGACTTTCGATATCTACCAGCGCCTGAAGCCACGCGAGATGCCCCAGGACGTGGTCGTGCCGGTGCGCATCATCGACATCGACGACGAAAGCCTGGAGGCATTGGGCCAGTGGCCCTGGCCGCGCACGCTGATCGCCGAACTGGTGCGCAAGCTGATCGACGATTATCACGTCGCCGCGGTCGCCTTCGATATCGTCTATGCCGAGCCGGACCGGCAATCGCCCGCGATCATCGCCGAACGCATGGGCGACGAACTTTCGCCCGAGGCGCGCGCCGAACTGCTTGCGATGCCCGACAACGATTCGGTGCTGGCCGCCATGATGGCCGGACGGCCCGTGGTGCTGGGTCAGGCGACGGTGCCACGCGGCGATCCGCCCGCCGCCGACGACCTGCCGCGCAAGGCCGGTATCGCCCAGCGCAATATCACGCCCTACGAACTGCCGCCCCTGTCGGCCATGTTGCTGAACTTCCGCAACATTGAGCGCAATCTCCCCGAACTCGAGGAGAATGCAGCGGGTATAGGATTCTTCTCCTTCTTCCCTGATCAGGACAACATTGTGCGCCGTGTGCCGTTGCTGCTGACGGTCAACGGCGAGATCTATCCCGCACTCAGCATCGAGGCACTGCGCGTTGCGGCCGGACGGCCCTCCATCCTGATCGAGCAGGACGTCCACGGCCCGGTTGATCTCAAGCTGACACCACAGTTCTCAATTCCCACCGACGATACCGGTCACGGCTGGGTCTATTACGCGCCCTATACGCGGGATCGTTATGTCTCGGTCAAGGATGTGCTCGACGGCACGGTGCCGCCCGAGAAGCTCTTTGGTCATGTCGTGGTGCTGGGCACGTCAGCCGCGGGCCTGCAGGATATTCGCGCGACGCCCCTGTCGGAGGCGCTGCCGAGCGTGGAGGTCCATGCCCAGCTTCTCGAGAACCTGATGACGCAGACCACCCTGACCCGGCCCAACTATGCCAAATGGCTGGAGCCCGGCATCATTATTGCGGCGGCCCTGGTCCTGGCGGTGCTGGTGCCCCTGGGCGGCGCGCTCTGGAGCCTGCTGGCGGTGGTCGTTGTGATCGGCGGCGTGGCAGGCGGATCCTGGTACATGTTTGCCGAGAAACAGCAGCTGATCGCCTTTGCCTATCCCTCGATCTGCGTCTTCCTGCTCTACGCCTTCCTCACCTTCATGAACTACGTTCGCGAGGAGCAGGCCAAGAAGCAGGTGCGCGGCGCCTTTGCGCAGTATCTCTCGCCCGCCATGGTCGAGGAGCTGGCCTCCAACCCCGATCGCCTGAAGCTCGGCGGCGAGATGCGCAACATGACCCTGCTGTTCTCCGACATCCGCGGCTTCACCGCGATCTCCGAGCAGTTTCGCGGCAATCCGGTGGGCCTGGTCAGCCTGATCAACCGCTTCCTGACGCCCATGACCGGCATCATCCTCGATCGCAAGGGCACCATCGACAAGTACATGGGCGATTGCATCATGGCGTTCTGGAACGCGCCGCTGCTGGACGAGGAGCAGATCGACCATTCCATCGATGCTGCCCTGACCATGACCGAGGAGGTCGAGCGCATCAACGTCATCATCGAGCAGGAGGCCAAGGATGAGGGGCGGCGATTCTTCCCCATCCGGGTCGGCGTCGGCATCAACACGGGCGAGGTGTTTGTCGGCAACATGGGCTCGGACCAGCGCTTCGACTATTCGGTGATTGGCGACGATGTGAATCTGGCCTCGCGCCTGGAGGGCCAGTCCAAGACCTATGGCGTCATCATCGTCATCGGCCCCAACACCTATGCCGTGGCGGCCGACCTCTACGCCACGCTCGAACTCGACAGGATCCAGGTCAAGGGCCGCACCGAGGCGGTGACGATCCACACGGTGCTCGGGCGCAAGGACATGCTTTCGGATCCCGCCTACATCGCCTTCCGCAAATCGCACGATGCGATGCTGGCGGCCTACCGCGCCCAGGACTGGGATCTGGCCGAGAGCCTGATTGCAGAGGGCAGGCAGATGTGGCCTTCGCTCGAGGGCCTGCACGACCTCTATGCCGAACGCATCGCCGAGTTCCGCATCAATCCGCCGGGTGAGGATTGGGACGGCGTTTACGTCGCGACGTCGAAGTAGGCCTGTCCATCCACCCCAAGGCAAAACGGCCATCGCTGCGAGGCGATGGCCGTTTCTTCTGGTGGCGGGCGCCCGATGGCGTCAGTCGAAACTCCAGGACCGGGTCAGGTTGGCGTCATCGTCGTCATGGTCGATCAGCATGGAACCGGCAATGAGCGATGCGCTGTCCTCCTCCTCGATAGAGGGTTCGCTCGATGCCATGGTCTCGGCCACATCGAAGCTCTGGTAGGTCACGGTCATCGCCTGCACGGGCTCGGGCGCCGGTTCGACGAGCGTAACGGTTTCCACGACTTCTGGCTGGATGAACTGCGCTGTGTCGGCCTCGTCCTCGAGCCACACCAGGGGCTGGCTGGCGGCCAGGATCTCGACACTCTCGGTGATCTCGGTGGTTTCGACCGCTGCCGCTGCGGCAGTGACTTCGGGCTGGGGCATGGGATCGGAGGCCAGCGCGACGGTCGCCTGGTCGGCGCTGGCGCCGATGTTGATGTCGCTTGAATAGCCCTCCAGGGCCGACACATCCTGCTCGCCCTCGGCGCCGACACGGTCCGGGGTCAGGCGGCCCATCGCCTGGAGCAGGCGATAGGCGCCGAGGTACATGTCGAACTGCGCGCCCACCAGATTGATCTGGGCGTTGAAGACATCGTTCTGTGCATCGAGCACGTTCAGAACGGTCTCCTGCCCGGCATCGCGCAGCTTGACCCGCGCGGCATGGACTTCGATGGCGATGTTGACGGCGTTCTCCAGCAGAGCGACCCGCTCGCGCGAGGTCATGAACAGTTCCCAGGCAAGTTCGGTATCGCGGATGATGACGCGGCCGACCGCGGAGCGATCATTGACCGCTGCGACATACTGGTAGGCCGAACGCGCCACGCCGGCATCGGTCGCAAAGCCGCTGAAGATCTGCCAGTTGGCCTCGACCATGATGGCCGCGTCGCGGCGCACGCCCTCGGTGCCTTCGACATCGTCTTCCCAGTTCAGACGGCCGACGAGATCGACCGTGGGATAGTAGCCGGAATAGGCGGCGTCGCGGGCCTCATCGGCGAGCTGGACATTGAAGTCGCTGCCGTAGCCGCGCGGATTCTCCGCTTCGGCGATGGCCACCGCATCGGCCAGCGTGGCCGGAATTTCGCTTTCGGGAATTGGCGGCACGCTCATGGCCGTGGTCAGCGGGTCATGACCGAACAGGCGGCGGTAGCGGGACATCTGCTGTTCGAGCGTGCCGTCGAAGGCGACCTTGCGCTCCTGGGCGATCTGAAGCCGTGTCTTGGCCTGCAGTTCGTCGAGCGTGATGCCCGAGCCGCGCTCGACCCGTTCTGTCTCCAGGCTGAGCTGGGTCTGGATCACCTCGACGTTCTGCTCGGCCAGATCGATCAGGGCTGTGGCGCGCAGCACCTCAAGATAGGCGCGAATACCCTGGAACATCAGGTCCTGGGTGGTGTTTTCCAGGGTCGCGGCGGCGACCTCGCTGTTGAGCTGGGAAGCGTTGTAGTTGGACTGGGTGCCCCAGCCGTCGAACAGGCGCTGGCGCAGGATGGCCGTGACGCGGCGGCGGGTCAGGTCGACATCCTCGCCCACGCCGGTGTTGTCTGTCGGCTCCTCGGTGTGCTCGAAGCCGTAATCGCCCGACAGGTCGAGGGTCGGCAGAAAACCGGAATAGGCTTCGTTGATGCCCTCGTCGGACGCCAGGGCCTGATTGCGCAGACTGTTGATCTCGGGACTGTCGGTCAGCAGGACGGTCAGCTCGTCGCCCAGGCTCTGGGCCTGAGCCTGATGAATGCCCAGCGCCATGCCGAAGAGCAGTGCAAGGCGCGAAACCGACGACATGCGCAAGGCCATAAATCAAGCTCCCCCAAGTCCGGCGCCCGGAAGTCCCCAGACTCCCGGCGTTCCGTGCCGTGGCCTTGCGATCAGCCGGCCGCTGTCGTGCGCCCCAAAACCGGCCCTTGCCTCATGTTAGCACAGGCAAATCATCAGACAACGCGACAACTGTGCAATCGCTGTTACTCAAACGCGTGATTCAGAGCGCTTGGTTCCCCTCAGCCATTGCGTCCCATGCCGGTCTGCGTGGCGTTCACCAGGCAGGCCATGTTGCCGAACGGGTGCTTGTTCTCGCGCATCAGCTGATGGGCATGGCCGATCTCGTCGAAGCTGTAGGTCGCCGACAGACAGGGATCGATCTTCTTCTCGATCATCAACTGGTTGACCGCGGTGGCCTGCTCGTCGTTGGAGAGATGGCTGCCCTGCAGGCGCTTCTGGCGCATCCAGTGGTAACGCAGGTCCATGGTGATGTTGTAGCCGGTGGTGCCAGCGCAGATCACGATCATGCCGCCGGTCGCGGCGACAAAGCCGCTGGTCGGCAGGGTTGATTCACCGGGGTGCTCGAAGACGATCTGGGGGCTGACCTTCTCGCCGACCGCTTCCCAGATCGCCTTGCCGAAGGCGCGCGCGCCCTTCGCCCAGGCGCCGTATTCCTTGCTCTCGGTGTCGGGCATCTTGCCCCAGTGATCGAAATCGTTGCGGTTGATGACCCCGACCGCGCCGTTGTCCATGCAGAACTGGCGCTTGGATTCGTCGGAGACCACTGCCACAGCCTTGCCGCCCAGGGCGCGGGTGATCTGCATGGCATAGGTGCCCAGGCCGCCGGCTGCGCCCCAGACCAGAACGACATCGTCCTTCTGGATCGTGTTGGGCGCCCAGCCCATCAGCATGCGGTAGGCGGTGGAGGCGCACAGCAGGTAGCAGCCTGCTTCCTCCCAGGAGAGATGCCTGGGCTTGGGCTGAAGCTGGTGGGCCTGCGCCTTGGCGAACTGGCAGTAGCTGCCGTAGTTGGTCTGGTAACCCCAGATGCGGGTCGAATCGGCCAGCATCGGGTCCTTGCCCGACAGCACCCAGGGATCGTCCGGGCGCCACCAGCCCGAATGGACCACCACCTCGTCGCCGGGTTTAACGTTGGTCACGGCAGAGCCGACCTTGAAGACAATGCCCGCGCAATCCGAGCCGCCGGCATGGAAGTCCTCGGCCTCGCCCAGGTTCTTCTGGCGCTCGGCGATGACATCCACCGGGTAGCCCAGCGCGGCCCACACGTTGTTGTAGTTGATGCCGGTCGCCATGTTCCAGACCAGCACCTCGTCGGGCTTGAGCTCGGGAACGGGGATGACCTCGCGCTGCCAGGCACTGATCGGCTCGCCGAAACGATCCTGGCGCACCAGGAAGGCATGCATCTTCTCAGGAGCCTCGCCCAGAGGGGGCATGTCACCAAGTGCGCAGATTTCCATGGGAGCTCTCCAGAAGGGGGCTGTTGCAGTTCGATATGGGGGCGGAGTTGTCCCCCGAGCAAGGCGGTGGCGTCAAGGTTGACGCCCGCTGGCCGCATCCAGAAGTGCGGGGACCAGGTCGGCCGCGTCGCGGCAGACCGCCACGCCCAGCCGCCCCAGGGCATCGCCGACATCGACCGGCAGGCTGGTGTTGGTGTTGCCCGGTATCTGGTTGAGCCGTCCGCCGACCAGCACCGGCACCATGACGCCGCGGGCGCGGGCCTCCTCCAGGAAACTCTCGACATAGTCCAGGGCAATGCCGTTGTAGGTGCTGATGCAGACGAGGTCGCAGCCGGACGCTGCGGTGCGCCGGGCCAGGTCGTCTGGATCGACCGAGACGCCGCCGTCCACCACGGCCACGCCCAGCTCCCGGCACATGGTTTCGAGCAGGGTCTTGCCGTGTTCATGAACATCGCTGGTGGCGATCAGGGCCGTCAGGTCTGCCCCGGCAATGATCGCCCTTGTGGCCGTATCGACCACCTCCAGCCGCCTTCCGGCCATGGCGTCGAGTTCGCGCCGCACGGGTGAAGCTGCAACAGGGATGCCGGGACCGAAGGCGGTCTCCAGACGCGCTGCGCCGATACGCCGCAGCGCCAGGAACAGCACGAAGGGGTCGGTCGTGTCGTAACCGCGATCGGCCAGCCCGCCCAGCACGGCGTCGCGAAAGGCCCGGCCTCCCGCAACGATCCGGGCGGCCTCCAGCCGGGCAGGCTCCGGATCGATCAGCGGCGCCAGCCCCTCTGCCTGTCCGATCAGGCGGTCGGCAAAGAGCTGGGCCTCCACGATCTCATCGATGTCGGGGATGCGGCTGCCTTCGGTGATCGGCACCGGATTGATGGCGTGTCCCGTCGGGGCCAGCCGCTGGCCCATGATATCGGCCAGCAGGTAGGAGGCCAGGCTCGCCCAGTTCTGCGCCGGCTCGCCGCGGTAGGACGTGGTGTTGCCGTAGATCATGGAGCCGGGCGCCGTGGCCCCGTCGGATAGCGCGAGGTGGAAAGCCAGCCGGGCCACCGGCTCGGAGAAGTGGTGGCCATAGCAGTGGGCCATCGGTGCGCCGATCAGATCCTCCACGATGTGGCGCTCGATCAGGGCCGCGCCCAGGCAGCAGGCAAGATCCTGGAAGGTCGCGGCAAAGCCGTCGTCCAGGTTGGCATGCACCAGTACCTCCACGGGCTGGGCCGCGATCAGGCCCAGGGCCTTCACGGTCTCGGCGACGCAGGCGATGTCGTCGTCCCAGCCGGGCAGGCGAAAGGTGAAGAGCTGGCCCAGGTTGCCGATCGCCGTGCTTCCGGCGGCCAGCGCCCATTGCGTGTTGGTCAGCGCGCCGGGAAAGCCCAGCATCCAGTCGCCGAAGTGCGGCGCCACCGGCGCCCGGGCCGTGACGGCGACAAAATCCTCAGCCCCTTTCAGCCACATGCCGGTACCGCGCGGCCCGGAATCGCGCATGGCCAGCGGATAACCCATCGCCCAGTCCAGCGTCATGCCGTAGCGGTCGACACGCGCGCCGGCACTGGCGCAACGCTCCCAGATCTCGTGGTAGCAGCGCCGCGTCTTCTCGATGTCGCGGAAGCCGATCTGGGCGTGGCGCATGATCATGCCCCGCGTCACGGCATCGCGCTTGAACACCGCTTCGCTGGCCACGCCGTGATGCTCCAGGAAGGCGCAGGTCCCGACCTGCCAGTCGCGCGCCAGCACCCGCCCCGTTGCCAGCAGCTCACCACCGTTGGGCAGGTCGGGCTCGGGCAGGATTGTGCCGTGTGCCAGGGGATCGTCGCTCATGGCGTGACTGTGCCGCCCGGCGAGCCCTGTTGCCAGCCTGTCGTTGAGTGGGCGTCGGCCGACAGGTACACTGCGGCCATGCAACGTGATCGCACCCTGATGCCCGCCGAGGCCCTGCGCCTGGCCGCGCTCGGCATTCTTGCCGCCCGCGGCAACGTCGCCTATGGCGCGCTTGCGACCGAGGTGCGCCTGTTCACGGCTTCCTTCGGCGGCTCGCCAGTCGATGTCATGGCCTCCTCGATCGAACTGCTGCGCTTCGAGGGGCTGATCGCCGTCGCCGAGAAGGCCGAGGAACCCGGCGATGCCATCGTCGAGCTGACCTGGGAGGGCAGGGGCGAACTTGCCCGCCTGCTCAACGCACCGCTCAAACCCACGGGCGCCTATGCCAAGCTGCTGATCGCTCTGAAGATGCGCTTCCTGCACCTGCTGCCGCCCGAGCAGCGCGCCCTGCAGCACGAACTGATGGCCGAGGCGCTGCGCACCGATCTGGCGCGCCTGCTCGACCTGCGTCAGCGCATGTCCGACGACCACCCGGATTTCCTCGCCTGGCTCGACCGCGACATCGACCGCGCCCAGGCCGAACTTGCCTGGTTCGAGCGGGGTGATCCCGCCCTCAACTGACGGCAGGGTCTTCGGCGTCCTTGAGTGCTGCCTCTGCGGCGATCTGGTCTTCCGGCGAAATGTTTGCCTCGAGGTGAGCGAGATCGGATCGTGCAGCCGCATGTCCTGCCGATGCCGCACGGCTGAGCGCGACCCAGGCTGCAACATGGTCCGGCTTGCCCAGTTCACCCAGCGCCAGAGCGCGGCCCAGGCTCGCCTGGGCGTCGATATCGCCGGCGGCCGCACGGCGGCGCAGGGAACTCAGCGCCATCACACGCTTTTTGTTGGTCGTTTCGCTCATGGCGCACTCTGCCTTTCCTCAACGCCTAGACCATAGCTTCTGCCTAACCCGTGCACAGGAAAAAACCTGTGGCCTTTCCCCAACCGGGCGGTGAGACTTGGACAAGGCACCAAGGTGCGAGGGAGAGAGACCATGCTCAGAAATGTGAAGTACGACGCTCAGGACCTCTGGCAGAAGGACCACGACCACGTAATTCATCCGTGGACGAATTTCGCCGACTGGGACTCCAAGGGGTCCGACATCATGGCCGAGGCCGAGGGCATCCACGTCTATGACACCGGCGGCAACAAGTACATCGACGGCATCGGTGGCCTGTGGTGCGTCAACATCGGTTACGGCCGCGAGGAAATGGCCGACGCGGTCGCCGAGCAGATCCGCGCCATTCCCTACTACTCGCCGTTCAACCACCTGGGTACGCCGCCCCAGGCCCTGCTTGGCGCCAAGATCGCCGAGCTGACGCCGGGCGATCTCAACCACATGTTCTTTGGTACCGGCGGCTCGATGGCCAATGACACGGCCATCCGCTTTGTTCACTTCTACTGGAACAACCTGGGCCGTCCGACCAAGAAGAAGATCATCAGCCGGGTCGATGCCTACCACGGCACGACCTACATGACGGCTGCGCTGACCGGCATCGCCTTCGACAAGATCGGCTTCGACCAGGCCGATGACCTGGTCGAGTATGTTGCCTGTCCCTATCCCTACCGCCGGCCCGAAGGCATGAGCGTCGAGGAATTCGGCGACTGGCTGATCGAGGATCTGCGCGAGAAGATCGAGACCGTGGGGGCCGACAACATCGGCGCCATGATCGCCGAGCCGATCATGGGCGCCGGTGGCGTCATCGTGCCGCCGCCGGGCTACCACAAGCGCACCCGCGACCTGTGTGCCGAGAATGATATCCTCTACATCTCCGACGAGGTCGTGACCGGCTTCAGCCGCCTGGGTCACTTCTTTGCCTCCGAGGACGTCTTCGGCATCGTTCCCGACATCATCACCTCGGCCAAGGGCATCAGTTCGGGTTACCAGCCGCTTTCGGCCACCATCATCTCGGAGAAGATGTACGAGGTGCTCTCGACGCCCCAGCAGGAGGGCGCCCTGTTCACCACGGGCTTCACCTATTCGGGCCATCCGGCGTGCTGCGCGGCGGGTCTCAAGAACATCGAGATCATGGAGCGCGAGGACATTCCGGGCCATGTCCGCAAGGTCGGGCCCTACTTCGAGAAGAAGCTCCATGAGCTGGCCGATCTGCCGCTGGTCGGCGAGGTCCGCGGCAAGTGCTTCATGATGTGCATCGAGAACGTCGCCGACAAGAAAACCAGGGAGCTGCTGCCGCCCGAGGTCAACGTCGGTGGCCGCATCGCCGGTCACGCCCAGAAGCGCGGCCTGATCATCCGTCCGCTGGGTCACCTGAACATCATGTCGCCGCCGCTGATCATGACCGAGGCGCAGATCGACGAGTTCGTCGGCATCCTCAAGGTTTCGATCGAGCAGACCCAGGACGATCTGGTGCGCGAAGGCCTCTGGAAGGGCTGACCGTTTCGCTCGTGCCGGAAGACGTTGGAGCCCTCGGTCAACTGGCCGGGGGCTCCTGCCGTTTTTTGGCCTCCGGATTGCAAAGATATTCCGGCGGG
>CALGGB010000246.1 GCA_937880925.1 uncultured Rhodospirillaceae bacterium | reverse complement strand
CGCGCCTGTTCCTCGGCCTGAACGAAGGTGACGACCTCCAGCCGGTCAAGAGTGTCCTGGTAGGGCGCCAGGGGATGGGAGGATAGATGGAACCCGATGGCGTCGAATTCTTCCTTCAGCGCGTCAGCGGTGATCCAGGGATCGACCTCGGTCAGGGCCGGGGTTGCCGGAGCCACCGCGCTTTCGCCGCCAAACAGCGAGGACTGCTGGCTTTCCCGCTCCTCGCGGATCACGCCGTTGTAGCGCACCAGCAGCTCGACGTTGGCGACCACCTTGGCGCGGTTCTCTTCCAGACCGTCGAAGGCACCGGCGCGGGCCAGATTCTCGATCTGCCGCTTGTTCATGACGCGGGTATCAAGTCGCGAGGTGAAGTCGAAAAGGTCGGTGAACGGCCCCAGACGCTCGCGCTCGGCCACGAGGTCCTCCATGGCGTGGGCGCCGACGTTCTTGACCGCCGCCAGGGCGTAGCGCACCGCCTTGGTGCCGTCGGGCAGCAGCTCCACGGTAAACGTCACGCCGGAGCTGTTGACGTCTGGCGGCAGCAAGGGGATCTGCAGGCGGTCGAGCTCCTGCTTGAAGATGTTGAGCTTGTCGGTGTTGCCCATGTCCAGGGTCATGGAGGCAGCCAGGAACTCGACCGGGTGGTTGGCCTTCAGCCAGGCTGTCTGGTAGGCGACCAGGGCATAGGCGGCGGCATGGCTCTTGTTGAAGCCGTAACCCGCGAACTTGTCGACCAGATCGAAGATGTTGCTCGCCTGACGCTCGTCGACGCCCTTGGCAACCGCGCCGGTGACGAAGCGGTCGCGCTGGGCGGCCATCTCCTCCTTGATCTTCTTGCCCATGGCGCGGCGCAGCAGATCGGCTTCGCCCAGGCTGTACCCCGCCAGGATCTGGGCGATCTGCATCACCTGCTCCTGGTAGATGATGACGCCATAGGTCTCGGCGAGCGCCGGCTCCAGCATGGGATGCATGTAATCGACGGTCTCGTCGCCATGCTTGCGCCGGCAGAACAGCGGGATGTTCTCCATCGGGCCCGGGCGGTAGAGCGAGACAAGCGCGATGATGTCCTCGATCTTGTCGGGCCGGAGCTGGCGTAGCGCGTCGCGCATGCCCTGACCTTCCAGCTGGAAGACGCCGACGGTCTCGGTGCGGGTCAGCATGGCGTAGGTCGCGGGGTCGTCGAGAGGCAGGGTGTCGAGATCGACCTCGATGCCGTTCTTGGCCAGCAGTTCCACGGCGCGCTGCAGCACTGTGAGCGTTTTCAGGCCCAGGAAGTCGAACTTCACCAGACCGGCCTTTTCCACGTCCTTCATGTGGAACTGGGTGACCGGCATGTCCGAACGCGGATCACGGTAGAGCGGCACCAGTTCGTCGAGCGGGCGGTCCCCGATCACCACGCCCGCGGCATGGGTGCTGGCATGGCGGTAAAGGCCCTCCAGCTTCAACGCCGTGTCGATCAGGCGGGCGACCGCGGGTTCGGCGGCGCGAGCATCGCGCAGCCCCTCCTCGCTGTTGAGCGCATCCTGCAGCGAGATCGGGTTGGCCGGATTGACCGGGACGAGCTTCGCCAGCCGGTCGACCTGGCCATAGGGCATTTCCAGCACGCGCCCGACATCGCGCACCACGGCGCGGGCCTGCAGGGTACCGAAGGTGATGATCTGGGCGACGCGGTCGCGGCCGTAGAGTTCCTGGACGTGAGCGATCACCTCGTCGCGCCGGTCCTGGCAGAAGTCGACGTCGAAATCCGGCATCGAAACGCGCTCGGGATTGAGGAAGCGCTCGAACAGCAGGCCGAAACGGATGGGGTCGAGATCGGTGATGGTCAGCGCCCAGGCGACGACCGAACCCGCGCCCGAACCGCGGCCCGGCCCGACGGGAATGCCCTGGGCTTTGGCCCACTTGATGAACTCGGCAACGATCAGGAAGTAGCCGGGAAACTGCATCCCGATGATGACGTTGAGCTCGAAATCCAGGCGGTCGTGATACTGCTTCTTCACGGTCTCCCGCTCGGCGGCATCCATTTCGGACGTGAAGACATGGGCTTCAAGGCGGGCATCAAGCCCCTCGGTGGCCTGGCGCCGCAGTTCCTCTTCCTCGCTGCGGCCTTCCGTGTCGGGATAGCGCGGCAGGATCGGCTTGCGCTTGGGTGACATCACCGCGCAACGTCGTGCAATCACCAGCGTGTTGTCGCAGGCCTCCGGCAGGTCGGAGAACTTGTAGCGCATCTCCTCTGCCGTCTTGAAATAGTGCTGGGGCGAGACGCGGCGGCGGTCCGTGCGGTTTACCGTGGCGCCGCCGGCGATGCAGGTCAGCGCGTCGTGCGCCTCGTGCATCGAGGCCTCGGTGAACATGACGTCGTTGGTCGCCACCAGCGGCAGATCGAGATCGTAGGCCAGGTTGACCAGGACCGCCTCGCTCTGGCGCTCGGCGGGTTCGTCATGGCGCTGCAGTTCGACATAAAGGCGATCGCCGAACATGGTCTTGAGTTGGTTGAGAGCAGTGCGGGCATCGCCCTCCCTGCCCTCGACAATGCGGCGCGCGACGGGACCGTTCGGGCCGCCGGTGAGGCAGATCAGCCCCTCGGCGTGACGGCCAAGAGCCTCCATGTCGACGGCAGGCACGTCGCCGGCCTCGGTTTCCAGATGGGATTTGGAGACCAGCTTCAGCAGGTTGGCGTAACCCTTGTCGTCCTGTGCGAGCAGGACCAGGCGTTCGGCATCCTCGGGGCGTTGGGTTCGGTGCTCCGCGCTGGAGATCGCAAGCAGGGTTCCGATGATCGGCTGCACGCCCTTGCCGGCGCAGGCTGCGGAGAACTCCAGCACGCCGAACATGTTGCCCGTGTCCGTGATCGCCAAGGCAGGCATGTCATTGGCCACCGCGCGCGAGACCAGCTCCGGGATCTTCACCGCGCCCTCCAGCAGGGAGAACGGCGTGTGGACGCGAAGATGGACGAAGTCGGCGATGGGCATGCCCCTAGGATCGCACAGAACGGGTCCGCTTTGAGCCAGGACGTTCATCAAAAGTGTGGAAGAACGCCAGGTCGGCTGCGTCTCGGTCTCAGCCTTCGATCAGGTGGCCGTCCTGCATGCGCAGAATGCGGTCCATGCGGCCGGCAAGCGCCATATTGTGGGTTGCGATCAGACCTGCCAGCCCCTGCCCCCGGACCAGCGCCTGGAGCTGCTCGAAGACTTCTTCGGCCGTGTCGTGATCCAGGTTGCCGGTCGGCTCGTCGGCCAGAAGAACGGCCGGCTGGTTGGCCAGAGCCCGGGCGATGGCGACGCGCTGCTGCTCGCCGCCCGAAAGCCGTGCGGGGCGGTGGCCCAGGCGCTCGGCAAGACCCAGATGGACGAGCAGTTCGTTTGCCCGGTCCCGTGCCTGCTTCCGGCTCCTGCCGGCCACGAGCTGGGGCAGGATGACGTTTTCCAGGGCGGAGAATTCGGGCAGCAGATGATGGAACTGATAGACAAAGCCCAGGTGTTTGCCGCGCAAGGCCGTGCGGCGGGCGTCGTTGCGTACGTCGCAGGGTTGCCCGCCGATCAGGATATCGCCCCGGTCCGGCCGCTCCAGCAGGCCCGCGATATAGAGCAAGGTCGACTTGCCCGAGCCGGAAGGGCCGACCAGGGCGACCATCTCGCCCGGCCGCAGGGTCAGGGAGACGTCTTTCAGGACTTCAAGCTTGCGGTCGCCCTGGACGAAGGTCCGTCCGACGCCGCGCAGTTCCAGTGCGGCCTCACTCATAGCGCAGCGCCTCGGCGGGTTCAACACGCGAGGCGCGCCAGGCCGGATAGAGCGTGGCAAGGAACGTGAGGCCCAGTGCCATGATCACGATTGTGGCGACTTCGGTCCAGTCGACCTTGGCCGGTATCTGGGAAAGGAAATAGATCTCCGCCGGGAACAGCTCGGCACCGCTCAGGAGCTGGATGAACTGGCGTATCTGTTCGATGTAGACGCAGAAGAGCACACCGATGGTGAGGCCCAGCAGGGTGCCTGCGACACCGATGCTGGCGCCTGTGAGCAGGAAGATCTTCATCACCGATCCGCGTGTCGCGCCCATGGTGCGGATGATCGCGATGTCGCCGTTCTTGTCCTTCACCAGCATGATCAGGCTGGAAATGATGTTGAACGCGGCGACCACGATGATGAGCGTCAGGATCAGGAACATCACGTTCCGCTCCACCTGCAACGCGCCGTAGAGGTGGCTGTTGGTCTGCTGCCAGTCGACGACGCGCACGGGTCCGGCGATCTGCTGGGCCATCTCGCGAACCTGGGCGGGTTGCTCGGGATGGCGCAGCATCAGCTCCACCTGGCTTACCTTGCCGGCCATGCGGAAGTAGACCTGTGCCTGGTCGAGAGGCATGAAGATGACGCTGGAGTCGTACTCGTACATGCCGACCTGGAAGATGCCGACAATTCGGTAGGCGACCGAACGCGGCACCGTGCCGAAGGCCGTGGGTATGCCCTTTGGCGAGATCAGCGTGATCTCGTCGCCGTAGTTGAGGCCCAGCTTGAAGGCCAGTCGCGAGCCGACGATGACGCCGGGCTGGGTCCCGAAATCGCCGAGATTGCCGATCTTCAGGGCGTCGACCAGAGCCGGCTGCGCGGCATAGTCCTGGGGCCGGATGCCGCGGACCAGCACCCCGGCCTGGCTGCTGGGAGAGGATGCCAGGACCTGACCCTCGACAAGGGGCACAACCAGGTCGACATCGGGAATGCGCTGGAGCTCGCGGATCAGCTCGTCGTTCTCGGCCAGCCCCTCGCCCGTACCCACGACCGAGACATGGCCGTTGAAGCCCAGGATGCGGCCGATCAGTTCGGCGCGGAAGCCGTTCATCACCGACATCACGATGATCAGCGCGCCCACGCCGAGGCAGATACCCAGGAGCGAGAAGCCCGCCGTCACCGAGATGAAGCCCTCCTGCCTGCGCGCCCGCAGGTAGCGGAAGGCGACGGTACGCTCGAAGGCCGAGATCACGCGCTGCCTTCCAGGATCCGCGACATGGCGGAATCGACGGACAGTTCATGTTTCTCGCCGGTTGCGCGGCGCTTCAACTCCACGGTGCCGGCCTTGACGCCGCGCGGCCCAACGGTGAGCTGCCAGGGAAGTCCGATCAGGTCCATGTCGGCGAACTTCACCCCAGCCCGCTCGTCGCGATCGTCGTGCAAAACCTCGACACCTGCATCCTGCAGCTTGGCATCGAGATCGGATGCCACGGTGTCGCAATCGGCATCGCCCGACTTCAGGTTGATCAGGCCGACATCGAAGGGGGCGACGGCATCGGGCCAGATGATGCCGGCGTCATCGTGGCTCGCTTCGATGATCGCACCGGCAAGGCGCGACACGCCGATGCCGTAGGAGCCTCCGTGCAACAGGCGGCGCTCGCCGTCCGGCATGGTGACGGCGCAACCCAGGGGTTCGGAATACTTCGTCCCGAAATAGAAGATGTGGCCGACCTCGATGCCGCGCCGCTCGACCAGGCGGTCCGCGGGCACGGGGCACCTGGCCGGATCATGTTTCTCGTCCGTGGCGGCATACAGCGAGGTCCAGGACTGCACGATGGGTTCGAGATCACCCGTGAAATCGACATCGTCCTGGCGGGGGTCGCGCTCCAGCAGTGCGGCATCGGCATAGACCGCGGATTCGCCGGTGTCGGCCAGGATGATGAACTCGTGGCTGAGATCACCGCCGATGGGGCCGGAATCGGCAGCCATGGGGATCGCCTTCAGGCCCATGCGGGCGTAGGTCCGCAGGTAGGCGACGAACATGATGTTGTAGGAACGCTTGGCGCTCTCGAAATCCAGATCGAAGCTGTAGCCGTCCTTCATCAGGAACTCGCGCCCGCGCATGACGCCGAAGCGGGGCCGGATCTCGTCCCGGAACTTCCACTGGATGTGGTAGAGGTTGCGCGGCAGATCGCGGTAGCTCTTGATGTCGTCGCGCACGATCTGGGTGATCTGCTCCTCGTTCGTCGGGCCGTAGAGCATGTCGCGCTCATGCCTGTCCGTGATGCGCAGCATCTCAGGGCCATAGGCGTCGTAACGCCCGCTCTCGCGCCACAGGTCGGCGCTCTGCAGCGTGGGCATCAGCACGGGATGGGCGCCGGCCGCCTGCATCTCCTCGTGGACGATATTCTCGATGTTCTTCAGCACCCGGAAACCCAGCGGCAGCCAGGAATAGATGCCGGCCGAGGCCTGGCGCACCATGCCGGCGCGCAGCATCAGGCGGTGAGAGACGATGGTGGCCTCTGAAGGCGTGTCCTTCAGCGTGGGCAGGAAATAGCGTGTCAGACGCATGATTCTGGGTGTCCGGTATCGTTGGGCGGGCAATCTATGCCAAGCCGGTGGCCAATCAAAGGCAAGTCAGGGCCGCTCGATGTGATCGAGGCCCGAGCGAAGCCAGGCCGGTCCCGCGCCCATGACGCGGGCAAAGACCGGGCAGCGAGCGGTATGGGCGCCGGGAG
>CALGGB010000245.1 GCA_937880925.1 uncultured Rhodospirillaceae bacterium | reverse complement strand
AACATGCCGACCTGGTCGACGCCCTGATGGGCGCCCCAGATGATCAGTGGAATCTTGAGCCGCACGGCGACCTGCACGGGCCAGACCGTCTGCCCCGCCAGGACATGCCAGTAGATGCTGCCCATGCGGTGCAGTGTCTCGCGCGTGATCGCCCTGACCCGCTGGGGTGCTACGACGGACTGCATGTAATCGCCGTCGAAATGGGTCCGCAGGTAAGCCAGATTGCGGATGCCGCGCAGCGTGTTGTGATGCCGGTTGTAGCTCACCAGCATGGGGTTCATGCCGTATTTGCGAACCAGCAGGTCGACGATGAAGTAGGAGTCCCGCGCACCGGTCACCGGGACGACACAGTCATGCCGGCCCGGCGCCTTGCCGCGATAACGGGCTAGGATGGATTCAAGGCATCCGGCCCGTTTTTCCCAATCGAGCCGGTCCTTTTCCTCATGCACCCGGCAACCGCTGCAGATGCCTTCGTCGTCGAAAACCAGGTTCAGCGGATGGCTTTCGGGATAAAGGCAGCGTTTGCAGTACCTCATATGACCTCGCGGGGAATGTGCTGGAAGATTTCCGCCTCCAGCTCATGTTCCGGGCGACGGTCGAGCCGTCCTTCGGGAAGCACGGTCATGTGACGATAGTCGGCCTGGCTATCGAGACGCAGGTCGAGCCCTTCACGTTGCAACGAAGACTTGAGAACCGCGACGCTGTGTTCGCAGTAATGCAGCATGTTGCCGACCGCTGCAGCCGAGGCGCGCGTGCTCTCGAAGAGCTCCCGGATGTGGTCGGGACGGCCGGCCCCGCCCAATGCAATCAGCGGAGCGGCTATCGCCGAGGCGACCTTTTCGACCAGCGCGCAATCGTAGCCTTCCCGTTGTCCGTCAGCATGGATCGCGTTGAGCAGGATTTCCCCTGCTCCGGCTTCAGCATATGTTCGGGCGAGATCGGCGGGGTTCCTGCCGGTATCGTGCATCCCGCACTCGGCAAAGACACGGGTCGTCCCGTCCTCTGCGCGCAGGACATCCATCGCGGCAACGATGCACTGCACACCGAACTGGGACGCCGCCGTTCCCAGCAGGTCGGGATCGGCAAAAAGCGCGGCGTTGATTGAAACCTTGTCTGCCCCTGCCTGGATCATTGTCCTGACGTCCTCGACCGAACCGATGCCACCACCTACGGTCAGGGGAACGCGGCAAACACGCGCGACACGTTCAACAAGATCGATCGGGATCAGACGCCCCTGCCGGCTGGCTGAGATGTCGAGCAGCACGATCTCGTCTACACCCCAGTCATCGAGGAAACGCGCGGCAATTTCGGCCTTGCCGACCGGCAGATAGCGGCGGAACCCGATGCTCTGGACCAGGATGCCGTCACGCACCAGCAGGGCTGCAACGATGCGTCGTTTCGTTGCCATCGTCCTAGCCTTCCATCCGGTCGGCAATGCTGTTGGAGAAATTGCGCAACAGCTTGAGGCCCGCACGCTGGCTCTTTTCGGGGTGGAACTGCGTGGCGACCAGATTGCCCGAGCGCACCACCGCCGTGAGCGAACGGCCATAATCGGCAGACGCCGATACGTTCGAAGGGTCGGTGCGCAGAACATAGGAATGGTCGAAGTAGAAACAGGCATCGTCATCGATGCGGGCAAACAGCGGATCAGCAGGATCAAACCGGACCTCGCTCCAGCCGACATGGGGCACCGGGTGGCCGTCGCTCGCCGGGATCGCCTCGACGGTTCCGCTGATCCAGTCCAACCCCTGGTGTTCGCCCAGCTCCACGGACCGCTCGGCGATCAGCTGCATGCCAAGACAGATGCCCAGGAACGGGCGTTGCCGATCCATCATCAGCTCAGTCAAGGGGCCGACCAGATCGAGCGTGCGCAGGTTCGACATGGCCTGGCCGAAAGCACCGACACCGGGCAGCAGAATGCCGTCGGCGCCGGCCAGGGCCTCACGATCCTGGGTAATCACGGTCGGCACATCGAGCGCGGCAAACGCACTGGCAACCGAAGCAAGGTTGCCCATGCCGTAGTCGACGATGGCAATGGTTGGCTTCATCCCACAGGGTTCCTCAGGCGCCAGTCGTTGCCGTCGCGCACCCAGACGTCATGGTTTCGGTAACGCTCTGCGATGGCCCAGAATTCCTCTTCGCTGATGCCGATGTAGCGGCAGAACTGCTCGATGTAACGGGGCGCGCATTTGCCGTCGTATTTCTGCAGCAGCTTGATCGCCTCGTCGCGGTCGAGTTTGCCCCAGCGCACCGCGACCGAACACTGATCCGAGACCTTCCCGAACCCGAACTTAATCGCCTTTAGCATCTGGTTAGCGGCCAGGAAATCGCAGTCGAGTGCGTCATAGACCTGCAAATTTCCGCTCTGTTCGGGATCGGCATCCTCGCCGGTGCGGCACACCAGTCCATGCGCCACGGCGAATTCCCCGTTCACGAAATCCAGGAAATCGGGAAGGTAGTAGCCCAGATAAATGAACCGCAGACCGGCCTGGGCCAGCTCGTCATCAGAGGGATAGTTGTACCAATAGAGCTGGCCGGCATCGAAGCCGTCATCCTGCAGCCAACTCAGATCGCCGCCGCCCAAGGTGTTGGAATACTTCAGACGGCTGGCGTCGCCATCCTTGGATCCACCGGAACCGCCCCAGGCGATGGCGGGGTTTTCGCCATAAATGATGAGCGGGATATGATAGGCGATCGCGACCTTAGGCGTGGAGGCATAAAGCGGCAGTTCGGTCGACTTGAAGATGTTGCCGTACTTGCGGAAACCTGTCGTCATCGCACGCCGCCAAGTTTCCGGACCCGGACTTACATAGACGCAGTCGAAACCCAGCTCGATCAGATTGGCGATATTGTCTGCGCCGCGTTCGGTCTGTTCCTCGGGCGGATAGGCACAGCTGACTAGCAGTGGCTTGAGCCCCAGTTCATCACGGCAATAGACCGCCTGACGATGGCTGTCCTTGCCGCCCGAGACCGGAACAATGCAGTCGTAACCCGAGACATTGCGCGCCTTGGCCCAGTCGGAAATTTCCTCGAGCGCGCCTCGGCGTTCGTCCCAGTCGATCTGATCAAGGGTCCGATAGTACCGGCAGGGCAGACAGACGCCGTCCCCATCGAACTCAGTATCGGGGCGTGTGTCGGGTTCCAGGCAGTTGGTGCAATAACGCATGACAGTCAGAAGTTCTCAGCCGGGTCAGTGGGATAGGAGCCACGTTTCTCCACACCGATCTCGCGGTAGCGCTCGAAAGGCGTCGCGCCATCGAAGGGATAACAGTGGAAGACGATTGCGGTGTGTGCATGTCCGGCCTCGGGATAGCCACCGCGATGGATCGTGCTGTTCAGGAAGGGCACAATCAGACCGGCCGGACCTGTGGGTCTTACAACGCGGGACGAGAAGTGATCCGTGATCTCCTTCTCGCAATAGTCATAAAGTCGGCCGAACGGATCGCGCTCATCAGCCGCCGAGTCCGACACTGCCGCGCGTTCTCCGGCGAGCACTTCCAGACATTGCGGCCATGGTAGCGCCGCCAGTGGGCCATGCACCTGTTCCATGTCCTGAATATAGAACATGACGTTCACGCAACTGCCCGGCCCTGAATCGCTGTGCCAGCGCTGCGAGCCGGTCGGGCGGTCGTTCTGGAGCTGGCTGCGATAAAGCAACGCAAACCAGATCTTGAAGGAACTTCCGAAATAGAGCGCGAGAAAATCGCCCAGAGTGTTGCGGAACAGTGCTTCGAGTTCGGGAAAGTCGAGCCAGAAATTGCCAGCGTAGCGGTTACTGCCGGTCTGGGCGGGATTGTCCAGCCAGAGCGTCTCGCCCTCGGCTTCCCTCGCTTTCAGCTGATCCGCAATCGCCCTGGCGACGTTGCCGCTTTCGGGGGTCCAGAGTTCCGTCACACCGTCCCGCGAGAACCGTTCAGCCGCGGCCTTGATCGCCGAGTCGTCACGAACCTGCATCACTCCGGTTTTCCTGCAATGCTCCCAGTGCTTCGAATAGCGCGGTGCGTCGCGCCAGCCCAGTTGCGACCGATGGTGCCGAATGGAATGCATGAACATCCAGTCAGAGGCGATCCGGTGCGGCATGGCGGTCAAACCAGTCATCGTGTGGCTCTTTCAGCCACCACGCTCAAGCTCGACAAGAAAGGCGTTGGCCATGAAATGGCCCTGCCAGGCCTCCGCGTTGACTACCTCGAAGCTCTCGACAATACGCGCGAAGGTATCGGGCGCTGCATCTTTCACCAGGGGCGGAAGCCCGAAATACTCATAGAAGTATCGACCCTTCACGGCCCAGCCATGGCTGCGCAGCTCTTCGGTTTGGGTCAGCGGGTTGGTCAGGCGCACAAAAATATTGTCGCGCGCGCGGGCCTCGCCATAGGGCGGAGCATCCGAACGGGTCATCAGACCGGCGAGCGCGGACTCCACCGATTCCTTTTCCGCACCGTTGGCATGGGGCGCCAACAGGTCGTTCATCATGAAATCAAGCGTGTACTTGTTGAACGTGAAGAGGTCGAACAGGGCGTTCTGGAACGTGGCAATCACCGTTCCACCCGGTGCCAGCACACGTTCGATGGCCTGCATCAGGGTTGCCGTCTCCTCATCGCCCAGATACTGGAAAACGCCCATGGCGATGAAGAAGTCCACGGCATTGTCTTCAATCTCTTCGAGCGCCTCGATACCACCGGCGACAAGGCGGATTTCGGGATGGTCGCGGCAGTTGTTCTCGGCTTCGGCGCGCATGCCGTCACTGGGCTCGATGCCGATCAGCGAGAATCCCAGCTTGCCCAGCTCGGAGAGCAGACGTCCCTGACCGCAGCCAAAGTCCAGAACCGTGCCTATGCCTTTCCGTCCGGGAAGCAGGCGTTCCAGAAGAATGCGGTCGCGGGGATGCAGCCAGGCTTCGCGCTCTTCACGGACATCTCGCGCCTGAACCGGGGCAAAGACCTGATCGAAGAAGGTGTTACGTCGTTGGGCGTCGAATTCTCTCATGACTTCACTCTTTATTGGGCACGGTTCGAATGTTTTTCCAGGTCCACCAGGTTCCCGACCAGCTGCACGTAGCGCTGCGTGGCGCCTGACGGGAGCAGCGCGTTATCCTGCACCTTTGCCGTTCTGGCCTGCAGCCTGTCGGCCAAGGCAGTTGCCAGTGATTCTCGGGTCGAAACCACGGGGGTTGCGCCTGCAGCCGTGGTCGGAAGCCAGACTGAGTCAGTGGGGTCGGGCAGGACCGAAAGGGTCGGGCGTCCCAACAGGTGGGCTTCGACCAGCAGGAAGGTCGTCATGCCCGCGACCAGATCGGCGCACCAGATGAGCGGCAGCGCATCGCCGCCGTGGCTGACATGATCGACCCGGTCGGCCAGCGCGCCGTAATCGTCGGGGCGGTTCTTGGGATGCAGACGCAGCACCGTCACCGGACGGGGATCAAGGTTGTCGACCGCTTCCAGCAGTTCCTCGAGCACGACCGTGGTGCGGTCCAGGCTTTGGCCGCTTCCCGTCAAGGCGGAATCCTGCGGGATCCGGCTCGCGGCGGGATTGAGCTGGTCAATGCCTTCGGCGACAAACACCAGGAGCGGCCTGTCCGCAGGGAGATCGGGGAGGCGTTCGGCGCGCAGATCGGCCCGGCTCTGTGTCGCAAATTCCGCGCGGCGGGCGCGCATGACATCGAAATGGGGATGACCGCAGGCCACGACACGATCATGCGCAAATCCCAGCTTGGCAAAGGCATCGGCTGTCGCCTGGTCGGGCACGGCGAGCCAGTCCGGGGCGTGGCGCAGGGGATCATCGCTGTTGCCGCGGAAACGGAATGCGGCGTTGGCCAGCATGTCGACCGCGCCCAGGGAGGGGATCGCACGTTCGCGAGCAGCATCGATCAGGGCCAGCCCGAAACCATCGCGATCTTCCGACGTGCCTGCAACAAGTACCCGCGGGTGGACGGAATCGAGAACCTCTCCGGCGCCATCGCTGACCGGCTCGTGTGTAATGGCACGATCGGTCAGATAAGCCACGGCAGCGCCTGAGGCCATCAGACGCGACGACAGGCCGGCATCACCCAGGCCCGAAGAAAGCGGTGCCAGGATGTTGGCAGCACCGGGGTCTTCGGCATGCATCAGAACGTCGAGCGTCACGAGGCTGCCCTTTGCGCAGAAGGTGTTGCACAGACAAGCTGGTCGAGAACCGCGCCGCTGAACTGCTGGCTCGCCTGCTCCCTGGCCAGCTGGTCGCTGATCTTCTTCTGATCGCCGACCGTCGCGGCGACGGCATCCATCAGGCGCGACAGCAGGGGTTCGGACTCCATGTCGAAGGTCATCGCGGGCGTAAGCACGGAGAACGTTTCGTAAAGCGGATGCGGTGCGGGCGTGGAAACCTCCAGCACCTCGGGGCTGCGGGTCAGCGCAACCTTGCCTGCTTCACACAGCACGGACATTTCCCAGAGATAATAGGGGTCACTGGGAAGACGGCAGAAGCTGGCTGCGATGCACTCATCTGCGCGCTGGAATGTCAGCAACACGGTTTCATCCGAAGAACCCGCAGGTCGCACGGACCATTCGCCGCCCCACCATTGATGAAACAGGTCCAGCATGTGAACGGCGCTGTGCTCGGGCGCGCCCGAATACGCAAACTGTGCGGCAAGAGGGCGTCCAAGACGGCCCGCGCCCATGGCCGTTCCGGCCTCGGCCACACCGCTGTGATGCCGACGCGGAAAATTGACGAACACCGGAATACCCAATTCGCCGGCACGGCCCAGCAGTTCGCCGGCCTGGCGAGAATCGGTGGCCAGGGGCTTCTCGACGATCACGGCTCCGGGCCGTCTGGCAAGGACGTCGCAAAGGTCATCGCGATGGCAGGAGTCGGGGGTGGCGATTGCGATCACATCCCAGTCTGCATCGAGCCAGGCGTCTCGGGCGCGCGGGGTCTCGGGGACGCCCCAGCGTGATTCGGCCCGGGCTGCGCCGGCCGGATCAAGGTCGAAGAAACCGCCCAGCGTCATGCCGTCGCAACGGGTCACGGCATGGGCCAGCGAAAGCACATGCCGGTCACCGGGGGCATCAAAGCCCTGTGCCATGCGGCCTGCGCCCATGATCCCGACCCGCAATGCGCCGGTCATGACGACTCCTGCATACGTACAGCGTTGCAGCGGTCATGAAGTGTATCGTGGGTCCGGACCCAAGCGATGATCTCTGCTGCGCGATAGTCGGGCGTGGTGGCGGAAAGGTTCTCGTGCAGGCTGCGGATCAGTTCGTAATCTTCGGCATAGTCGAGCGTCACGATGAGATCGCCTGCCCCTGCTGCGGAGGCATGGGTGATGAAACGGGGATGCCAGCGATCGCCACTTTCGGGCCGGTAGAACGCCAGCGAAACATGCTCGCGGTCCTGCGGGTCCCGGGTTTCCTGTTCGATCTGATAAAGCGCTTGCGCCTCGAACACCTGCACATCCAGCCCTGCGGGCACCGCCCGATGGGGATCGGAATTGCTGACATAGGCATGATCGCCACGGGTCGACAGGAAAGCATCAACGGCCTCACCGACAATCACGGGATCGATCAGCGGGCAATCGGCCGTGATCTCCACGCAGATGTCGGCACCGGCAGAACGCAGGGCGCCGCAGACCCGGCCCAGCACATCGTCCTCGCTGCCACGGAACACCGGCACCTCAAGTTTCTGGCATAGCGCGACGATGGGATCGTCGGTCGCGTTTACCGTGGTGGCAACCATGATGGCATCAAGCTGTTTCACCGCTCCCAGCCGGGCCAGCAGGATTTCCAGCAGGGGTTCACCCCCGGCCGTCATCAGCACCTTGCCCGGCAGGCGCGACGACGTCATGCGCGCTTCTACGGTTGCGATGATGCGCGGTGCGCTCACGCCTGGTCCCCGGCAAGATTGGAAAGTGCCGACAAGTTGGAGAACACCTTGTCGAAGGCCGCGATCACAGCATCCACATCGGCATCGTCGAGTTCGTAGGAACAGACCGCCAGTTCCAGAAGTTCTCGCTCATGATAGCGCTCCGCGACGGGGCAAAGACCATGGTCATACCTTTGTTCGGACAGGTTGAACGGAAAGCCGTCGCGCCCGATCGCCAGGCGCCGCTGGAAGGCGGGAAGCAGGTAAAGCGGTGCGACATATCCCTGCCAGACCGGTGCGCCTTCTGCAGCCAGCGCCTTGACAACGGTGTCGCGTGAAACCCCGGTCACCGCTTCGTCGTAGCGCGCTCCCCAGTGGTAGAAGACATGACGGCAGCCCTCGCGGACCATTGGGGGTGTCAGGCCCGGCAGGCCCCTGACCGCATCGGAGACACGCAGCGCGATCGCCTCGCGCCGAGCGACCAGCGGTTTGGCCTTTTTGAGCTGTTCGGTACCGATCGCCGCGCTGAGTTCGGTGAGCCGGAAGTTGAACCCGATCAGGTTCGTCGCATCCGCGATATGGAGAGGTTCGACGACGTTTTCGCCGTGGTTGCGGATCAGGCGCATGCGCAGGACAAGGTCGTCGTCGTCGGTCGTGCAAACCCCGCCTTCGCCGGTATGAAAGTGCTTGTGATAGTTCAGGCTGAAGACACCGATATGGCCGATCGTGCCGGCATAACGTCCGTTCTCGCTGGCAAGCGGTCCCTGGGCATTGTCCTCGATCAGGACGATGCCCTTTTCATCGGCCAGTTCGCGCAGTTCGTGCAGCGCGGCTGGGTGGCCGAACAGGTTGACCACGATGATCGCACGCGTGCGTGGCGTGATTGCCTCGCGCACCAGCCGGGGATCGAGACAATAGGTCTCGGGCTCGATATCGACGAACACCGGCACGCCGCCATAGATCAGCGGCGCCATGGCCGTCGCCGACATCGTGTAGGGCGGCAAGATGACCTCATCGCCCGGTGAGACGCCGGCCGCACCCACGGCGGCCATCAGACCGGAGGTGTTGGAATTGACCGCAACGGCATGAGAAGCCTCGAAAC
>CALGGB010000244.1 GCA_937880925.1 uncultured Rhodospirillaceae bacterium | reverse complement strand
ATTCGATCGGCCGCTGACGTTTCAGCAACTGGGCGCGCGCCACCGATTCGCGGGCAATGTCGATGCCGACCCCCGCCTGGAAAGGATGGCGGTCGTACAGCATGCGCAGGAAGCCGCCCTGGTTGCAGCCATAGTCGAGCACCGTCGACTGGCTGAGGTCGTCGAGGACGGAGACGTCGATCATGCGCCGCCAGATCGGCGCATGTGCGGCGCCCATCGCTTCTTCCTCAGCCGGGTTGCGGTTCCAGGTTGAGATCGTGCCGCTGCGCTGCATGCTTCCCTCCCGCTTGGGAGGAACAGTCTATCACGCCCGACCGCGCCGCGTGACGCATGCCATTTCCTCAATCTGCCGATTTCAGGCGCTTGCCATAGGTGATAGGCTTGAGTTGACAGGCTTTGTAGCCACTGATCGTCGGTACCGACGCGACGATGTTCTCAACGGACGTCAACCTCGTCGCTTTTGTAGGTGGAACGTCGAGCCATCTCTACCCAACCCGAAGGAGCCCTGCGAATGTTAGAGGGTGCAATGCTGGTTTGGTTTGTTCTGACGGCATTCAGTTTGGCATTCGTCATCTGGGATTCCTTGACCAATGGCGTGACGAGTTGGGTGCAGCGGTTGGCCTGGATCCTTGTCACGCTCTACACGGGTCCGGTGGGGGCATTTTTCTACATCCTCGCCTGTCGCCGGCCGTTTGCGGGAGGCCACGACGCCTATACCAAGGCTACCTGGAAGCAAGGCATCAACAGCGAAATGCATTGCCTCGCGGGCGACGCGACCGGGATCATAATTGCCGCCTCGATCGTGCCGGTGTTCGGGCTCAGCAATGGCTGGGACGCTCTTCTGGAATATCTGGCCGGCTTCATCTGTGGTCTCTTTGTGTTTCAGGCCCTGATGATGAGAGGCATGTTCGACGGCGATTATTGGATGGCCGTCCGCAAGACTTTTTTTGCTGAAACCGTATCCATGAACGTTGTGATGGCGGGCATGATTCCCGTCATGGTGATCCTGGCCGATGCCTGGGAAGGATCGGAGGACCCGATGCGGCCGGCCTTCTGGTTCCGGATGAGCCTTGCATCGATTGCCGGCGGCATCCTGGCATTTCCGGTCAACTTCTGGCTGGTGAAGGCCCATCTCAAGCATGGCTGCATGACGTTGCCGGGGGCGGATGGGGCAGCGCCCGGCCTCGGGCATCATTCGCCCGAGGCTCACCACCATCACCACGGCGCAGGGAAAGACAGCGGGATGGATGGGGATATGGGAGGCATGAAAATGGAAATGAACGATCTGACCCAGAGTGCGAAAATTGCTCGAATCGTTCTGTCGTTTGCCTTTCTGGCGATTGTCCTGTGGTTGACGGCTCAATGGGTGCCGATCCGATTCACCTGACGATCGGTCGCCGTATCCGCTCACACAGACCGTTGCTCCGGTTCGCTGTCACGCCCGGCCGCGCCAGGGATGGATAAGCAACGGCCCCGCGATCAGCGTGCTGAAGGTGATCATGCCGACGGCGACGGCAACAAAGACACCTTGTAGTCCCCAACCCAGGGTCTCGACCGCGAACCATCCGCCCAGAGTCGCCACCAACAGGCGAGCGATGCCGGCCGCAAAGGGGGCCGCCATCCGGTTCGCGCCCTGACTCGCAAACGAGAGCGTCATGCCGACGCCGAACAGGCAATAGAAGGGCGCCACGCGGGTGACGTAGGCCACGGTTGCCGCAATCACGTCGGGGTCGCTGGTGAACAGTCGAGCCCAGCCCTCGGGCACGAGGGCTACGATCCAGCCGAAAGCGCCGATGCCGAGACCCGCAACCAGACTGCCGATCCAGGCGGCCCGCACGGCGCGGCGCCAATCGTCGGCGCCGGCCGCGACCCCCACGATCGTGGTGAGGCCCGAGCCGATGCCGAAAGCAAGCGGCACCAGCATGAACTCGAGGCGAACGCCGATTCCGTAACCGGCAAGGGCGGCGACGCCGAAGCGGCCGACCAGGCCGGTCACCAGCATGGCGGTGAGGTTGGCGGTGAAGGCCGAGAAGGAGGCGATCAGGCCGACCTTGAGGATATCCCAGAACAGCCGGCCTTGCAGCGAGAGGCCGCCCAGGCCCGGCGTGAAGCCGAGCTTACCGCGCCACAGTGCGCGGGCCTGCAGCAGTGCCGAGACGGCGGAGGTTGCGAGCGAGGAGAGGGCGGGGCCGGCCATGCCGAGGCCGGGCCAATCGCCTATACCGAGTGCCAGCACATAGGAGAGTGGCACCTGGGCCAGTGAGGACATCAGCATGTAGCGACCGGGTGTGGCGGCATCGCCGCCGCCACGCAGGAGGGCGGAGAGGAAGAAGTTGGCCCAGATCGCGATCGCCCCGGTGAACAGGATGTTGGAATAGGTGAGCGCATGATCGAGCGCGCCGCCGGTGCCGCCCAGTACGCGGTAAAGCGCCGGTGCCGCGGTCCAGGCGAGCAGCGTGAACAGCATCGCAAGCGCCGCGCCCAGAACGAGCGCGTGCACCACCAGCGCCCGTGCGTCGTCGCGTCGTCCGGCGCCCAGGGCGCGGGCCATGGCAGCCGCCACGCCGCCGCCCATGCCGCCCGCGGCCATCATCGTCATCATCATCATGAGCGGAAAGACCAACGCAAAACCTGCCAGCGCCTCGGTGCCGAGGCGGCCGAAGATGAAGGTCTCGGCGATGGCGACGAAGGTTTGCGCCACCATCACGAGCGTGGTCGGCCCGGCGAGCTTCACCAGGCTCGATCCGATGGGGGCGGTCAGCAGCGGGTGGGCCATGGCGGCTTGGGACAGGGTGGATCTCCGGCATTTAGGTGCATATACACCGTATCAAGGCAGGCCATCCTGTCACCTGACAAATCTCCGGGCGCCCATTAGCTTTCACACATGACCGACAAGGAACGCCCCCTCGCCAAGCCCTCCGTCCAGATCGACAACGACCGCGTGATTGTCACCGAATGGCGGTTTCCGCCCGGCGGCCATACCGGCTGGCACCGGCATAATCACGACTATGTCGTGGTTCCGGTAACGACCGGTGAACTGCACATCTTCGACGGCAAGGCGACCGTGCCGGCGCCTTTGCGTGCCGGCGTGTCCTATGCCCGTCAGATCGGAGTTGAACACGACGTCATAAATCCCAACGATTTCGAGTTCGTTTTCGTGGAAATCGAGCTCAAGACCTGACCAGCCTGGGAGGCTGCCTCCAGGCGGGCCGCATTGACTTGGGCCATTCGAGGCCCCATATCAGGGCCGCCAGCGGTCCGGCCCGATTCACGAGCCTTATGAGACCGCTCCAAAGTCCAGCGGATAGAATGGACTAAACCACGGAAATTAAATGAGTTTTGAGAGTTTGGGGCTGAGCGCCCCGGTACT
>CALGGB010000243.1 GCA_937880925.1 uncultured Rhodospirillaceae bacterium | reverse complement strand
CGCCGATTGCAAAGAGCGACCGCAGATTCACAAACGGCAGGGGGCCCGGCACGCTACCGCGCCGGGCCCCCTGGAACTGTATCACAATCGCGTTCAGGCCTTGGGAGCGAACTCCGAGACGGCCGAGGAAACGCGCTGGTTGATCGGCTGGGCGGCCTCGGTGGCAACCTTCACCCAGGCGCTGGAGAGCTCGACGCTGTCCTGGATGGCACGATCGAAGCTCTTCTTCACGAAATCCTGCTGGATCTGCATGGCTTCCTGGAAGGTCTTGGCACCGAACAGCGCCTTCTGGGTGGCGACACCCTCGGCGAGCTGGCTGCGGGCGAGATCGATCACGCGACCGTTGATCTCCTCGACGCCCTTGACCATGGTCTGGCCGGCTTCGACCATGGCCTCGAAATTGGCCTTGGGCATGGCGGCGGCCTGCTCGAAGCCCTTGACCTCGGCGCCGGCCTTGCTGGCGTTGTCGAACGCATCGCGGCTCATGGCAACCAGGGTCTCGTAACCCTTCTTGCAAGCGTCGCTGTTGCTCTTCACGACGTTCTCGGCGGCCTTGAAGCCCGCATCAAACGTCTCGTCCATCTGCGCCGCGCTAGCGGCAGTCTTCTTGGCGTTGGCCATGATAACGGTCCTCCTGAGTGGTCCGAAAGCTTTTGCTGCACTGCAGCATGGATCGGAATATGGAGAGCGCCCCCAGCTTCGTCAACCAAATTTTGTGCAGTGCAGCATTTTCTTTCGACAGAGGCCGTTAGCTCCGCCAGCGCCCCTTGATCGCCGCCTGCTCAACCACCGCTTCGTAATACAGCAGGCTGGCGTCCTTGTTGCGCCGGTTGGCCGCGATGACCGATGACAACGGCGGCAGGCTCGCCGAACTTGCCGCCGGGAGCGGCGCAGCAATCGGGTCCCAGCTCTCCAGCAGGCCGGCAAAGCGGATCTCGCGCATGGCATCGCCCTGCCAGACCTGGATGCCGAAGACCCCGTCCACACAGGCCAGTCCCGCCCAGAAGTATCCGTCTGAACGCAGGCTCGCCCCAACCGGCACGGGGCCGGGGAAGCCGCTTTCTGCGACCAGGCCCGTCAGTTCAAACACCTGCTCGGCACTCAAGGACACCTGCCCCGTCTGACCGTCGAGCAGGCTCGAGAGGCTGCCGCCGCTCAGCGAGATCAGATTGCCCGACGAGATCCAGCGCCGGGTATCGAGAACACCGGTGCCGCCGTCGGCGATGAAGAGATCGTAGGTGCGGATCTCCTTGTTGAAGTCGGCGTTGTAGATCAGGCGCAGGCGATCGGGACCGTCGGCCCGGCAGGTCGCCCGCATGTCGTCACCCTGAAGGTAGGACAGCCACTGATAGCGGAAATCGGCCCGGTTGCCCGCAGGCCCCTGTGCCTGACAGGCCGCCAGGACAGTGGTCAGAAACAGCAGAACGACAAGGCGTGTTTTCATCGTCGATCCTTCAGGCCGTACCAGAGATAGGCGCCGCGCAGATACCACAGGCGCAGCGAAGGCAACGGGAACTTCCTGGGCGCGGTCTGCACCACCGGGCTCAACCAGTTCCTGGCAGGCTCGTTGCCCGCGATCATGCGCGCCACCGCCCGGCCGGAGAAGGTCGCCCAGGCCACGCCGCCGCCGTGATAGGCAAAGGCGTGGAAGACGCCGGGGTCGTCGGGCAGTTCGCCGATATGGGGCACCCGCGCCGCCGAGAGGCAAACGAAGCCGCGCCAGAAGTGTGTGATGTCAACGTGGCGCCAATGCGGCCAGATCTGATGAAACTGCTCGATCAGCCAGCGCCGGTAGGTTTCGGTCGCTTCAGGTGTGTTGCGCGTCGCCGCGCGGGCGCCCAGCAGAAAGCGGTTGCCTTTCAGCATGCGGAAATAGAACAGCAGGTTGCGGGTATCCCAGATCGGGCATTCCGTGCTCCAGCCGTGGGCCGCCAGTTCATCGTCGCTCATGGGGCGGGTGACGATGATGTTGGAAAGCGCCGGCAGCAGGGTTCCGGCGATGCCGGGATGCAGCTTGTCGCGGGTGAAGCCGTTGGTCGCCACGATCACCTTGTTGGCGGTCAGGCTGCCACCCGGGGTGATCAGGCGGTGACGGCCGCCCTCCTTCTCCCAGCCGATCACCTCGCTCCCGCCATGAAACCCGACGCCGCGGCGAATGCAGGCGCGCGCCAGGCCGCGGGCGTACTTCATGGGATGCAGGGCAAAGCCGCAGTGGGTGTAGTAGGCGCCGAACGCCTGGGGCGACCGGTAGCCGCGCTCGGCCAGTTCATCGCGCGACCAGACTTCCACAGGCACGCCGATCATCTGCGACCAGGTCCTGGCCCAATCCTCCATGCCGTCCATGCGCGAGGGCAGATGGGCGACACCCAGCTCGCCATCGCCCTGGGCGTCGTAGTCGATACCCTCGTCGCGGCCGAGCGCGCGGACCAGCTCGATCGCCTCCAGGCCGTTGCGGTAATAGGCCTTGGTTCCCTCCATGCCGAACGTGTCGATCATCTCGGAGAGACCGAGCTTGGAGCTGTCGGGTCCCACGAAGCCGCCATTGCGGCCCGAGGCTCCCCAGCCGGGCGCACCGGCCTCCAGAATGCGGACATCAACGCCATAGTCGCGCGCCAGGTGCAGGGCTGCGGACATGCCGGTGTATCCGCCGCCGATGATCGCAACCTCGCAGCGATGATCGCCCGCCAGCGGCGCCCAGCCCTCCACTTCCGGCCCGGCGCTTTCGGCCCAGTAGCTCGCGACGTGGTTTTCTGCCTGATAAATCGACGGGTGGTAGAGTTCGGTCATGACGCGGGCCCTGCTGAAGGGCCGTGATCATAGTCGAGCCCGCCAAGCTGGCAACGCCGACGGCGCGTTGACGTTGCGGTGGACGCCACGTAAACGGCCATGGACCCATCCGGAGAGTATCGTCATGCCCCAGCCGTTCACCTGGAACGCCCCCGTCACGATCGCCTTTGGCGAAAATCGCCTGGAAAAGATCGGTCGCGATATCGGCAAGCTGGCGGGTGACAATGCCGTGGTGATGCTGGTCAGCGATCCGGTCCTTGCCAAGGTCGGGCTGGTTGACCGGGCAGAGGCTGCCATAACGGCAGGCGGGCACCGCGTGGCCCGCTACACCGAGATCCGCAGCGACCCGCTCGCCACCTCCATCGATGACATCGTCGCGCTGATCCGCCAGGAAAAGGCAAGCTGCGTCGTCGCCCTGGGCGGCGGTTCCTCCATGGATGCGGCCAAGCTTGCCGCGGCGCTCGCGCGCGATGGCGATGCCGCCGAAGGTTATGCCCTGGGCGCCAGGCCCCTGCCCCGCACCGGTCTGCCCAAGATCGCCGTTCCGACAACAGCGGGCACGGGTTCCGAAGTGACACGGACCTCCGTGTTCAGCACCGCCGACAGGAAGCTGTGGGCCTATGGTCCGGAACTGCTGTTCAATCTCGCCCTGCTCGACCCGACCGTGACCGTGGGCATGCCGGCGCATCTGACGGCAGCGACCGGTGTCGATGCCTCAGTCCATGCCATCGAGGCCGCAACCAACAAGCGGCGCAATCCGATTTCAACCGCGATTGCCCTGGGTTCGGTACGCACCCTGCGCCGCTGGCTGGCCGTCGCCGTTGCCGAACCCGACAACCTGGAAGCGCGCGGACAGGTCCTGATAGCAGCGACCACCGCGGGCATGGCCTTCGATGTGGCCGGCGTGGCGATCGCCCATTCCATCGGCCATGCCCTGGGCGAGGCTGCGGGCGTGCATCACGGCCGTGCCGTGGGTCTGGCGCTCAACGCCACCATGGCCAACGGTGCCGGAGCGACCCCTGACGCCTATGCCCTGGTCGCCGAAGCGCTTGAGGTCCAGACGCGGGGCATGACGACGGACCAGGCCGCCGCCGCCGCGCCCGCCGCCTACGATGCCTGGTTGCGCGAGGTCGGCCTCAGGCTGTCGCTGGATGACCATGGCCTTGGCGCACAGGATGCATCGCGGATCGCCGCGCTGTGCTTTGAGCCTGAGAACAAGGTCATGTTGGAAACAGACAGCTTCGCCTATACGGCGGCGAACCTGGAGGCTGCCGTAAAGCGCATGCTGACGGCGGCCTGAAGCAATCAGCTTCCGGCGCTGTAGCGCACTACCGCGCAACTGAGGTTACGTGCTGCAAGAGCACGGCAGCCTTCTCGCGCCTGGTCCTCGGAGAGATTGACGAAGCGTGCGCGGTAAAGCGTGGCGCCGTCGTTCTCGGCCGCGGTCACCACACTGCTGCCCTTGCCGCCGAAGACGGGACTGAGCACCAGTTCGGCCTCATCCAGGGCACGGTAGGCATTGGCGAACTGCGAGAAAGCGCCGACCTGCACGGCCCACGGCAGGTCCTCAACCGAGCCCTGCTCTGTCACAAGGCCGCCGCTGGTTACCTGGGTGGCATTGTTAAAGTCGACCATCGCAAGGGTCGTCTGCGCCGAACCTGTATCGGCTGCGGCCAAGAGAACCATGTTGTCGCTGCGCGTGGGATGGTCGCCCGGAATGGGTGCAGGCGTATCCATTTCCGCTGCGACAATGAAACCTTCGCCCAGCAGTTCCTTCATCCGGTTGTCGCGCCAGATGCGTGATTGTCCGCCCATGATGACGGCAACGATGCGGCGGCCGTCACGAATGGCCGACGCGGCAAGGTTCCAGCCGGCAGCGTTGGTGAATCCGGTCTTGATGCCGTCAACACCATCCACCGCGCCCAGCAGCTTGTTGTGGTTGCCATAGGTGTTGCCGCGATAGGTGAAGCTGCGCGTGGCGAACAGCGGGTAGAACTGCGGAAAATCCGACTGCAGGCGCAGCGACAGGATCGACATGTCGCGCGCGGTCGAAACCATGCTGTTGTCGGGCAGGCCGGAGGCATTGCGGAACGTCGTGTTGCGCATGCCCAGTTCCCGCGCCTTGGCGGTCATCATCTGCGCAAACTGGGATTCGGTGCCGCCCAGTCCTTCGGCGACCACCGCAGCGACATCGTTGGCAGACTTGGTGATCAGCGACATGATGGCGTCGCGCGCCTTGATGGTATCACCCGCGCGCAGCCCCAGTTCCGAAGGCGGCTGCGCCTGGGCATGGGCCGAAGCGGTCCACACCGTGTCCATGGTGATGGTGCCGTTCTGCAGCGCGTCGAACGCCATGTAGAGCGTCATCATCTTGGTCAGCGAAGCGGGATAGCGCTGCGTATCGGCATTGCGCTGGTAGAGAATATTGCCGTTGGTCGCGTCCAGCACGATGGCCGAGTAATCGGCCCGTGCGGCGGCTGCGCTCCCGACAAGGACCAGAACCAGCATAAGCGCGGGCAAAGCCCGGCGCATGACCATGGAAAGCTCAGAGTATCCCCTGATCACGCCCTGGTTCATCGTCCCACCCCGTGCTGCCGTCTTGCTGAACCCCGACTATAAGGCAAGATCGGGGCATCAGTCCACCCGTATCGTGAGGGAATCAGGGAATCTCTCTGAAAGCAAAGGAAGATTCCTGCATCTTGATTCACGGCCCAGGCTCTTCATCGCTGGGTACCGGACCGCTGCCGCGACCGGCGTCGGGCCATCGGTCCAGGGTCGGAAAGGCATCCTGATAGGCCGCACCGGCCCGCAGCACCCTGCAATCATCACCGTAGCGCCCGACAATCTGCAGTCCTGCGGGCAATCCGGCCTGGGTGAAGCCGCAAGGCACGGTCAGCGCGGGCTGGCGCGTGAGGTTGAAGGGATAGGTAAACGGCGTCCAGGTGAACCAGCGGTCATGGGGCCAGTTGCGCGGCACCTCCAGCCCGACCTCGAAGGCCGGAATCGGCAGGGTCGGCGTCACCAACAGGTCGTAGCGGTCGAAGACCTCGCCCATCGCAACGGCATAACGTCCGCGGGCGCGCTCGGCCTCGATCACCTCGACACCGCGCAACCGCTCGCCCTCCTCGACGATGTCGATCAGGCCATGGTCCATGAAGCGGCGTCGCGCCTTGCTTTCGCTGCGCACCGCATTGGCCGCAGCGGCGTACCAGAGAACGCGGAACGCCTCCTCGGGCTTGTGCCCGGGCGCTTCAATCCCCTCAACGATGGCGCCGAGTTCACTCAGGCCATCAACCGCCTTCTTGACCAGCATTGCGATCTCAGGGTCGACCCGGATATGGCCCAGATCGGGACTCCAGGCGATGCGCATGCCGGCGATGCCGCCCTCCAGTTCGTCGCGCGCGACCCTGCCGTCCTCGGGCAGCGACCACGAATCGAGGCTGTGGGGATGGCCGATCACGTCGAGCATCAGTGCGGCATCACGCACGGTGCGCGCCATCGGACCGACGTGAGAAAGCGTGCCGAATGTCGATGGCGGCCACACCGGGACCTTGCCGAAGCTGGGCTTCATCCCGACGATGCCGCAGAAGCCGGCCGGAATGCGCACCGAGCCGCCTCCGTCCGTACCGAATCCCAGGGGGCCCATACCGGCGGCAACGGCACCGGCGGTTCCGCCGCTGGAGCCGCCCGCCGTCATGCGGATGTTCCAGGGATTGCGCGACGAGCCGTAGAGCGGGCCGTCCGTGACGCCCTTCCAGCCAAGCTCGGGCGTCTTCGTCATGCCCAGGAACACGGTACCTGCCGCACGCATGGCCGCGACAGATGGCGAATCCGTCAGCCAGGAGCCCTTGGCATCGACCGTCTTGGAACCCAGCCGGGTTGGCCAGCCGGTGACCCGCAGAACATCCTTGATGCTGATGGGAACACCATCGAGGGGGCCGATCTGCTCACCCTTTTGCCATCGCTCCTCGGATGCCTTGGCCATGGCGCGCACCGTCGCGTCATCGCGGTGGCAGAAGGCTTCGATGTTGCCGTCGATAAAGGCCATGCGGGCCAGGACGGCCTCGGCGACCTCCACCGGAGAGAAACTCCCGGCGCGATAGCCTTCAACCAGTTCGATGGCGCTGAGATGGGTCAGGTCCTGGGTCATGATTCCTCAAGTCGGGGCTGGCGCAGTAGAGCGGGCGTGGTGGGCGCTGACAAGCAGGCTCTCCGGTCACTTGGCCAACGAAGCCAGAAAAGCGGGCAACGGGCGCATCGCTGGGGCGTTGGCTTGCCGTGTTGGGCAGCAAACCCTCACGCCTCAATGCTCCGGGCAACCTGCCCTTCACTGAGATTTCGTGAGGCCTCTTGGCAATGCCCAATGCATCGCCACATGCTACAAGCTCTCGCCACCGGAGAGGCCCCGCAAGTGCTCGAGTATTTTGACCTAGGACGTCTCGCGTCCATCGGGTCCATTATCGTCATAGACATCGTGCTATCGGGCGACAACGCCATCGTCATCGGCATGGCCGTTGCGGGCCTTCCGGAACATCTGCGCAAGAAGGCGATCATCATCGGCATCGCCGCCGCAACGGTTCTCCGCATCGCCTTTGCCCTGGTGACATTCCAGCTTCTCTTGATCATTGGCCTGACCCTGGCCGGCGGCTTGCTGTTGTTGTGGGTCTGCTGGCGCATGTGGCGCGAGATCCGGGAGTCGGCGGCCGAACGGGAAATGGAGCGCATGGCCGAACGGCTGGGCGAGGAAGCCGGCACCTCGAAACGGCCGGTGCGCACGCTGCGTCAGGCCTTGCTGCTGATCATCGTCGCGGATGTATCCATGTCGCTCGACAATGTGCTCGCCGTTGCCGGCGCGGCACGCGAGGACCCCACGATCCTGCTGTTCGGTCTGGTGCTGTCGATCGCACTGATGGCGCTTGCCGCGACCTACATCGCCAAGCTGCTGAACCGCCATCACTGGATCGCCTACATCGGCCTTGGGGTCGTCTTTTTCGTTGCCATCGACATGATCTGGCGCGGCAGTGAAGAGGTCATGCATGCCTCGGGCATGATGTAACCAGCCACAGGGTTACATGCCCGGCGGCACGATCCCGCTGGGCGCCAGCGCCGCGACAAGGTCCTTCTTGACCGTCGCCAGAGCCGCTTCATCTGGCGCCTCGCAACGGGCAACCAGCACGGGCTGGGTGTTGGAAGCGCGCAGCAGCCACCAGCCCCCAGCACAGGAAACCCGCACACCGTCGACAGCCACGACATCGCCGCCGCGATCGGCCAGGCGGCTGCGCACCTCCTCCACAACCGCAAACTTGCGCACATCGTCGCAGTCGAAGCGCAGTTCCGGCGTGTTGACCACGTTTGGCAGGGCGCGGCGGATCTCAGCCAGCGTCTGGTTCCGCGCCGAAAGGGCGTTGAGCAGGCGCACCGCGGCGTAAAGCGCATCGTCAAAGCCATGGTAGCGGTCGGCAAAGAAGATGTGGCCGCTCATCTCGCCGGCCAGCGGCGCGCCGATTTCCTTCATCTTGGCCTTGATCAGGGAATGCCCGGTCTTCCACATCAGGGGCTTGCCGCCCAGGCGGGCAATCTCGTCGAACAGGACCTGGCTTGCCTTGACGTCGGCGATGATCGTCGCGCCGGGACGCTCGGCCAGCACGTCGGCCGCCCAGATCGTCATCAGCTGGTCGCCCCAGAGTATCTCGCCCTCACCGTCGACCACGCCGATGCGATCCCCGTCCCCATCAAAGGCGATCCCCAGATCGGCCCCCTGCCCGCACACGGCGGCGATCAGGTCGATGAGGTTTTCGGGCACCGTGGGGTCGGGGTGATGATTGGGAAAGCTGCCATCGACATCACCGAATAGCACCGTGTGTGCGCCGGGAAGCCGCCCCACCAGATCGCCCAGCACAGCGCCGGCCGCACCGTTGCCTGCGTCCCAGACGATACGCAGGGGGCGCGCCAGGTCGGCATCCTTGACCAGACGGGCGACATAGGCCGCGCGGATATCGTGATCGGCGAGTTTGCCCGGCACCGCGGCATCGGTCCCTCCGGCATCCGCACGCCGGCCCAGTTCCAGGATCTGATCGCCGTAGAAGGGGCCGCCCTTCAGCATCATCTTCAGGCCGTTGTAGTCGGGCGGATTGTGCGAGCCGGTGATCATGATGCCACCGTCCAGGCCGAGTTCGGCCACGGCAAAGTAGAGCATCGGCGTGGGGCCCATGCCGACGCGCAGGACATCGACGCCTCCGGACGCCATACCGCGCGCCAGGGCGGCCTCCAGCACAGGGGAGCTGAGCCGCCCATCCATGCCTGTGGCGACACGCGCCGGCCTGCCGCCGGTCGCTTCCAGCACCATGGAGGCAAATCCGCGCCCGATCGCCTCGACACCGGCTTCGGTCAGCGTATCGCCGACAATGCCGCGAATGTCGTAGGCGCGCAGGATCGAGGGATGCAGCAGGGTTGCCATCACAGGTTCACCTTACCCAGTCCAACGCCATGATACTCAAAGCCGGCGGCATCCATGTCGGCCGCGCTGTAGATGTTGCGCAGGTCGACCACCAGAGGGCGCTTCATCAGGCCTTTCACCCGCTCCAGATCGAGCGCGCGAAATTCGTTCCACTCCGTAACGATAACCATCACATCGGCGCCATCGATCGCCGCATAGGCATCGTCACAAAACGCAACCCCATCGAGCAGCTTCTCGGCCTCGCTGGTGCCCTCGGGATCATAGGCCTGCACCCTGCCGCCGGCCGCGATCAGCCGGGGGACGATGGCCAGGGAGGGCGACTCCCGCATGTCGTCGGTGTTCGGCTTGAAGGTGAGCCCCAGCACCGCGACCGTCTTGCCCTGCATGTCTCCCACGGCGGCGATCACCCTGTCGGCCATGGCCGCCTTGCGATCGTCGTTGGCCTTCACCACCGCCTCCACAATAGTCACGGGCGAGCCCGCCTCCTGTGCCGTGCGCACCAGGGCGAGCGTGTCCTTGGGAAAACAGCTTCCGCCGTAGCCGGGACCGGGATGCAGGAACTTCGGCCCGATACGTCCATCAAGGCCGATGCCGCGCGCCACTTCCTGCACGTTCGCGCCGGTCTTTTCGCACAGATCGGCGATCTGGTTGATGAAGGTGATCTTGGTCGCAAGAAAGCTGTTGGTCGCGTACTTGATGAGTTCGGAGGTCTCCAGCGCGGTATGGAGGACCGGCGTGCGGTTGAGCGAAAGCGGCCGGTAGAGACGGTCCATCACCGCACGCGCACGCTCGCTGTCGGAACCGACCACGACCCGGTCGGGGCGCATGAAGTCCTCGATCGCCGAACCCTCGCGCAGGAACTCCGGGTTGGAGACGACATCGAACTCGGCATCCGGCCGGGCCTCACGGATCACCTGGGCCACCTTGCGGCCGGTGCCCACGGGCACGGTCGATTTGGTGACAACCACCGTATAGCCGTCCATTGCGCGGGCGATCTCGCGGGCGGCGTCAAAGACATAGGAAAGGTCGGCATGGCCGTCGCCGCGCCGGCTCGGCGTGCCCACGGCGATGAACACCGCATCGGCCCCGGACACCGCCGCAGAAAGATCGGTGGTGAAGTTCAGCCGTCCGGCAGCGACATTGCGTGCCACGACATCATCCAGACCCGGTTCGAAGATCGGAATCTCACCTGCCTCAAGGCGCGCGATCTTCTCGGCCATGCGATCGACACAGATGACATTGACGCCGAACTCCGAAAAACAGGCGCCTGAGACGAGGCCGACGTAACCCGTGCCGATCATGGCGATACGCATGGCGGATCAGTCCTTTCGCTGAAGCTCGTGGCGGGCGAAGGCAACCAGTTCGGCCCCGACATCGGGATCGTCGATGCCATAGGCGAGGTTCGCCTGAAGGAAGCCAAGCTTCGTGCCGCAGTCAAAACGGCGGCCCTCGAAACGCAGGCCATGGAAAGGCATGGCGCCGATCAGGCGGGCCATCGCATCGGTCAACTGGATCTCGTTGCCGGCCGTGGGTTCCTGGGTCGAGAGCACCTCGAAAATCTCGGGCCGCAGCACGTAGCGCCCGATCATGGTGAGCGTCGAGGGC
>CALGGB010000242.1 GCA_937880925.1 uncultured Rhodospirillaceae bacterium | reverse complement strand
CTGCCGCCGCCACGCTCGCGCAGCAGGGCCGCGGCGGGCACGTCGCGGGTCGCCGCGAGCGGCAGCAGGGCAAAGACCAGGGCGGTCAGCATGCCGAAGGCCGCGGCCAGCGCCAGGGGCAGGGGATAGACCCCGGCGACCACGGGCACCGGCAGGGCGGCCTGGGCCAGGCCGCCGATCAGTGGCGGCAGCAGGGCGCCGGCGATCAGGCCCAGGACGACGCCGACCGTCGCCATGGCGGCGACCTCGATCAGGTAGATCGTGAAGATCAGGCGCGATGGAGCGCCCAGCGCCTTGAAAATCGCCACGGCGCCGGTCTTGCGTTCCAGATAGGTGCGCACGGCGCTGGCCACGCCAATGCCGCCGACCAGCAGGGCGGCAAGGCCGACCAGGGTGATGAACAGGCGCAGCCGCTCCAGGAAGCGCATCAGGGAGGGGTTTGCGTTTTCGTGGCTCCTCACGCGCCAGCCGGCATCGGGCCAGGCGGCGTCCAGATCGTCGGTGAAGGCCTTGGCCTCGCCGCCTTCGGGCAGCTTCACGCGATAGGTGTAGCGGGCCATGGTTGCCGGTCCCAGCAGGTCGGAGCCGGCAAGACCGGCGCGCGAGACCAGCACCCGGGGGCCAAGCTGGAACGGCGCGCTGGCCCGGTCCGGTTCGTCAACCAGGGTGGCGTTGAGGCGGAAGGTGCCGCTGCCCAGGGTAAAGCTGTCGCCCAGGGAGAGCCCCAGACGCTCCGCAAAGGCGGTATCGGCGATCACGCCCGCCTCGCCGTCCTGCACCGCCAGTGCCTCGGTGAGCGGCATGGCGGGATCGAGCGTCACCGCGCCGTAGAGCGGCCACAGGTCATCGACCGCCTTCAGACTGACCAGCAGGGGCGGTTCCTGCCCCGCCACAGCCATGGCGTTCATCTCCAGGCTCTGCGAGACCGTGCCGCGTTCCTCGAGCCAGGCGCTCTGGGCGGAATCGAGCTCCAGCATGGTGGTAAGCAGGGCGACATCGGCGCCCAGCAACACGCGGCCGTTCTCGCGCAGGCCGTCGACCAGTCCGGCGCCGAAGCTGCCGATGCCGGCGATCGTCGCCACGCCCAGCGCCAGTCCGGCCATGGCCAGGCGAAAGCTCTTCCAGCCGCCGCGCAGGTCGCGGCGTGCCAGGCGCAGGGCGAGACCAATCACGCCGGGGCGCCCGCGATGCGGCCATCCTCGATGGCGATGGTGTTGTGGCAACGCGCCGCCAGGTCCGGATTGTGGGTCACCAGAACCAGGGTTGCTCCGGCGTCATCGGCGGCCTCGAAGAGCAGGTCGGCGATGGTGTCGCCGGTGTGGCTGTCGAGGTTGCCGGTCGGTTCATCGGCCAGCAGCAGGCGGGGACGGGCGATCAGGGCGCGGGCCAGGGCGACGCGCTGCTGTTCGCCGCCGGAAAGCTCGGCCGGCAGATGGCCCGTGCGTCCGGCAAGCCCGACCCGGTCCAGCGCCTCGGCCGCGCGTTGTCCGGCATCGTTCCGACCGGCCAGTTCCAGGGGCAGGGCGACGTTTTCGGCTGCGGTCATGGTCGGTACCAGGTGGAACGACTGGAACACGATCCCCACATGAAGTCCGCGGAAGCGCGCCAGACGGTCCTCGTCTAGCGCGGAAAGATCCTGGCCCTCGATGGCGACGGTGCCTGCGCTGGGCCGCTCCAGGCCGCCGATGATGGCCAGAAGCGAGGATTTGCCTGAGCCTGAGGGTCCAACGATCGCCACATGGCGGCCGTGATCGACGGTCAGGCTCACGCCGCGCAGAATATCGACCGGCCCGGCCGCGCTCCTGAGAGAGAGGCGTATGTCGGACAGGCGTACGATGGCGTCATTGACGATGGCGTCGGTCATGAAAAGACGGGAGCTCCGGGAATGATGATCAGATGGGCCGGTTGCAGGTACGTGGTGGCGCGCCTGTTGGTTTGCACCGCTCTTTTTGCCCCGATTGCCCTGCCCGGAGCCGTCTGGGCCGATCCGGTGCGCCTTCTGGTGCTGGGCGACAGCCTGGCGGCGGGCTACGGCCTGCCGGCAAAGGACGGCTTCACGGTCCAGCTCGAGCAGGCCCTGGCGGCGGCCGGCCAGGATGTCATCGTGCAGAATGGCGGTGTTTCCGGCGATACCACCGCGGGCGGCTGGGCCCGCCTGGAGTGGGCGCTGGCCGATGGCGCCGACGCGGTGATCGTGGAACTGGGCGCCAACGACATGCTGCGCGGCATCGATCCCGGCTCGGCGCGCAGCTACCTTTCGGCGATTCTCGCCACCCTGGACGAGCGCGGCATTCCCACGCTGGTGGCGGGCATGCGTGCGCCACAGAACCTGGGGCCGACCTATGTCGCGGCCTTCGAGAGCATGTATCCCGACCTGGCCAGAGAACACCATGCGATGCTCTATCCCTTCTTCCTGGAGGGCGTGGCGGGTGAGCCATGGCTCAACCAGGAGGACGGCATGCACCCCAACAGCGCCGGTGTGCGCCATATCGTGGAAGCCATCCTGCCGTCGGTGCTGGAACTTCTGGCGCAGGTCGATCCGGAGTCCTGATGCCCCGTCTGTTTGTTGCCGTACCGCTGCCCGAGGCGGTGACGCAGCGTCTGTCGGCACTGGCCGGCGGCATACCGGGGGCGCGCTGGTCGCCGCCCCGGAACATGCATGTCACCCTGCGCTTCATCGGCGATGTCGACGGGCGCGAAGCCTCCGACATTGCCGCCATCCTGGATGAGGTCGATGGCGCCGCCTTCGACATGGCGGTCGAGGGTGTCGATGTCTTCGGCGGGCGGCGCGATGCCCGCCTGCTCTACGCCGGGGTTGCGCCCCGGGAGCCGCTGAAACGGCTGCGCGACAAGATCGAGGCGGCGCTGCAGCGCCATGGCCTGCCCGCCGAGGAGCGCAAGTACCATCCCCACATCACGCTCGCACGCCTGCGCGGCGCGCCCGCCGACCGTGTCGGGCGCTTTCTGGAGGCCAACGGCCTGCTGATGTCGCCGCCGATCCGGGTCGAGAGCTTCGGCCTCTACGACAGCATCCGCGGCAACGACGGTGCGGTGTACCGCCAGGTGCAGCACTACGATCTGCGCGCGGAATGAAGGCTATTCGGACTCCAGGCGCTCCATGTCGTCGTCATCCAGACCGAAGTGATGGCCGATCTCGTGGATCAGTGTGTTGGCGATCAGGTCTTCCAGGCTGTCCTCGCCGTCGGCCCAGGCATCGAGCAGGGGGCGGCGATAGAGATAGATGCGGTCGAGATCCTCGCGCACCGCGCCGACCGATTGCTCGTCCATGGCCAGTCCCTGGTAGAGCCCGAGAAGCTCGAAGGCATCCTGAATGCCCATGACGTCGAGCACTTCCTCCTCGGCGAATTCCTCGACCAGGATGGCGATGCCCTGGATATAGCGGCGCAGGCCTTCGGGAATGTCGGCCAGCGCCTTTTCGGCGATGGCGGTCATTTCGTCGGCGCTGGGGGGTGGTCCGAAGCTGCGTGTCATCCGCTGAGCCTAGAACAGATCGCCTTCAGGCGGAATCGCGGCGGGCTTGTCGAAGCCCGTTGCCGTCGCCACATCATGGGTCCACGCCGCTTCCCCGGAGAGCCCCGATGTCGGACAAGCTGGAAGGCGACGCGAGGACCAAGGCCCTTGCCGGGCTCAAGCACTGGCAGGAGGCCGAGGGCCGCGATGCCATCACCCGCAGCTTCACGTTCAGCGACTTCATGACCGCCTTCGCCTTCATGGGCAAGGTCGCGGTTTATGCCGACGTGGTCGATCACCATCCCGAATGGTCGAATGTCTACAACAAGGTCGAGGTGACGCTGGCGAGCCACGATGTCGATGGCATTTCCGGGCGCGATATCGCCATGGCCCGCTTCATGGACAAGGCCGCCGCCGGTCTGTCGAAGGCTGCCGCATGAAAGGCCTTGGACGCCTGACGCGGCTGGTGCGCGCCGCCACGCGCCTGCCGGCCTGGTCGGTGGTGCAGGGCCGCGCCCACACCATCGCCACCGGCACCGCCGTGGTGCCCTATGACGAGGCGCGGGTGAAGAGCGGCTTCTGGCCCAAGCTGCGGCGCAACATCGGCCGCCTGCCCTTTGCCGAGGACCTGGTTGCTGCCTGGTACGCCATGCTCGATCCGGTGACGCCGCACACGCCGCGCGCCATCCTGATCGGGGCACTGGCCTATTTCGTCATGCCTGCCGACATCGTGCCCGACATTCTGGTCGGCACCGGCTTCCTCGATGACGCCACGGTGCTGGGCGTTGCCCTGCAGGCCGTGCAGCGCCATATCCTGCCGGTTCATCGCGAGCGCGCCCGCGTTGCGCTGGACCAGCCGATGATCCATCCCTCCCAGGGCGAAGCCGCCTGAGGCCAGCGGGCGGGCTTTCCAGCGGAGCGACAAGCGCGTAATCAGGCGCTCATCGCTGTGCCCGGTTCTTCCATGCCTCTTGGACCCTACATCCGCTTTGCCCGCGCCAATGGGTCGCTGGTCGGCTTCGGCTTTCTCATGGCCTTTGCCTCCAGCTTCGGCCAGAGCTTCTTCATCGGCGCCTTCGTGCCCGAGATCGAGCGTGCCTTCGACCTCAGCCACACGGCATGGGGCACGATCTACATGGTCGGCACGCTGGCGAGCGCCTTGCTCCTGCCCTGGTCGGGCAAGCAGATCGACCGCCTCGACCTGCGCCACTACGCCAGCGTTGTGCTGGGGCTGCTAGCCGTTGCGTGTTTCGCAGCGGCCCTTACCCCCAGCGCCCTGCTGCTGGTCGGCGTCATCTTCCTGCTGCGCCAGTCGGGCCAGGGTCTGGCGAGCCATACCGCCATCACCACCATGGCGCGTTACTTCGATTTCGGCCGCGGCCGGGCAATCGCCATCGCCTCCCTGGGTTTCTCGGCGGGCGAGGCGGTGCTGCCGGTCATCGCGGTCGCCGCGATCGGCGTGCTCGGCTGGCGCTGGAGTTATGCCGGTGCGGGGCTTGTCGCGCTGCTGGTGTTCCTGCCGCTGGCACTGCGCCTCTTGCGCGGTCACGGCGAGCGCCACGCCAGCCATGTCGCGGCGAACGTGGCGGCGGGCGAGGGCGCCCACGCCGGATCCTGGACGCGTGGCCAGATGCTGCGCGACCCCCGCTTCTGGCTGCTCATGCCCGGCATCTTCGCGCCTTCGCTGATCCTCACGGCCATGTTCATCAACCATCGCTTCGTGGCCGAGGCCAAAGGCTGGAGCGCCGCCTGGATCACGGGCAACTACGTCGTTTATGCCGCCGCCACGATCACGACCTCCCTGGTGGTGGGTCAGCTTCTCGACCGCATCCCTGCGCGCCGCCTGGTGCCGCTGATGCTGTTGCCGCTCGCGATGTCCCTGGCGGTCATCGCCTTCGGCGCTGCCCCCCTGTGGGTCTGGCCCTATTTCATCCTGGCCGGGCTCAGTTCGGGCATCGGCCACACCGCGGTCTCGGCCATGTGGCCGGAGCTTTACGGCACGCGCCATCTCGGCGCGATCAAGAGCCTGGCGACCGCGCTTGGCGTCTTTGCCTCTGCGCTCGGTCCGGTCATCATGGGCCTGCTGATGGACAACGGCCTTTCCACCGACGAGGTCTGCTGGATCTTCGCGGCCTACGCGCTCCTCAGCGTGGCGACGACGGCCCTGGCGCTGACGCCTGCGCGCATGGCGCGCCAGCCGCGATGAGCGCGCTCTTCCCCCTGCCGGAGCCCCATGCGCAGGGCATGCTGGCGGTGGGGCAGGGCCATGCCATCGCCTGGGAGGTCTGCGGCAATCCCCACGGCAAACCCGCTGTCCTGCTCCACGGCGGTCCCGGATCCGGGCGCAGCCGGAGTGCGGCGCGGTTCTTCGATCCCGATGTCTGGCGCATCGTGCTCTTCGATCAGCGCCAGTGCGGCGCCAGCACGCCCCATGCCGGGGACATCGCCACCGATCTCACAAGCAACACGACGCCGCATCTGCTCGACGACATCGAGGCCCTGTGCGCCCATCTCGCCATCGGTCGCCGCCTGATCTTCGGTCATTCCTGGGGCTGCACCCTTGGTCTGGCCCATGCCCAGCGCCACCCGGATGCGGTCGCGGCCCTGCTGCTGGTCGGTGTCACCACGACGCGGCGCTGCGAGATCGACTGGCTCTACCGCGGCATCGCGCCGATGGTGCCCGCCGCATGGCACGCCTTCCGCAACGGTGTGCCCGAACCAATGCGCCAGGGCGACATGGTGGCGGCCTACCGCGCCCTGCTTGCCGATCCTGATGCGGGCGTGCGCGAAAGGGCCGCGCGCGACTGGCATGCCTGGGAGGCGAGCGCCACCGCCGATGCCGATGCAGCCCCGCCCCCGGCCTGGTCCGATCCGGTGTTCCGTTTGTGCCGGGCGCGCATCGTCACCCACTACTTCCACAACGGCGGTTTCCTGGAGGATGGCATCCTGCTGGCCCAGGCCGATCGGCTGGCCGGCATCCCCGGTGTCATGGTGCAGGGCCGCATGGACCTTGAGGCGCCGCTGAAAACGGCCTGGGAACTCGACCGCGCCTGGCCGGACGGCGACCTGGTGATCGTGCAGGGGGCCGGCCATGGCACGGGCGATCCCGGCATGGCGCAGGCGATCCTCGATACGGCCGCCAGGCTGGCGGTTCACGTGCCCGGCTGAAACCTCAGCGCCGGGCCGCCCATGCCCGGATCATGGCTTCCTGGCGGATCGTTTCGATACTGCCCCGCCGTGCCCGGCGGATCGCGGCGATGGCCTCGCCCGGCGCCAGACCGCGCTCGACCAGCAGAATGCCCGCCAGGGTGCCGGTGCGCCCCAGGCCCATGCGGCAGTGGATGGCCACCGTGCGCCCGGCATCAAGCAGGCCGTGCGCCAGCGGGCCGATCTCGCGCCAGGCTTCCAGCGCGGCGCTGCCGGCCACGCCCATGTCGGCCACGGCCATGTGGCGCCAGGCCATGCCCCGCTCCCGGCAATGCCGGTCCAGCAGGTCGGGCGGCATGCCCATCAGGTCCATTTCCGGGCTGGGGGTCAGGCTGATCACCAGGCCCGTATCGGCCGCCGCGTAGCAGTCGATGATCTCGTCGGTGGCGGGAAACGCCGAAAGCAGCAGGCTTCCCGCCATGCCGGGTAGGGTCAGGATGTCGAAGGTGTTCATGGCGCCCCCGGGTCCCGTCCGGCTGTGGTGCGCACGGGTCCCTTGCCCTGCAGGGCTGCCTCGCTGCGCCGCGCCAGGGCCTCGCGGCGGGCGACGTAGAAGGTGCTGGCCGCGATGATCGCCGCGCCGATCCAGGTCCAGATGTCGGTCGCCTCGCCGAAGGCAATCCAGCCGAGCACGGCGACCAGCGGCAGGCGGATGTAGTCGAAGGGCAGCAGATAGGTCGTGTCGGCCATGGAGAAGCCGCGCGTGAAACAGAGATGCGAGAGCGTGGCGATGAAACCCACTGCCGCCAGGCACAACCAGGCCTCCGCGCTCGGCCAGGTCCAGAAGAACAGGGCCGGCACCAGGGAGACCGGCGTCAGCAGCATGTTCTGCCAGGCGACCAGCGATTCCGGCTTTTCGGTGCGTGTCAGCAGCTTCATGCAGATGATCGAAAATGCCATGGTCATGGCCGAGAGCACCACCAGCAACTCACCCCAGCCGACCTCTGCGTGGCCAGGCCGGAGGATCACCAGCATGCCACCGAAGCCCAGCAGCAATGCGGTGATGCGCCGCGCGCGGATCTTCTCGCCCAGCACCAGCACGGCCGCCACCGCGGCAAACAGCGGCGCCGTGAAGGAGAGCGCCACGGCATTGGCGATCGGCACGATGGCCAGGGCCGAGAACCAGGTCGCCATGGAAATCAGGCCGAACAGCACGCGCAGGCTGACCAGCGGAAAGCGCGCCGTCTTCATGGCCGACGGGCCGTGGCGGATCAGCCAGGGCAGCATGCCGATGGAGGCAAACAGGTTGCGGAAGAACACGATCTCCATCGGATCGACCAGCAGATTGGTCGCCAGATGGCGGATCAGCGTGATCATGCAGGCAAAGCCGACCCCGGCCAGAAGCACGAAACCGGCAGCCCGCACAGGTGTGGAAAGGCGCGCAAAGCGCGCAAGGGGCGACATGATGGCTCCAGCCTAGGCCAGTTCGTCGTGGGCGGGTATGGGGAAGGGCGCGCGAGGTGTTGGGGCAGGCGGAGCCGCGGAGATCGCGGAGGGAAGGCGTATCCGCGTACCCCAACACCCCGGCGCGGGCCCCTCACCAGCCGGTTCCGGCGGGTGCGGCTTCCATGCTAGGACGGCGCCTTCGATCCTGCCGCGGAGCCTGCGATGAACCCGATCCTGTGGACCCCCGATCCTGCACGTGTTGCCGCCGCGACCATGACGACGTTCCGCGACGTCGCGGCCGAGCGCTTCGGCATCGCCCTGCCGGACTACGGGGCCCTGTGGGGCTGGTCGATCGAGAACCGTGCCGATTTCTGGTCCCTGCTCTGGGAATTCTGCGACGTGCGGGCTTCGAAGACCTGGGACGAGGTGCTGGTCAACGGCGATGCCATGCCCGGGGCGAAGTGGTTCACCGGCGCGCGCCTCAACTTCGCCGAGAACCTGCTGCGCCGAAGGGATGGCGGCGAGGCCATCGTGTGCTGGCGCGAAAACGGCTCGCGCAGCGCCATGACCTTCGGCGAGCTCTACGACCGCGTTTCGGCCTTCGCCGCATGGCTCAAGGCCCAGGGTGTGGGCGAGGGCGACCGTGTCGCGGGGTTCATGCCCAACCTGCCCGAGACCATTGCCGCCATGCTCGCCACGGCCAGCATTGGCGCGGTGTGGTCCTCCTGCTCGCCCGACTTCGGGACCCGCGGCGTGCTCGACCGCTTCGGCCAGATCGAGCCCAAGGTGCTGATCTGCACCGATGGCTATTTCTACGGCGGCAAGACCTTCGACAGCCGGCCCCGCGTTGCCGAAATCCTGGCCGAGATGCCCAGCGTGAAGAAATGCGTCGTCGTCTCCTATGTGGCCGAGGAGCCCGATCTCTCCGGCGTGCCCAACGCGATCTCCTGGAACGAGGCGAGCGCGGAGGTGCCCGCGGGCGACATGACCTTTGCCCAGGTTGCCTTCGATCACCCGCTTTTCATCATGTATTCCTCGGGCACCACCGGCGCGCCCAAGTGCATCGTCCACGGCCACGGCGGCACCCTGCTCCAGCACCTCAAGGAGCACCGCCTGCACAGCGACGTGAAACCCGGCGACCGCCTGCTCTATTTCTCGACCTGCGGCTGGATGATGTGGAACTGGCAGGTCTCGGGCCTCGCCAGCGAAGCCACGTTGCTGCTTTACGAGGGCAATCCCGCCCATCCCGGCCCGCAGGTCCTGTGGGACTTTGCCGAGCAGGAGAAGATGTCGATCTTCGGCACCTCGGCCAAGTACATCTCGGCGATCGAGAAGGCGGGCGTGAAGCCGCGCGAGACCCACGATCTCTCGCGCCTGCGCCTGCTGATGTCGACCGGCTCGCCTCTCGCCCACGAAAGCTTCGACTACGTCTATCGCGACGTGAAGGAGGACATCCAGCTCTCCTCCATCTCCGGCGGCACCGACATCATTTCCTGCTTTGCGCTGGGCAATCCCGTGCTGCCCGTGCGCAAGGGCGAGCTGCAGAGCCGCGGCCTTGGCCTGGCGGTCGATGTCTTCGGCGACGACGGCAAGGCCCTGCCGGTGGGCGAGAAGGGCGAGCTGGTCTGCACCAAACCCTTCCCCTGCATGCCCATCGGCTTCTGGAACGACCCCGACGGGGCGAAGTACCACGCGGCTTATTTCGACACCTTCCCCAACGTCTGGCGCCACGGCGACTGGTCGATGGTGACGGAAGCGGGCGGCATGGTGATCTACGGGCGCTCCGACGCGGTGCTCAATCCCGGCGGCGTGCGCATCGGCACGGCGGAGATCTACCGCCAGGTCGAGCAGTTCGACGAGATCCTGGAATCGCTCTGCATCGGCCAGGACTGGGACGATGACGTGCGCGTGGTGCTGTTCGTCGTCATGCGCCCGGGCCATGAACTCACCGACGAGCTGCGCGGTGCGATCCGCCAGAAGATCCGCGCCAACGCTTCGCCGCGCCACATGCCGGCCAAGATCATCGGCGTCGCCGACATCCCGCGCACCCGCTCCAACAAGATCAGCGAACTGGCGGTGCGCGACATCGTCCACGGTCGCGGCGTCAAGAACACCGAGGCGCTCGCCAACCCGGAGGCGCTGAAGCTGTTCGAGGGGCTGGAGGAACTGCAGAGCTAGGATATCAACGAAGCAGTCGTTCCCCTCTACTGGTCATCCCGGATCGGCGGCGCTTCGCGCCTTGTCCGGGATGACGCAGGAGGGTGGCCGTCACCCATCCAGCTCACGCCAGCAGCGCCCCCGCCGCGCGGATTTCGCCGACGCGCGTGCCCTTCCAGTTCTTCAGCACCGGATTGGCCGTGGCGTGCAGCTCGCGCCACATGGCGTCGTCGATCGCACCCAGGCGGCGCAGGATATGGGCCATGGCGACCTCGGCGGCCCGGCCCGCGCCATCGGCGATCTTCAGCGCGATGCCCAGGCCCTTCTCGGGCCAGGCGCCGGCATAAACGCCCTCGGCCCCGCCCTTGACCACGAAGCGGCCCTTGCCGGCGGCCAGCATTGCCGAGCTGGCCCTGCCCGTGCCCGCGACCATCAGGGGATGGGCCGCCATGGCGGCGGTGATCGCCTTGCAGGCGTCGGCGCGGCGGTCGGCGAGCCCTGCCGGATCGGCAAGCCGCGCCATGCCCAGCGCCAGGCTGTGGAGCGGCATGGCGATGGTCGGCACGCCACAGCCGTCGGTGCCCAGATCGGCTGATTTGAGGTCGACATCGCACATCTGCGCCATGGTGTTGCAGACCGCAGCCTGGGCCGGGTGCTCGGGGTCGAGATAGCTGGCCGGATCGACCTTCATGTGGCGGCAGACGGTGAGGAAGCCGGTGTGCTTGCCCGAGCAGTTGTTGTGCTCGGGCCCGGCATGGCCGCCCCCGCGATAGAGGTCATGCAGGGCTTCGGCGACCCCCGGATCCTGGCTGCCGCATTCCAGATTGGCGGGGGAAAGGCCCATGCGCTTGAGCCAGGCGCGCACCGGCTCGGTGTGCATCGGTTCGCCGTTGTGGCTGGCGCAGGCGAGCGCCAGTTCCTTCTGGCTGACGCCGAAGGCCTCCATGGCGCCGCTCTCGGCCATCACCAGGGCGGCCTGGATAGG
>CALGGB010000241.1 GCA_937880925.1 uncultured Rhodospirillaceae bacterium | reverse complement strand
TGACCTCGATCTCGTACCAGGCAGGGAACTGGTAGGCCTTGTTGTTCTCGAAAACGACGAGCCGAACAGAGTGGCCCTCGTCCTCAACCGCGTCGATCAGGCCGCCGATAGCTGCTCCTCGGTGAAGGATCGTGTCGGTCGAGACGCTCCAGGACGCGCAGCAGGCAACGTAGATCGTCACGATGTGACGCTGTGTATCGTTCCGCGGATCGGAGGTCACCATCGAGGCCGGGTCTCCAGCGCAAAAGCGGGGAACGTTGGGGTAGCGCCCTCCGACGTCGTAGCCGGTTCCCGGGCGGCGATGCCCTATCTGGTAGCTTGCCACGCCGGCCATGTCGGCGAACTTGGCGCGACCCTCCGGCCACCCGTCTTCCGCGAGCTTGATGGCCTCCTCGAAGGTGTTGGTGCCAGTGAACTTCTTGTGGTTCGCAGTCTGGCTGGCTCGCTCGCTCGGCCAATATTCAGGCTCCTGCTTGGCGGTTTCGATCAGATCGGACCAGCGTCCGTCACGCCGCGTGAAGGTCGAGCTCCCGATCTTGGTGACTTCCAGAGTAAGCATTCTCAGACCCTCGCTTCTGAGGAGACCTTGTCGCGGGCCTCCTTGGCCATGCCCTTCCAGACCACGATCTCCTCGATCACCTTGCGCGACATGCCGGCCTTGATCAGGCGAGCGCCGCCGAGGGTGGCTCGGGGAGAAACGACGTAGCGGAGCTTGAGCTTGAAGATCGCGGCACGGATGCGCTGAACGTACTTCGTCCATTCCTCCATGCCTTCGCCAGCCAGCGTCTTCTCGAGCAGCTCGTCGTAGTCGAAGTCGACCACAGCGAAGCGATCGAGCGTTGCGCCGTCGAGAGCATTGCGACCGACGTAGACCCGGTCGGCCCCATGGCCGTAGGTGTTGGCCGCCGCCATGCAGTAGAAATCCTTGTGGCGGGGGACCATGGCGTCAGGAAAGTCGGCAACGCCATTGGCCAGCGCGGCATTGAACGCCATCAGGGCGCTGGGCGCGGAGGCGTCGATCTCGTCGAACAGGAAGAGACCGCCGCGCTCGTAGGCGTCACGGAAAGCCGTCCGCACGACGTTGCCGCCGGCATCGACAAAGCCCGTGAGCTTGTAGGGGCTGTCGATCGCGCCGGTGAACCGGAACTCGATCTTCAGGGTATGCGCGATCTGCTCGGCGATCGTCGTCTTGCCGGAGCCCGCAGGGCCGATCAGCATGACGTTGAGCCCGGCAGCCACAGCCTTGAAGATCGTCGGGTACTCGACGTGGACCAGCTCGGGCCCGCCAGCGCTGTCGTCGCGTGCCGGGATGTCGATGACCAGCGGGATCTTGCCCTTGAGCTCGTCACGCACGATCTTGCGGACCAGGGCCTCATCGACCGCGCCCTCGCTCTTGGACGCCAGGGCATCGCGCACGATCTTGCTCATAGCCATGCCGATCTCGTCGGCAAGATCGCCCTTTCCCGTGGCCGGGAGCGTCTTGCGCTCGACGGTCACGGTGTCCTGACCCATCTTCGAGGCAATGGTGTCCATGCCGGCAAAGCCCATGGCGGTCTGATCGTCGTCGTCGCCCAGATCGTCGTCCTTGTCGTCGTCATCGAAGACGCCGCCGCCCCATCCAGGATTGTCGGAAGGGTAATGTCCCCGCCAAAGGCCAGGGGAGGGCATCTCGCTCCAGTTGATCTCCACCGAGTCGGCGGCAGGGAGCCGAGCGGAGACAATGTCACTATCGACCGTCTGGGAAGCGATCCCGTCGTCGTGAAGCTGGGTCAGGTTGATATAGCGGTCCCCGTCGGCGGTTCGCAGAGCCTTGGAGGTGTGCGCCATGACAAGGTCCAGGCGGTGAGCGTAGATCAGCGAAGCGATTTCCCTGAGTGGCACGCGAGCATTGTAGAGAAAATCATAGAGGCGCTTCTCATTGACCATCATGGCCAGGACAGAGTTCTTGCTCAGCGGGCGGCAGCTCTCGGCGGGAACGCCAAGGCCGTTCAGCCAGCTCATCGTCTCCTTGCGGGTGAGATGGACCTCAAGGGCGTTGACCATGCGATTAGTCTCTCCGCCGACGTACCAGACGTCGGTCGGGATCTTGCGAATGGCAGCGCGGCGCTTGCTCGCCTTGTGAGGTGTCCGAATCGAAAGGGAAAACGTGTTCTGCGTCATATTGACTCTCCTGAAAGAGCGCAGCCGAATGGCCGCGCTGAAGTAGATATAGTGTCTCGCTACCTCCCGTGAGAGACGGAGGCAGAGGAGGGCTTCGATATGACCCTGAATGCACGGGTCAGCTTTGTGTCGAAGTCGACGCATGTGGAGCACGTCACCTGGTCGAGATTGCCGCACCGAAAGAGCTTGTTGCAGCCCTCGCAGCGCCGTTCGATGGGCTTCGGCAGATCTCGTGAGATCTTTCCCTGAAGTGCCGCGCAGAGCTTCTGGAACTCCTCACGGTAAATGGGGTCCTCCTTCATCCTCTTGGGGTGACGAGCCCGGGCGTGCAAGACCGTCGAATGGTCTCGATCAAAGATCTTGGCAACCGAAACCGAAGACAGGCCCGCCTCAAGCATCACGAACATTGCCATGTGCCGAGGCAGGACTATGTTCTGACTGCGGCTACGTCCCATAAGGGCCGAGATGGTGATGTTGTAGCGGGCAGCAAGGAGCAGGATAAGGTCGCAAAACCCCTTGGGAACCCGCTCAAGCGTAAGGCGGTCCCGCGCGCTCGGCTCAAAGGCCTCAGTGCTTACCTCCTTTGTGACCTGGGCGTTCATCTCGACTTTCCCCATGACTGGGGACGCATGTAGGATGCGCGAAAGCATCTCCGCCCGGTTCTGTATCTCAGAGGCAGACTTCATCAGAATGGCCGCCTCGCGCTCCATTGCGGAGATCTGCTTCCTCATGGCGAGCTTGTCGGTGGCCGTAAGTGGTCTTTCCTCGCCTTTAAGGGACTTCATCAGGGCCCCCTTTCGTTGCGGGCGATCATGATCAGACAGTGGCGACGAGCGCCCTCCAGGCTTTTGAGGGCCTGGCGGACGCCGTCGATCGCGCTGCTGGATACCTTGGCTTCCACCATGAGCCGGCGACCCTCTCTCAGACTGAGGATAGCCAGATCATGTTGGACGAGCCGAGCCACCCAGTCGGTGTTGCGGTTCTTCCGCATCAGAAGGGGATCTCGTCGTCATAGACGCCGTTGTCGGCATCGTTGTCGCTCTCCGTGCTGGTGTCAGCCGAGCGATCGCCGCCACCCTCGTTCGAGCCGCGGCTTCCCAGCATCTTCACGACGCCGCCTAAGTCGACGTTGATCTCGGTGGAGTATTTCTCGACGCCGGCCTTGTCGGTCCACTTGCGGGTGACGAGCTTACCTTCGACGTAGATCAGGTCGCCCTTTGCGGCATACTTCTTGATAGCCTGGGCGAGGCCCTCGGCGAAGATGGCGACACGATGCCACTCGGTCTTTTCCTTCTTCTCGCCGGAGTTCTTGTCCTTCCAGGTCTCGGTCGTGGCGACCGACAGGTTCGTGATGGACTTGCCGGCGGTCGTCGAGCGCATCTCGGGATCGCGCCCGAGACGGCCAAGGATGATGGCTTTGTTGATCATGGTCAGGCTGCTTTCTTCGTGGTGGGTTGGGGCTGAAGGCCGGCGGCCTTGAGCGACGCCTTGAGATCTTCGACGCGAACGGCAGGAAGCGTGGCCTTCGGCTCGTCCTTCAGGAGCTTGGCGGCCTCCGGCCATGCCTCGCGAAGGGCGCTGGTTGTGCGAATGCCCAGGATCGTTGCCTTGGTCTTGTCCAGAAGAGCGGCCCTGTCTTCGGCGAGTTTCACCGAAAGCTCAAGGAAGCAGTCGAGCCGATCCTTGATCTTGTCGGAAAGGTTCAGGGCCGAGCCGTTATTGTGCCAGCGGTTGAGGACGTCCGGGACGGAGCGCGCCTCGGAATACCGCGGACTGTAACGTCGCCCGCTGCGGGAGATGACATTGACGTCCGACCTTTTCTCGAAGAAAGTTTCCGGCAGAGACGCCATGATCTCGAGGTTCTTCTTGCCGACGACGTGCATGAACACGGCGTCTGCGATCGAATATTCCTCCTTCTTGAGGGCTTCCGTGCGCTTGGTGAGCTCGGCACGAAGGATCTCACGGGAGAGATCCTCTGCTTCGGGGATGCCAATGCGGCGCGAGGGTATCTTGGGCTTCATGTTGCCTCCTGAAGTTCGACCTTGCGACGGGTCCAGAGTGCTGCGGCAGCGCCCACAGCGACGGCGTGTGTGGTCTTGAGCTTGGCCATCGTGGCCTGGTACTCCATGTTGATGTTACGGAGCTCGTCCATCGAAGCTGCGGCCTGAACCGCCTCTTCGTACTTGACGACCTCATCGGGTTTGACCTTGTCGAACTCGGCCCGCATCTGGGTGACGTAGGCGTTGTCGTCGAACTTCCCGAGGAAGACGTCGGCGTTGAAGCCCAGATGGGACAGGGCCTTGGTGATGGCGTCGGTCATGGCCTTCTTGGGCGCATCCTTGTCGAAGGCCCCCTTGTGGTCCTTGAGTGGCGCAGTGCAGCGGACGGGCCCGAAGTGGTTCTCGAAGACGCGCTCTCCCAAACCGCCTGGGCTGACTGCCGAGGCTCCCCAGTGGATCGTCATGTCGCACCAGACGAACGGCATGGTCCCGTCGGTGTCGTGGCCGTAGGTGCAGGCATACATCCAGCCCTCGCCGACCGGGCCGAACGTCTCGGTGGCCCGCATCACCTGGTAATGGGCGTCGATGCTGGTGAACTTGCGGCCAAACGTGACCGCCTTGGTGTGGCGCGGGTCGGTACGATCGACCTGACGCCAGACCCTCATGTTGTCGGGTGCGTCGCTCATGCAGGGTCATCCTTTCTCGGGTTGTTGTCGTTGGCCGTTTCGCGGCGAAGGCGGGCGATCTCGGCAAGGGTGACGATAAACCGCTTGATCACCCCGCCGATCACGACCCTCATGCCGTGCCCGTTTTCTTGGGCTCGTCATCGAGGAGCTTGCCGAAGATGCTCTCCATCTGGGTGGAGAACTTGGCGAAAGCCTCGTTGGCCTCCGGGCTGCCCAGGTCGATGTCGTCGATCGCCTTGATCTCGTCCCGAACCGAACGCTCGATCTTGCTGCCGCGCTTTGCGGGCTCTTCCTTGCCTTCGTTCATGGCGCTCAGGACGGCGGAGTAGATGCCGACGCCATTCTCCTTGCCGAGCTCCTTCATGAGCTCGTCAGCCATCAGGCGGTGCATGCCGGCGCACGCGGTCATGGCCCCGCGCAGGTGCTCGACATCGGGCTTCTTGAGGGTATTGATGGCGATCTGGGTGGGCCACTGGATGAGCATCTGTATCATGTCGAAGGTGTCGATGTCGGCCTCACGGCAGTATTCGAAAAGGCCGGGGATCAGAATGCTGTGGTGATACGCGAGCTTCTTGTGGCGCTTGTCGTCTTCGTTCATGTGTCTCTCCTCATGCTGTAGGTGAAGGCCATGCGGCCCGAGTGGTTGCGACGCTTGATGTCGACGTTGCGGACGATGAGCTGGGCCCGCTCCAGTTCGTTCATGCGACGCCAGACCGGATAGCCGATCTTGTCGCCAATCTCCTCGGCGGTAAGCGGCCTCGCCTCCCACCGCATCAGAACCAGGATCTCCTCGTGCTGACGCGCGCAGACCTCCTTCATGCTGGCTGCCGCATCGTGCGAGGTGCTGCCGTCATTGCGCTTGGCGAGATGATGGGCGGTGAAGCTCAGGGGTAGCTGCGTCATCCACGGATCTCCTTCTGGCGTTGCGGGCAGAAGTCTGCGACAGGGCAGTAGCTTTCGCACCGCACAGCCTCGCCGCGACGCGTCTCGATTTCCCACTTGCCCGCAGGCATGTTGGTGGTCGCCCAGTCGAAGGCTTCGTTGTGCGCGTTGAAGACCTTGGTCGCCCGCTTGTTGCCGGTCTTCATCACCGCGAACTGCTCGGGCTTCATCCAGCGGTCCTCGTCCGTGCACTCGACAGTCTCGCCGGCACGCGCGCGGCGATGCAAGGCGATGCGTTCGACGACGAACTCCTCGGTGTCCTCCAGAGGAGCCAAGGGCTGAGGGATCACGGCAACCTGCTGCTGCGGGTATTCGTGATTGTTCTTGGCCTCGCGCATCTTCCAGTCACGCAGAAGCATGACGTTCTCGATGGCGTCGACCTTGTAGCCGTTGCAGGTCGCCAGCCAGGCGTACAGGTTGAGCTGCTGGATGCGCTCGGGCTTGGTGCCGTAGATCACCTCCCAGACGGAGGCGAACTTGTAGTCCTGAAGCACGAAGGCCTTGCGCCGGCTATCCTCGATCAGGGCCATACGATCGAAGGCTCCCGAGACGACGGCACCATCGACGCGGGTCTCAAGGCGCTGCTCGACGATGGCGTTGGTGTTGGCCTTGGCGAGGATCTCGTGCATGGCCGAGCCCATCAGGGCCCAGATCCGCTCGGAGACATCCTCGACCAGTTCGTTCTCGTGCTGGCGCACAAGCTGGGCGATCTGGGGTGGGCCGATCAGGGTCGTGACGCTGTAGCGCTCGTCCTGCCCAGTCGGGCCATCGTAGCGGTGAGCCTTGACCGCATCGACGATAGGCTGGGGCAGGTTTAGGCGATTGGTCATCAGCATGGTCAAGGCCTCCTGGGCTGGTGGATCGCGACGTCAGATCTCTTCGTCGAGATCGTCGTCGTCGTCCTCGTCGTTATTGTTGCAATAGTGCAGGTGAAGGATGTCCTTCCCGGCAAGGACCATGGTGATGCGCGTCAGCAGATCGCTCTTGATGTCTTCAGCTTCTTCGCTGTCGTCGTAGGCCATATCCCCGAACAGGGTATCGGTGATGTCAGGGTCCAGATCGAAGAGCAGGGCCGCTGCGGCCATGTTTTCCTTACCGCCGAATACGGGTCGGTAGAAAGTTCTCGGCCCCGACCACTTGGCGTCGACGAGCTCCAAGCCCTGCGCCTTGAACCAGGGGTCCTGCGCAGCCCACCCGACGGCGCAGGCGGTCGTCCCGCAGCCGCCTTGGCCAAGCCAGGTTTCCATGTTCAGGACTGCGGGCGAGATCCCCGAGACGAGCGCATGCAGTCGGGTCAGTCGTTCGACGTTCATCAGCCAATCTCCGAATAGAGGCGCAGCTCGTGGACGCGCTTCTCGATGTCTCCGAGAATGGCTTCGGCCACGGGCACGTTGAGGGGGTTCATCGGCTTGGCGCGCAGCATGCGGATGGCCTGCTGGCACATACCTTCGATGACGACGGTCGCGGCACGAACCTGGACAAGAGTGTCGAGGGCGTGCGGAATACGAAGGTCGTCGTTGATGCTCGGGTCGAGCAGGTCCGACGGCGTGTCGAACGCGGGCTCGCTCTTGCCCTTGGTAAAGGGGGTGTAGGCGGTCATCGCTCAATCTCCTTGCCAGGTTAGTTGTTTGCGGTGATGCCCGCTTCGAGCGCCTTTCTCAGCAGTCGGTAGCAGATGCTCTCGTCGGCCATGGCCCGATAGACCGGGCTGCTCTCGACGCGGGTCACGAAGTCGGCGGGCAGCGGCAGGTTGCGCCAGCGATGGGTCCGAAGAACCTCGCGCGCGCCATCCTTGAGCGCCTGCTCGGGGTAAGGCTCCAGCAGCTTGAACCACTGGGTCAGTGCGTCGGCGCTGGGAACGTCGGCAGAGAACATCTCGGCCATCAGGTCGATGATGCGCCCGATCTGCTTGCGGGTGGTGCCGTCCAGCTGGATGACCTCAAGCTCGGCCTGGGCCTCCTTGAGCATCCGAAGGTCGTCAGTCCAGACACCATTCTCGATCAGCTTGGCTGCGCCGTGGTGGCTACAGAACGTCGTCCATAGCTCCTGACGCCGCGGCTCGAACAATTCTCTCGCGCTTTTCGTCCCGGGTTTGGCGAGGCGGGCGCGAGCCTGGTCGTGCTCGATAGTCGTCTCGGGCTCGGATGAGCCAATTACGGAAGGCAAGGTCCCAGTTCGACTTTGCTCCACGACTGCCTGCAATACTTCGGAAATGGTTCGTGAACCTCTCGTGTTCGACATCAACATCAACCTCCGGTGTTCGTTGTGCGGCATACTCCAGCGTTGCGACGCTTGGCCTCCATCCCTCCGGCAGGCTGTGGTTGCCCTTGGGGCGCGCTGCGGGGGCCTTTACGGCTACCGCCTGCGTGACGGGTGCGGGAAGACCGTTCTCGGCCTCCAGCACGCGCGACAGGAGATCCAGCATGCGCTTGGCGTCAGCCTGGTTGAGGGCGCTGCTCTCGTTACGCCGCCGCATCTGGCGAACGGTTGAGGCGCAGAGACTCATCAGGGCTGGGCGGGGGTTAAGCGCCATGATCGTAGATAGGCAAGGGCCGGAAACCCAGTAAAACGAATGCCTCCTCTATGGCTTCGCGCGCCTTTTTCGCGCGACGCTGATCTGTGGTTTTACGAAAAGGTTTGCCCTCTTCGTCGCGGAGCTCCTTCGACGCAAGCTCGTTCAGATGGTCGGTGCAGGCATCAAGGATCACGGCCAAACGCCACATCAGATCCTTTTCTTCATTTGTCATGAACGCTGTCTTTCCTTGTGCCAGGTGTCGATGTCCATCACAACGAGCCAGCGGTCCCGGTCTCGTCGCAGGAACAGGAGATCGTTGTCTCCCAGATAGTCGTAGATCTGCTTGAAGCCAGTTGCCCGGATCTTCACTTCGACGGACTGATCGCCGTCATCGTTGTGGATCGAGACGTCGTGAGCTTCACCACGGTAGCGGAAGCTGCCCGACCCCGGGATCTTCTCTGAGGATATTCCCAACGCCTTGAGTGCCGCAACGACCTCGAGCTCCGCTCGTGCGCCTTTGTCCCGGGATTTTCGCCCCATAGATCATGACCTCGCTGTCCAGGGCTGCGAGCCAACATGCCAGGTTCCAGCCAGAGGGTTTGCGTACTCCACATTCCCACTTGCTGACCAGTCCGTCGGCGCAGCCTATCTTGTGGTCGAGATCATCCTGGGTTAGGCCAAGAACCTGACGTCGCCAGGTGAGCTGTTTGATGAGCTCGCTATAGGCCCATCTCCGCCCAGGTGTCTCGGGATATGAGACTTGCATGTATGCAGGGCCTCCGCATCTCGTCAGAGATCGGGATGATCTTGCAAAAGCATACCTGCGTCAAACGTCAGGCTGTATTGTCGGGCTTGTAAGATCCCGTTTATTGGCCTAGTAAGGCTCTGTCGCCCACTGCAAAGGGTGCGGCTCTCTCCTTGCCAGGTGAGATCGAGACGGGGAGACGGCCTGACGGTCCCTCCCCGCCTCGCGTCAGGCACTAAGCGTGAGCACCGGGCGTCCATGGTCTCGACCCCTGATGCCGAGGTCGTCCAGGCCGTCACCAGCAAGCACCATGGTCGGCCACAGCATCTCGACCGCGCCATCCATCCATGCGGCGTTCGGCCAGACGATGAGCTCGATGCCGTTGATCATGCACCAGGCTTCCATGCCCGAAGCAGGCGTGTGCGGCATACCAAGCACTTCTATTCCGTAGACCTCCAGGATAGGCGTGAGGACTTCCGGCAGGCTGTACTGGCACAGCTCCACGAAGCGCGGCGTCAAGAGGACGCGCTGGATCTCTCCCGCAGTGGGATAGCGATCGAGAGCTGGCTTCATATTATCCCCGGCGCACTTTCTGCCACGCGAGGCGCGGCTTCCACCACCGTTCGGCGGTGAGTACGGGCTTGTCGTAGCCCAAACGCTTCTTCAGGCCCCAAAGGGTAAGGCTCAGCACGAGGCCCGCAACCATGGCGGCGATCATGCCACCAAGCGTGCCGGCAAATAGCATGATCAAGGCTGCGCTGAACAGGATGTCGACGATGACCTCAGCCCACAAGAACCGATATATGTTCATCTTGAACAGAACGACCAGCGCCGCAATCGCGGTGACGATGCCGATGATGATCATTTCCATTACGACCTTCCTTTCTTGCCAGGCTTGTGTGTTGATTGTTGCGGAGTGACGTCGCGGCCCATGATGTGAGCCATTGCGATAAAGACCGCAGATGGTGTGCGGGCTATGCGGCCCATGATCCTCTTGGGGGCCATGAGGAGGGCCAGCAGGAGCAGCGCCACAGCTATGCTTTCCATGATGTGACCTTCCTCGAAAATCGGGTTGATAGCAAGGAAAAGGGCGTCCTGCGTCCAGGAAATTGCCCCTTTCCCCAGTTTTCCCACGGCAGCGTGGTGTGGGCAGGCGTAGCCGCGATACTTGGGGCCTCGCGGGGCGCGTTCCGGCTTCGGGCCGTCCGTGTTGTCTCGGGCTGTTGCCAACCTGTCTCAGGCGGCGCACCTCATGAACCCCTACGGGTTATCTGTCGAGACGGTTGCCCTGCGTGCCATACTCCCACCTTACCAGTGCTGACCCATGGGCGATGGGTGCGGGAGCCGTAGAGGTGCGGTCTCACTCCGCTAGATGTGCATAGCGCGTCCTTTCGGTTGCAGTGGTTCAGGCTTCGCTGCGGATGCTCGCCTGGAAGAGCTTGCTTGACGGCACGCTGACCTCGAACGTGCGCCAGTTGTGCCCGCATGCAGTGCATTTGCGGTATCGGCTCACGACCACGGTCTTCTCAACCCGCTGGGTGCGTGTGTTGGTCACCTTGGATTTCGTGTGCTTGCAGCTGGGGCACGGCAATGCAGTCCCCATCAGCTCCTCCGCTTGCGGTCGATCATCCTCTTGGTCGCGTCGACGCCGTCGTATGCGGCACCAGCGATGCCATACGCGAGCAGAACGACCAGGAGATAGCAGAGAACGGGTCCGATCATCGTGTGTCTCCTTTAGTTTTGGATTGCGGCATACCCCTGGCTTTCTTCCTTGCTTGCTTGCTGCCTTCGGGGCGGACGACAGCAGAAAAGGTGGGAGGCACCCGCCGAAGCGAGCACCTCCCGGTAGTGTTGGCCTCTGGCCTATGCGCGCTTACGGGGACGCGCGAGGTCCGCGGCGATCTGGGCAGCCAGTTCGGTCCCAGCCTGCTTCGAGAGCGGCTTCGACTTGGTGCGCCAGTCCCGGTACTCGGTGCCGAGTTCCGTGATACGCGCCGACTTCAAGTTCTGGCTCAGGCTCGCCCAGAAGTCCTCCCGGCTCTCGGTCGCATTGCGGAAGCGGTAGAGGCTGGCGAGCTTGTCCATGTCGATCTCCCCGCCAGCGGCTGCCTTCGACTGGACCTCGCCGAGGTAGCTGGCGTTCTTGTCCAGCGCGCCGCCGCAGAACTCAGCCTGGCGCACCGCAGCGTAGATCAGCGCGTCGAGGAAGAAGTGCGCGTCGCTCACTTCCTTCTGCGTGCGGGATCCGTCCTTGGCCTCGATGTAGCCAAAGAGCTGGTCGTTGTAGAGCGCGCGGACCAGAGCCTGCGTGGCATCCAGCCAGGCGTCGAGGATGCCTTCGTCGATGTCGTGCGTGACGATGTCGTCATCGCCCACCAGCGCGTCGACCAGATAGCTCTCGGTAACCTCGCCCGTCTCGGGGTCATGATGCGTGACTTCCTCGCGGGTGGCGGTGGCCGTCGCGGGGTGGATCGCCGGGATGGCGACCGGGGCAGCCGAGGGGCGGTAGTGAGCGTTGAGGTTCTTGAGGGTGGCCATTACGTTTCTCTCCAAAGAGTGTGTTGTGCGAAGAACTCGGGCGGTTACTCCCGCCGCCCGTCGGGTCATAAAGCTCATAAGCCCGCGTTAGTCCGCCCAGTTGTTCAGGTTGCGTCGCGGGCTCGGCAGTTCGTAGTCCTCGAAGCCTTCCGGCTCGTCGTCCTGATCGGCGTGGGCGGGCTGTGTCCACCCCATCGGTGCAAGCACCTCGGTCATGGCGTCCATCATCCGCAGGGCAGCAAGCTCGTCAGCGTCGATGTTCCAGTCTTTCGTTGCGTACTTCATCGGTTTCTCCAGTGCGTGTTCTGTTCAAAATCCCGGTTCGTCCATTCCGTGTCTATTCCCCGCTTGCTTCCTTGCTTGGCCGCAAGCGGGGATGACAGGCTTCGTCAGAAGGTGATCTCGGTGTCCACAGTCGCCCACGCGCGCTCCTACTGGGCGTCGAGGTCGTCTTCGTCGAGGCTGGCCCACCGAAGGTCGTTGAGCTGGGCCTGGAGGGCGTCGCGCTCCTCCTTGTAGGCAAGCGCAGCCCGCTCGTTGATGTAGCCGTCCCGGTAGGCGCGGGAGAGGGATTCGCGGTGCTCAAGGTTCATCTCCAGCTCCAGAGCCAGAAGCTCCCGTCCCGAAGAGAAGAACATGCAGGCCGTGGCCAGCAGCATTCCCATCGAGACGCTCAGCAGGATGATGCCGAGGAACTGAAGCTCGGTTATCTGTGGTGCGTAGGTCATTGTCATCTCCATGTTATCGTGGTTGTGATTAGTAGCTGACGTAGAAGCAGTCAAAGCACCCGAGGCTGGCGACGGTGGCGATGCCAGCTATGATGAAGATCAGCCAGCAGATGTCTGTGGCTCGGCTCTTCTTCTGCTCCTGATCCTTGATGGTCTTGCTCATCTTGTTCTCCTCTTCTTTCTGACGAGGCGAGCAAGCGCGGCTGGGGGGCCTGGGTCAAGGACGCGCAGCGCCGGGCCCTTCGGCCCGGGGAACGGAGGAACCGATTTAGTTTGAGAGAGAGGCGTGCCCTCTTGGTCGGTGATCTCTCGTCGGAGCATAGTCCGCAGGGCAAGAGAACGGGGCCTCAAGCTAAATTGGAGGGGCCGTTCATCCTTGACGCAGGCAGACGAGCGAAGCGATGTCCGGCTGGGATCTAGCGAGGTCTGACGGCAGGAGGACCTTGCGACGAGACCAGACGCCCTAGTCGTGGACAATACCAGCCTCAGAGAGAGAGAGTATGGGAGCCGGGGAGCGGTTACCGGAGGCAGTCTCGCCCCAAAGGGGCGGGGATGCCGCAGGTCCCGACCCGGCGGGAGTGGGAGGACGTCGGTAGGAGGGCCTGGGAACATGCCAGGTTCCCAGACGGCGCAAGCCGTTGCTCGCAGCTCTTGCGGAGGGCCCAAGGATCTGGATGCTTGCTCGATCGGTGACGAGGAGCAGTTATGTTCGTCAAGCAGCTTGTGGAGCGTCGAAGGAGATGGGCATCAGTCCCGAGCGCCAGTGAGCGAGCCTGCGAGCGGCTCTGTGTTGGGCGAACGATCGAAACCCGAAGGGCCAAGACCCATCTTTGGGGCTTGGTGAGCGAAGCGAGTAGAGCGTGGTCCGAAGGACGCCCCATGGCCCACATGTGAGGCTGTGCCTCAAAGGCGAGCAAAAGGGCTGTCAAGCATGAAGCGACGCCATCGTGGTCAGTGCCCAGAGCTATCCCGGCAGTTATCCGCACCCATGAATGAGGCAGAGAGCCGCTGTCAGCCACCTGACTGCATGCCGACATTGTACCCATACAAGTTCGTGCAAGTTCGTGGTTGTGGAGCACGCCCACGATCAGGCACATTTGGGGGAAGGAGGGGGCGGCCCGATAGCCAGGCAAAGCCCCCAGAGGATGCGCGTCAAAGCAGCCGCGCCGACCAGTGAGCAGGGGACAGAGGGACCATGGATAAGGCAGTGGCCACCAAGTCTATGCTCAACATGAGCACCGAAGAGATAGGTGATACCCTGACGCCCATGCAGCGTGACCTCGTGGACACACTCGTAGCAACAGGGTGCTCCATCAAGGATGCAGCAATGGCCGCAGGTTACTCGCCCGGCAACCCGGAGGCTGCAAGGGTCACAGCGTCAAAGACACTGCGTGTCCCAGCGGTTGAGGCGTACATGTTCAAGCGCACGGCAGCAGAGCTGGGGATACAGAGCGTATACGCTGTAGGTGCCCTTCGAAGACTATTGGGTGCTCGAAGCGAGTATGTGCAGCTCGAAGCAGCTAAGGATGTACTAAACAGAACGGGCTATGCTCCGCAGACAAAGACAAGCGGTGGCTCGATAGACGTTAAGGTACTCATTGATCTATCGTAATGCTCAGCTAGGCCTCGCGTTTACGTTATAGGGGGGGAGGGGTGTCCTAGAGGGACGGGGGGGTTGAAAACTCCCCGATGTCCCTTGGACCCCGTACCACACACCAGTATTTTCTCCAAAAGGTGCCCACACCACGAGCCCCGTCTAACGACGGTCTAACATCCTCCAAGGAGCGAACCTCATGTGGAAACTCTTGCATAAGCTTTTCGGCCGGCAGTACGTCGCCACCAGGTACGGGTTCGAGACGAAGATCTGTCGCGTGATGTGGACCCCGGCCGGAGACCCGTACATCCTGGTCCACGGCAACCTTGAGCTCCTCGAGCCCCACGGCAATATCCATTCGGAGCCCTACCGGAGATGGCACCCCCTGACGATGGGGTGGCTGACTTCCGTGACCTATGACCCGACCCTGGTGGCCAAACACCCGTACTGAGCGGGCATCTCATTGAAGGATCAAGAGCATGACGACACCGAGCGACAAGACCGCGGCCCAGAAGACCCGGGCCACGAGTGAAGAGAAGCGGCTCACCGCGGTAGTCTCCGACATCAAGGGGCAATCCCGGCGGAGCAGCGTGGCGCAGGACTGCCATGAGGCGCTGGGTGAGGCGTTGGCCCTGGCTCTCACAGGGTTGCTGCATCCCAACAACGCAGGGCGGGCACTGATGCAGCTCCAGAAGAGGTTTCCCTCCACCTGCGACGACATCGTGAGGACGCTGTGACGGTCCCTCGCCGGCAGGCAGCCATCGAGATGCTCTGGTGCCTGCTCGTGATCGCGGGCTGTCTCTTGCTTCCCGTGGCAGCCGCTTTCTTCATCCCATGACAACTGCGAGGCCCTTATGAGCGAGATCCGTGCGACGATTGCGCAGGTGCTCGAGGTTGCCCGAGACACCGGCATCAACTTCACCTTCATTCCCGACCCTGACGGCACCGCCATCGAGGCCGCCTACTATGATGACTTCGTGGTCCGGCATTACCTGGAATGGGCCCCCGGGCCTCGCCACATCCAGCTCCACAAGGCCGTCCTTGCCGTCATCAAGGACGTTTCTCTCAGGGCGGTTGGTCCTGATAACGCAGAAAGGAAGCACTGATGAGCGACGACCCGAGATTTGGTGACACCCGGCAGGTTCAGGCACTCATCGACGCCATCAACGCGGCCTGGGACCTCGACCGCATCAAGGTCATTGTCAAGTTCAAGGACGGGTTCGTGACCATGAGGAGCACGGACGCCGCCGGCTGCTCTGTTACCCGCAGGATCTCGTTCATTCTGGCGAGCCATGCCAACCACAACGTGCTGGTGGCCGCCGTCGGTGCCTCGCGCCGCGACCTCAAATCAATCACCCCTTGCCCGGCAGCCCCTTCCTGATGGCGGTCCGGGGCAAATGCGTCGGCCTGACCGAGGCAATCGAGATCACCGGCGTCACCTACCAGACGATCGCCTGGGCCGTGGGGCAGGGGCACATCATCAAGGCTGGCCGCAACCGCTACCTCAAGAAAAGCTGCCTGGCCTACGCCGAACGCCGCCGCCTTGAGGCCGAACGCCGCGCCGACCCGGGGTTCAGGGCCCGCGCCGAACGCCGGAAGGCCATCGCCGAGAAAATGTGGTACCCGCGGCTGGCTGCAAAGTGGGAGGAGCCCGGTGTCTGACCTCGTAGTCATGCTGACCGGGCCGAAGAAGGAGGTTGAGGCCGCGCTTGCTGAGATCTCACGGTCCAGCCCGAAGGTCATCTCGGTGATCGCCAGCCCTCCTGCGCCAGAGCGGCAGACCATGGAGGCCCTGGTCAGGACCCTCCTGGCAGCCCTTAAGCTCCAGAAGGACTGCTATGCCGACACGAAGAAAGAAAAGGCCCAGGCCCGGGCGTCCTAAATGTGCGGGGCGGCAGGCCCCGGAGACGCCTATTCCTGAAGATCACAGATAGACCGCCAAGGAGCTTCGTCGCATGGCCTCTCTCAGCAATCCCGGCAAAGTGGCTGCCGCATCGGTGACCGCCACGGGGCTGGTAACCGCGGAGGCCGCCTCGATCTTCATCGAGCCCGGTCGTTTCCAGGTTCAGGTCGGTGGCGGCGCTACCGCAACGTGGAAAGTGGTCCGCACCACGGACGACGTGGCCTCCAGCCCGACGTGGAATGACATCGAGGACGCTCTGGGCACCGTTTCCAACAGCGCGGACCGCACTGTCGTCGGTTTCGAGGCTGAAGGCGCTTACTACAACGTGAACGTCACGGCCTACACGTCAGGTACGCTGACCTCGCGCATCGCCCAGGCCCGGCGTCCGGTATGACACTGAGGGCTCCTCTCAGGTCCATCCTGGAAGCACCCCTCGGCATCGGAGCAGTTCCGTTCATATCGACCTGGACCACCACGACATCGGACCAGGTTGTAACGCTGCCGCTAATCAGCGGCGGGACATACAGCTTCGGCGTGGACTGGGGCGACGGCAATCAAGACGTAATCACCGCCTGGGACCAAGCCGAGAAGGCTCACACCTACTCAGGCGTTGCTGCAACCTACACAATCACCATCACAGGCATATGCAAAGGCTTCCAGTTTAATAACGCCGGCGACAAAACGGTCATCACCACAATCAGCCAGTGGGGCGATCTGGACATCACAACCCACGGCGCGTTCTATGGCTGCACCAATCTCAATGTCACCGCGACTGACGCCCCGCTGCTGACCTCCACGTCTCTGCGATATATGTTCCGCGATTGCACGTCTCTAACCGCTCCCAACCTGAACTCGTGGGATACGTCAGGCGTCACCGATATGCTGGGGATGTTCCAAGGCACCACGTCCTTTAACGGAACTGTGGCCGGCTGGGACACCGGGTCAGTGGCGACAACCCAGAATATGTTCCTTGGGGCAACATCCTTCAATCAGGCTATCGGTGTGTGGGATATGTCGTCCAACGCTCATGTGGGCGGCATGTTCTATTACGCAGGAGCAATGGCCTTCGATCAGGACGTAGGCGGCTGGAATATTGGGCAGGTTGCAAACGCAGCTAACTTTACCAAGGAAACCAATCTGTCCACGGCAAACTATAACGCCCTACTGATTGGCTGGCAGGGTCAACCCCATCAATCAACAGTCTCGCTTTCAGTCGGCGGGACTACCTACAGCGCAGGCGCAGCGGCCACTGCTCGTGCAGCTCTGGTCACTGACGGCTGGACCATCACAGACGGGGGTGCCGCCTAATGACCGACATCATTCAAAACGCGGACAAGACCAGCTACGTCATCCTTATCACTGACGGCGTGGCTGACGGCGTCCTCGAAGTCGGCGTCGGCCAGTGGCTCGCCAGCGAGCGTCAGATGGAAATCATCACCAGCTCGCGTGAGGAGGCGGTGGCGAGGGCGGCAGTTCTCGGGTACGTCGTGCCGGATGAGGAAATTTAATGACTGAGACCATCATCCGAGAGGCGCTGGAACTCTTCAAGGAGAGCGATGACGCATGGGCATGAGCTTTCTCTCTACCCTCACCTTCGACAGCCTTCAGCGCGTTCGCAGGCTCGTCAAGCAGGTGCACCTTGAGCACTACCCGGCGGACAAGATCACCGACCGTGAGGCCGACAGGGTTATCGAAGCCCTTGGACCGGTAGCCCTTCAGCAGGAAATCGAGGATGCCGCGAGGGCGCGCATCGACATGACGTGAGCACTGCGGAGCCGATTACCTACAAGCCTGGCGGGGCTCAGCTCAAAGCCTTTATGCGCGACGACCGCTTCTTCAGAGGCATCCGCGGCCCGATCGGCTCTGGCAAGTCGGTCGCGTGCGCGATGGAGATCTTTCGCCGCGCCGGCCAGCAGGCTCCCGGGCCCGACGGAATCCGCCGGACGCGCTGCGCCGTCATCCGAAACACCAATCCCCAGCTCAAGACGACCACGATCAAGACCTGGCTCTCGTGGTTTCCCGAGGAGATCTTCGGGCGCTTCATGTGGTCGCCGCCCTATACCCACCACATCCGTCAGGGCGACATCGACCTCGAGGTCATCTTTCTGGCCCTCGACAAGCCGGAGGACATCAAGAAGCTCCTCTCACTGGAGCTGACGTTCTGCTGGATCAACGAGGCACGCGAGGTCGCCAAGACCATCGTCGACGCCTGCACCAGCCGCGTGCGCCGCTTTCCCTCGATGAAGGACGGCGGTCCGACCTGGTCCGGCGTCTGGGCCGACACCAACTCCCCCGAGGAAGACCACTGGTGGCCGGTCATGTCCGGTGAGACGCCGCTGCCGCCGCACATCCCACCCGAGCAGGCCCTCATGCTGGTCAAGCCCGACAACTGGAGCTTCTACACCCAGCCCCCAGGCATGAACGAGGTCCTCGATAGCGATGGCCTGGTTACCGGCTACGTCCAGAACCCGAAGGCCGAGAACGGGCAGCACCTCGACCCGAAATACTATCCCGAGCTGATCACCGGCAAGACGCGCTCCTGGATCGACGTCTACATCCTGAACAAGCTGGGTGCCGTGATGGACGGTCGCCCGGTCTACGCCAGCTTCAACAAGGCAGCCCACATCGCCAGAGAGCCGATCCCGATCTCCCCAGATCTCGAGCTCCTGATCGGAATGGATTTCGGCCTTACCCCGGCAGCCATCTTTGCCCAGAGAACCCCGCGAGGCCGCTGGCTCTTCCTGCGCGAGCTCGTGGTGACGGACATGGGCGCGGTTCGCTTTGCCCAGGCCATCAAGTTCATGATCGCCACGGACTTCCCCGACCACCTCAATCGTGTGCGCCTTTGGGGAGATCCTGCTGGTGACCAGCGGGCCCAGACCGACGAGACCACGCCATTCCAGATCATGCGCCAGGCTGGCCTGATGGTCATGTCGGCACCGACGAACGACCCGATCATCCGCGTAGAGGCGGTCACCGGCGTCATGGAGCGCCTGGTCGACGGCATGCCGGGCTTCCTGGTAGATCCGAGCTGCACCGTCTATATCGCCGGGCTGGAGGGCGGCTATCACTACCGAAAGCTCCAGGTCAGCGGGGCCGGCGAGAGGTACGACACGAGCCCGGACAAGAACCGCTACAGCCATGTGCACGATGCCGGCCAATACGTCTGTTGTGGCGCGGGCGAGGCCCGGCAGGTTATGACTGGCGGCAAGCAGGCGAAGATCCATCGCGTACAGCGTCGATGGGACGTCTTCGACCGCAAGTCGCGCAAGGCTAGGAGCGACAATGGCCGTTATCTCTGACTGGATCGTAGGTTTCTTCGACATCGGGCGACCCCGCTTCTGGGCCTCGCCGTTCCTCAAGGACGGCTTCCGCCACGTCATCGCGTTTGGCTACGACATCGACAAGGAGCTCTGGCTGGTGGTCGACTGGGGCAAGACCGGCCTGGTATCGCGCATCCTCAACAACGACGAGGTCGACCAGCTGATCGCCTTCATCGAGGCCAACAAGGGCTGCTTTCTGTCGGTCAAGTCCCGCAGGGCCCGGTTCAAGACGCCCATGATGCCCTGCTGGTGCGTCACGGCCATTCGCCACCTGCTCGGCGTCGAGGAGCCGTTGCTCACTCCGTATCAACTTTATTGTGCGTTACGTCGTCGAGGCGGAACGCCGATCTTCGAGAGACCATGTCAGGAATAATGAAAACGAAGAAGCCCGCCGTCGATCAAAGCTTGATCGAGGAGCGCAAGGCTGTCCAGAAGCAGCTCGCCAGCGATGCCGCGGCTCTGGCCGCCCGAAAGCGCGAGGACGCCCTTGCCGCGGCGCGCGGCCTTCGTGGCGCAACGTCCCTGATCTCCGGCAGCTCTGGCGGCAGTGGTTTCCTTGAAAAGAAGGTCGTATGAGAATCCACGACGACCCGAGCATTCCAGCCGCGCAGGAAAACGAGACGCAGGCCAAGGCGGTCATCCGTCGCCAGATCGCCGCGCTCGGCATCCGCCGCAAGTGGGAGCATATCTTCGACGAGTGCTACGAGCTCACCATGCCCGGGCGCGAGACCTTCGCAATCCAGACCGGCGGCGACGTTCGCACTGATCGGATCTTCGACGAGACCGCGGTAACTGGCCTGCCCGAGTTCGCCTCGCGCCTTCAGGCCGGCCTCATGCCGACGTTCGCCGAGTGGACGAGCCTGGCCGCCGGCTCCGACGTGCCGGAAGACGAGGTTGAGCAGGTCAACGCCGACCTCAAGACCATCACCAAGAAGATGTTCGAGACGCTGCGGAACTCCAATTTCAACCAGGAGGTCCACGAGACCTTCATGGACCTGGGTGTCGGCACCGGCTGTCTGCTTGCTCTTGAGGGCGACGCCGTCGAGCCGATCCACTGGGCCGCGATCCCGCTGCCGCGCGTGGCCTTCAACATCGGCCCCACGGGCACTATCGACGCCATCTACCGCGAGCACAGCCTCCGCCTCGACCAGATCACCCAGATCTGGCGCAGGGCCAAGTTCAGCCCCGATGTCGTACAGAAGTCCAAAAGCAACCCGGATCAGAAGTTCCTCGTTGTTGAGGAAGAACTGCGAGACCGAACCAAGGTAGAGCCGACCTACGACTACAAGGTCGTATTGAAGTCAGAAGAAGAGATCATCCACGAAGAACGCTATTCAGGGATCGGATCTTCGCCATGGATTGTCTTCCGCTGGTCGAAAGCCTCTGGAGAGGTCTATGGCCGTGGGCCTGTTCTCAATACCCTACCCGCCATCAAGACCCTCAACCTGACGATCCAGCTTATCCTAGAGAATGCCGACCAGTCGATCCAGGGCCTCTGGCAGTACGACGACGACGGCATCATCAACGTCGACACGATCGAGCTAGATCCGGGAACCGTGATCCCCCGCTCGCCGGGCACACGCGGCCTTGAGCCGCTTGAGAACCCTGGCCGCCTCGACGTTGCCCAGCTCATCCTTGACGATATGCGCCACAATGTCCGTAAGGCGATGTTCAACGAGGGCCTCGGCGCTCCCGAGGGCACTCCGATGTCGGCAACTGAGGTCAGCTCGCGCATGGCCGACCTCGCCCGCCAGATCGGCTCAGCCTTTGGCCGCCTCCAGTACGAGCTCGTGACGCCGGTGATCCAGCGCGTGATCTACGTCCTGAAGAAGAAGGGTATCATCCAGACGCCCCAGGCCGACGGTCGGATCATCAAGATTGTGGCGACCTCCCCGCTCTCACGGGCCCAGGTCGAGCAAGAGATCACCGATATGGAGCGATACGCCATGACCCTGGTTCAGATGTTCGGGCCGCAGCTTGCCCAGATCTTCATCGACCACGAGAACTACGCACTGACGCTGGCATCTAAGCTCGACCTCGATGCCGGCATCGTCCGCCCCAAGGCGGAGCGTGAGCAGATCGCGCAGGCGATCGCCCAGGCCGCTCAGCAGCAGGCGCAGGCCGCGCCGCAGCAGGGAGCCCAGCAGGGCCCGCCCGCGCAATGAGGGCCGCACGACGCACCGCCGGGCCGACGAAAGAGGCCATGGAGCGGCGTGACAGCGCCCACGATCGCGGCGTGGCCATCGCCAAGCTCTATGCCCGGCTGTTCAACACCGACGACGGCAAGAAGGTGCTCAAGCACCTGGCCGACCAGACGGCAGGGACGGTGGTCCCGCACGACGCACACCCGGCAGTGCTGCCCCGCATGGAGGGCAAGCGCGAGCTGGTCTCAGAGATCTTTCAACTTGTAGAACGAGGAATGACAGGATGAACCGAGAGCGATTTTCCCCCGAGCGCATTCGCAAGCCGCGCCTCACGCTCGGCCTCTTTGCCATGGGCGGAGACGATGCTGGTGGTGGGGGCCCTGACGGCAACTCCGAAGGCAACGACGACGCCGGCGGCAAGAAGCCCGACGCCCCCGCAGAGCGCCCCGCCTTCGTGCCGGAGAAGTTCTGGGACCCCGATAACGGCACCGTCCGCCTCGAAGACACCTTCAAGAGCTACACCGAGATCGAGAAGAAGTTCGGGGCCAAGAACGAAACCCTGAAGGCCCAGGCCCTCGCCGAAGCCGAGACCGCTCGACTGGCCAACCGTCCCGAGAAGCCTGACGCCTACGAGGTGGCCCTTCCAGCGGACTACGCCGAGATGGGCATCGCTATCGAGGCCGACGATCCCATGGTCTCGTTCTGGCGGGCGCAGGCTCACGAGATGGGCCTCTCGAACGAAGGCTTCAACAACGGCATCAAGGCCTATGTCGACGCCTCGATCAAGGCGCGGCCCGACGCCAACGACGAGATGGCCAAGCTGGGCGATACTGCAAGGCAGCGCACCGACGCGGTCGGTCGCTGGGCCGGTCGCCAGTTTAAGGACGAGCACCTGGCCGCCGTACAGGGCATCGCCACGACCGCAGCCGGCGTTGAGGCGCTTGAGATGCTGATGAGCATGGCGGGCGAAAGTGGCGGCAACCCGGGCCGCGGCGGCGCTCCCATGGGTCAGGAAACCACGTCTCAGGACGATCTCACGGCCATGATGGACGACCCTCGCTACTGGGACGCAAACAAGCGCGACAATGCCTTCGTGGCCAAGGTCGACGCCGGGTTTGCCAAGCTCTACGGGGTCAAAAAGGTCTGAAATCCTGTCTTTTGGCAGGGAATGGCGAGGGGCCCTTCGGGGTCTCTTTCTTTTTGTGCGTGATACTGAGACGCTCACGGTGAATAATGCACTCAACGAACTACCACGGCCCCATCTCGGCCTCGCAGAGCTCCTCCAAGGGAACAACTCGGCTGATCGCGGAAGGGACAACCGGAAACGGAAGTCCCCTCTTCAACGCGAAAGGCTTATCCCATGGCTGTCGACGTCTCTGACGCTTTCATCAAGCAGTTTGAGAGCGAAGTGCACATGACCTACCAGCGTCGTGGCACCAAGCTCCGCCCGACTGTCCGCAACAAGACGGTCACCAACGCCAAGTCCACGACCTTCCAGAAGGCCGGCCTCGGCTCGGCCACCACGAAGGCTCGTCACGCTGAGCTCGCCATCATGAACGTCAGCCATTCCAACGTGGAATGCACGCTGGCCGACTACTTTGCGTCCGACTACACGGACGTGATGGACGAACTGAAGACCAACATCGACGAGCGCCAGGTTCTCGCCGGTTCCGGCTCCTGGGCCCTGGGTCGCAAGACCGACGAGATCATCACCACGATCCTCGACACGGCGACCAACGAGGTCGCGCTCGCTTCTTCGGGCATGACCAAGGCCAAGGTCTTCTCGGCCTTCAACACGCTCGGCGAAGCTGATGTTCCCGATGACGGCCTGCGCTACGGCGTCGTCGGCGTCCAGCAGTGGACCGAAATGCTCGACATGACCGAGTTCAGCTCGGCGGACTATGTCGGCGGCGACGTTCCCTTCGCTCGGGGCCTGGTCGGCAAGAGCTGGATGAACATCAACTGGTTCCCGTTCTCGGGCCTGCCGGTCGATGGCTCCAGCGACCGCAAGTGCTTCGTCTACCACAAGTCGGCGATCGGCTTCGCTTCCGGCAAGGATGTGACCACGGAGATCAACTACATCCCCGAGAAGGTCGCGCATCTGATCACTTCGATGATGAGCCAGGGTGCCGTCTTGATCGACGGCGCTGCCCTCGTCGAAATCCTCTGCGACGAATAAGGGAAGGAACCCACCATGGCTGCGACTGCAACTGATTTCTACAAGGTCGGCGGGGGTGGTGCCAACGGCATCCACTTCTTCAACTCGACCGACGCCATCGGCACGATCGACGATGCCGATTACTTCCTGACGGTCTATGACCGCCTCGCCGTCAACGACGTGATCATCGCCGTCGGCAGCACGGGCGGCACGCGAACCGTCGATGTCCTTGTCGTTGTGACCGCCAGCTCGACTGGCGTGACGACGATCCTGGGCACCTGATCGTACGCCTTCGGGCGCGCGGTGCGGAGCGGAGGTCTGGTTGGGTGTCGCTCCCCTTCCAGGCCTCCGTTTTCCCTGTTTTCGGGCGTTGAGCCCATAAGAGAGGTCCGTCATGGCTGACAGCAAGGAAGAGGTTGCCTCGACCGCGCTTCGCATGATCGGGGCCAACTCGATCGCATCCTTCAGTGAGGCCACCACAGAGGCCAAGGTTGTCTCGGCGCTCTATGAAGACGTCGTGACCGGCCATCTGTCGGCTTTTCCGTGGCGCTTTGCCACCAACCAGGTCGATCTCGATCATCTCTCGGCGGCCCCGACCGGGCGCTGGGGCGAGGCATGGCAACTTCCCGGCGATGTCCTGAAGCTGCTCGCGGTCACGACCTCCGACATTCCCATCCGCTACGATCGCTATGGCGACAAGATCTTCTGCGAATACGACGAGAACAGCGTCCTGACGGCGGACTACATCTTCCGGGCGACCGAGCCCGTCTGGAGCGCTGACTTCACGCTTGGCATCGAGTTCGAGCTTGCGAGCCTGTTCGGAGCTTCGCTCCGCGCGGATGACAAGCTCCTGGATGCCTTCGGCGTCAAGGCTTCCATCCAGCTCAAGATGGCACGCAGCAACGACAGCCAGCAGCAGACGACCCGAAAGATCCGAACCAAGCGCTTCATCAGCAACCGGATGGTCTGATGGCACAGGCCCGCATCCGCCTGCTCCAGAGCTCCTTCATGCGCGGCGAGCTTGACCCCCTGATGGCGGCCCGCGTCGATGTGGCGAGCTACTTCGAGGGGGCCAAGACCTGCCGTGACTGGCTTCTGCTCGACCAGGGCGGCCTGATGCGTCGCCCCGGCACGCTCTACAAGGCCACGCTGACCGGGCGAACCCGGCTGCTGCCGTTCACCTTCGCTCAGGACGAGCGGTATCTCCTGGCATTTTCGAACCTGCGCCTCGACGTCTTCGACATGGACGGCGTCATTGTTCAGTCCAACGTCACCGCGCCATGGACCGAAGCCCAGCTTTTCGAGCTGGATTACGCCCAGTTCGGCGACACCATGTTCGTCGTCCACCAGGGAATGCCTATGCAGGAGGTCGTTCGCACATCGGCAGCAACCTTCACGATCGCGGACTTTGTCTGGGAGGCGCACTCGAGCGGCTACCCGATCTACCAGCCCTATTTCAAATACGCCGTCGAGAGCGTCACCATCGCCGCATCGGCCACGACCGGATCGGTCAACCTGACGGTCAGCGCGGCCCACTGGGTCACCGGACACATCGGCCTGTTCGTTCGCGTTGCCGGGAAGACCTGCGAGATCACCGCGATCACGAGCGCCCTGATTGCCGTCGCCACCGTTCATGAGACGCTCGCCAGCACCGCGGCGACCGTCGACTGGGACGAGGAGCTCTACTCTGGCGTCTGGGGCTACCCCGGAGGCTGCGCCCTCCATGAGCAGCGCCTCTGGTTCGGCGGCAGCACTGGCCTGCCCTCCGGCCTGACGGCGACCAACATCGCCGCGTTCAGAAAGCACGACCTTGGCACAGCTCAGGACGACGAGGCGATCCAGGTCACGCTGGGCTCCGATCACATCAACGAGATCCGTCATATCGTTTCGAGCAGGCACCTCCAGATCTTCACCGATCTGGGCGAATTCTATCCTCCGCTGGCTTCCGGGGAGGCGATCACGCCCGGCAACGTCGCGTTCCGTCGCCAGACCCGCTATGGAAGCTCTCACGTCCAGCCGCAGGATCTCGATGGCGCGACGATCTTTGTCCAGCGCACGCTAACCTCGATCCGGGAGTTCATCTTCGAGGACCTCTCCCAGAGCTACGCTGCGGGCAACCTCACGATGGTCTCGCCGCACCTGCTCGACGCGCCCTACGAGGCAACCTCGATGCGGGGCAACACCGTCCGCCCCGAGCAATATGCGATGTTCGTCAACGACAACGGCACGATCGCCGTATTCCACTCCGCCCGGGCCGAAAAGATCGCCGGCTGGACCCTCTGGCGGCCCCGTACAGGCGACAAGTTCGTCTCGGTGCAGGCTGTGGCCGAGGATCTCTTCTGTGTCACCCAGCGCTCTGTGAACGGCTCTACCGTGCATTACCTGGAGAAGTTCTCCGAGGATGATTCGGTGACGCTCGACTGCCAGATCACCGTGGCCGGCTCGGGCCTGACTTTCTCGGGCCTGACGCACCTGGCTGGAGAGGCGGATGTCTGGGTTATCGCCCAGGGGTTTTCCCTTGGGCCGCACGACGTCTCTGGCGCGGGCGCGGTCACGATCGACGAGACCGGCGTCACAAGCCTGATCGTCGGCCTCAACTATACCCCGACACTGGAAACCATGCCGCCTGACGCCGCGCTTGCCAGCGGGCCCATGACGGGCGAGGTTCGTCGCATCGTGCGCGCCCTTGTCACCCTGGATACCGCCCTCGCCGCCACTCTGGACGGTCAGGATCTCATTGTGCGCCAGGCCGGAGATGATCTCTCGGTCGCGCCGGCAGCGGTCACTGGAACCTACGAGTTCTTCATGTCTGGATATTCTCGAAATCCCACCGTCACTCTGGTTCAGAACGACCCGCTCTCCCTGCGGGTTCTGGCCCTTGCCGTAGAGGTCGCCATCTGATGGGAACTGGAGTTGAAATCCTCCTCATCGCGTCGATCGCTGCAACCGCGGTCTCCCAGGTTCAGGCCGGGCGCGCTGCGAGCACTGCGGCCAACTTCGAGAGCGCCCAGTACGCCGAGCAGGCCGAGATGGCCAAGATCGAGGCGGCCAACGCCGCTCTTCAGCGGAGCGAAGAGGCTGACCGTCTGCGTCGAAGCAACATCGCCGTAGCGTCGGCTCGTGGCATCCTGCCGTTTGGCAGCGCCAGCTTCACCAACATGCTCAGGCGTGACGACGAGCTCGCAGCACGAGACAATCGCCTCATCAATCTCGGCGGCAGCCAGCGCGTGAGCGCCCTGCAAGGCCAGAGCAGCCAGCTTCGAGGCGTCGCAAAGAGCTCTCTGAAGGCGGGCTACCTCAGTGCCGGAGCGACCCTGATCGGCGGGGCATACGACTACAAGAAGGCGAAGGACTAACATGCCCATTCAGCGCGCCCGCTCCACGGCAAGCGTCGGACCCATCGGGGTTGTTCAGGCCCAGGCAGCGCAGGCGCAGGCCCGCGGCTGGGATAGCGCCGCTCAGGGCTTCAGCGGGATCACGAGCTCCATCCTGGCCGGGATCTCGGCGGACTACGACAAGGAGAAGCGCGCGGGCCTCAACGATGCGCTCTCGCGCGGTCAGGTCGCCATGGACGCCTACTTCTGGGAGGTCTACGGGACCGAAGGTGCCGCCGAGAAGTACGACACCTACGCCAACAACCACGCCAGCGCCATCGTTGCAGGTGTCGACCCCAACATCCAGGACGCCGTCCGCGAGGGCTTCGATACCCTGATCTCGACCCGCACGTTCGCCATGCGGAGCAAGGCCGCGAGCGACGCTGAGGCAGCGCAGGTCACGGCGAACAATTACACAACCGATATGGCGGTCCTCGAGTTCCAGACCAAATTGACGGAGTTCACAGCCGCCAATCCCGAAGATGAAGCGGCGGTGACGGCTTTCGTGCAGGCCACGATGCCGACCTACCTCGAGGGCCTCCCTGAGAACAAGCGAGGCGAGGCAGAGGTCGCCATGTCGCGGTCGGCCCTTGCCGCGTCTTCGCGGACCGCCGCTGCTGCACTGGAAAGGCTCAACCTCAACGCTCAGAGCAACCTCAGCCTGGCCGTCGACACGGCAGCTCAGGACATAAGCTCCCTGATCGCCTCGGGCGTTCCATTTGCCGATGTGCAGAACCAGCTCGAAGCCCTGCGGGGGACCATGCTTTCGCGTGTAGGTGACGGCGGCTACGCCACCGCGGATGCCGCGATGACCCAGTGGCGCGTCATCGCCAACAATGCTTCGGCGCAGGCCCTTGCCCGCGAGATGGGCGGCATGATCGCTGCCGGCGACAAGGCTGGAGCGGATGCGCTCGCCACGGCTTACATGGCCGGCCAGCAGACGGGCGTCCCGAACTACTCTGGGGCCCCCGCCGGTTCCGAGACGAACGCCATCGTCGGCACTGCGTTCGGCATGGTGAGCAAGGTTGTTGACCCCACCGCAAGCACCGGCCTGACCGTTACTCAGCACATCGAGATTGATGACCTTCAGGAGAGGATCGCGGACAATCCTCGGAGCGTCACACCTCTTGAGATTGAGGGCTCGCCGGCTGCTGCGGGGATCCTGGCGACTATGGCTCGGGATTATGTGAACAACAACTATCTCCTGGACCAGGCGGAGTTCGCCGGCGATCGGAATATCCCCAAAGAGCAGTCGTTGGTGGCTCTTCTGGAGCTTAACCGGATGAGCACCACTGACCGCGAGAAGGCCCTGGAGCTTTTGCAGACTGAGATGGGCTGGGATGTCGCCAACTACATTGCGGACCCCGCGGTCCTTGATCAGGCGGTCGGCTGGATGACGCGGACCCAGACCCCGCTGGATAGCGTTGAGACATACTTCAACAGCGCGAGCGGGATTGACGCCAACGGAGACACCCTGCTTGCCGATGCGAACGCCTACGTCCACGCATTCGATGTGGTCAATCGGGGCGTTCCCGGCATGGCCGAAGCTATTGTTGGCCGCAATTATGATCTTCTGAGTACGGTCTTTGAGGAGAGCGGCGGCGGAAAGAGCCCTGAGCTTGTTGCCAGCGTCCTGAAGCGCGAGCTTAACAAGACACCGCTCCCCGCCGCGGCTCAAACCAAGATCGACGAGCTTGCTCTCTTGGTTGAGAGCGAACTTTCTGGCGGAACCGAGGTTTCCTCCAGGATGGAGATGCGCGCGATGGATGTCGTCATGGGCAATACGCTGCTGCAATCCTGGACGAGGGACGTTCTCAATGGCGTGTCCTCCAACATGGAGATCCGTGACCAGTTCGGAACTGTCCAGATCATTCCGCCGATGACCGGTTACGGCTCCCAGATCCCCACAAGCCTGACGCGCCAGGCCGTCCCCACTCAGGGCACGATTGATATGCTGCAACGCGCGGCAAACTGGTTTGTCACCGAGATTAGTGGCGTTGGGTTCCTTTCGGAGACCCCGTCGCTGCCTGCGTTCAATACGCCCGCCGGTCGCCTGTGGTGGGCCGCCACCAAGGAAGAGATCATCGCCAGCAACGGCACCATGAGCATAGATACGGCTCTGGTGCGCGGCCTTCAGAAGGTCGATGAGGCGGGCTACAGCCTTTCGATGTTCGACGCGGCAAACAATTCTGTGCCGGACCAGCAGGGCGGCCTCGCCATCACCTACCGTGCGCCGGAGGCTTCCCTTTCTGCTGCCGGCTATGATCTCCAGTCTGCTCTTTTCCAGATCGTTTTGACCGGGACCGAGGACGCCCAAGCCTACGGCCCTCCGAACATAGACATTCAGGGAGCCATTGATGATGGCCGCGTCATCATGATCCCCGCAAGCGACTGGACGGCAGCCGACCCCGCTTACCAGATCCAGATCATGCCACCCGAGGGTAGCGGGGTGCAGGAGTCCGCGTTCATACTCTTCGGTGGAAACTCCTGGCATTACGACCCGGCGGTGAACATGCGGTTCACTGATGATGGCATCGAGGTCGCGCGCGCCCTTGGCCTTGATGACGTGTGGTGGGCCGGCGCTGTTGCCAGCTTTGCCGCGGCGGGTGAGCGTCGCCTGCTTGAGCTTCAGCAGAACCCCGCTCTCCGCGCGCTAACCAGCCACGTCAAGGACGGCGACACCGGCCCCTCGATGATTGATCAGTTCACGCCGGGCTTCACTCCGAGACTGGAGACGCCCTGATGGCTGACTTTCGGGACGACCCTCTAGAGGTCACGGTCCACCCTACGACTGGCATCGAGATGCCTTTCCAGGTTCTCGACCCGATGAAGATGGTCGACCCAACCCACACGAACTACACGGCTCCGCCCGATAAGCCGCAAGGCTCTGACGACATTCTCGCCTCATTCGGCATGGGCATTTACAACGGCAATCTTGCGCTGGGCCCGACGGTTCGAGCTTTGCAGCTCGGCCTCGACCGCATGCAGAATAACTTCCCTGAAGAGCCCGGCTACGACCTCCTGAAGGACGAGCAGGTCGACGCATACCCCGACCTTCTCCCGGGCCTTATGACCTCGCGCTCGACTGCTGAGACCAAGAAGCGCCTCGGCGTCATGCTTTCCGAGATGGCGATTGCGAACAACGCGCCGGCCTGGAATATGTTTGGCAACGTAATGGGCGCGATGGTTGATCCGATATGGGCCAGCACCATGTTGGCGGGCGGGATTCCTCGTGTCGCGAGTCTTCTGCGCGCCGGCCATGTGACTGCTGACCTGCTAGGCGGCGGTCGGGGCTACCTCGCCGCGCAGATGGGTGCCGCCGGGTTCGCCAGCGAGGGCGTGCGGGCAATCCTCGATCCGAACAACGTTACCCCTGAGGGGCTCCTGCTTGGCGTCGGCATCGGGGCGGTCGGCGGTGTCCTGGTTGGTCACCTCAATAACCTTGGGCGCGCAGACTTTGACCGGATCGCGCGAGAGATGCGCGCCGAGCAGGACTTCCTCGACGCCAACACCCCAAACTTCCAGGAGTCGACCTTCGAGAGCGTCGGCGCTGCCGCGACCCAGCCGGGGCGTCTGGCGCGAAGCTATGCCCAGAAGCTCCATGATGAGGCAGCCGCGCACGCCTTCTATCTGGAGCGCATGCCCAACAACGCTCCCAAGCGCGTGCTTCAGTCTGTCTCGCTGCGAGCCCGCGATCTCGTGACCGAACTTCTCGAGCTGCCGCTCTTCCAGAACAAGAACTTTCTGAACCAGGCGACGCGCTCTTCGGTGGAGCGGGCCATCAACCGCGGTCGCGCGACCGCTGTGGACGTGATGAAGTCGATGCGTAGCGGATACAATGACTACGCCGCGCGGACCCTTGGCCGCGACCTTAACTTCGCCGAGAGGCATTTCCAGAACCGTCCGGGCAGAGGCACCGACACTCGACCGATGAGCTACGCGCTCTTCCGCCGGGAGGTCACGATCGCTCGCCTGAACGGCAACACCCACGCGATCCCAGAGGTGGCCGCCGAAGCTCGCGCCGTCGGGGACAGGATCTACGGGCCGCTTGGCCGCCGGGCTGCCGATAGCGGGTTCTTCGAGGACACCGTCCGCGAGGAGCTTGAGGCTCTTCAGAGGAACCGTGAAAATCACCGTGATGACGGGAACTTCAGCGTCAGGAATACGCGAGGCGACCAGGTTCCCAAGACCGCACGCGAGATGGACGAAATGATCGACGCGGTCCAGGCTCGACTGGATGCGATCATCGGCAGGGGCCATGGCGGCCTTCGCCAGAACTACGTCAACCGGATCTACCGCCGCGATCGGATCAAGAAGCATCGCTCCGAGTTCAAGCAGATCTTGATGGAAGCCCATCCCGGCATGAGGCCGGCGGAAGCTGACGAAGCCATCGAGGCCATCCTGCACACACGACCCTATGAGCTTGCCGGCCCGGACAGCGTCGGACGCGCGTCTTCGGTGCGCCATCTTGAGCTCTTCGCCAAGGAAGGCGACGAGATGCGCCTGGTTGGTCACGGGCCCAACAACATCGACTTCATCGAGACCGACATCCTGACGGTGTCGCGCTACTACCAGCGCACCTTCGGTGCCGACCTCGAGCTCTTCGAGCGGTTCGGCTCGGTCAACATGAAGCAGCAGATCAACGAAGTTCAGACCGAGTACATGAACGCCATCGAGAAGGCCCAGAGGGAAGGACGCCTGACCGAGGTGGCTGATCTCAGGAAGGAGATGGAAGCGACGCTCTCTGACGTTCGTGCGATGCGCGACCTGGTGCGCGGCACCTACGGCCTGCCTGTAGACCCCAACCGGGGCATCTCCACGGCCATTCGCACGGTCAAGCGGTACAACGGCCTGACTATGCTCACGGGGGCCATGGCGGCCCTGCCTGACGCTGGGCGCATCGTCATGGCGGAGGGCATGTCCAAGACCTTCAACACCGTCTTCGAGGCCCTCAGCCGGGATCTCAGCGCGATCAAGTGGGCTCATCGCGACGCCCAGCTCTCGGGCGAGGCGACGGATATGTTCCTCAGTACGCGCGCCGCCCTGATGGCCGATCTCTCCGATGGCATCGGCGTGGCCGCTGCGTTTGAGACGGGCCTCGACAAGGTCTCCAATTTTACGTTCAGCTACATCAACCTGATCTCGCCGTGGACCGACGGCATGAAGACGATCAGCTCGCTGGTCTCGGGCTCGCGCATGTTCGACGACATCGAGGCGGCTATCGCACACAGCGGAGGCGTTACCGTCTCGCCGCGCCTGGCCAAGGCCGGCATTGGCCCCGAGATGGCGCAGCGTATCTGGGATGAGTTTCAGATCCACGGCCAGCGGGGCGAGCACCTGCGCGTTGCGCACCTCGATGCCTGGACTGATCTCAAGGCCCGTGAGGTCTATGAGGATGCGCTGGCGCGTGAGGTCTCGCGGACCATCGTTACTCCGGGCCTTGGCGACCCTCCGCTCTGGATGAACACCGAGTGGGGCGGCCTGATCGCGCAGTTCAAGAAGTTCTCTGCCGGCGCTTTCGAGCAGATCCTCGTCTCAGGGCTTCAGGAACGCAAGGCTGCCCAGCTTCACGGCATGGTCATGATGGTCGCCATGGGCATGATGATCGACAGCATCAGGCGCGACCAGACCGACTGGGGCGGGGATGTCAGCCTGCTCGATCGGATCACCAGCGGAATTGAGCGTTCGGGCGTTCTGGGCTGGGTAGGCGACCTCGTGAATGCCGCCGATACCCTGACCGATAGCACTGCCAGTGGCTCGCGCGTGGCCGGAACGGTTCTTGGTGCCACGGGCTCCCAGGTCGCGAACCTCTTTGAGCTTGCCTTCAATGGACTGGACGGAAACCCGAACACGGTGGCCGGCCATAATGTGAGGCGAATGCTGCCCTTGCAGAATGTATTTTGGCTCGATGGGGTTTTTGATCAGGTGAGCGGCGGACCCCGCAGAGTCCAAAACACCGAGCCGGCCCAGGCCGCGCTCGAAGCGCAACAGGCATACTGATGACCATCGACGTTGCCGACATCTCGCCGCGAGTTCAATACTCGGTAACGACCGCGGACGAC
>CALGGB010000240.1 GCA_937880925.1 uncultured Rhodospirillaceae bacterium | reverse complement strand
TCCAACGAGACGCCCTGGGGCACGATGCGCTTCCTGCATCTGGCCGAGACCATGGGCCTGCCGCGGATCGTGACCAACCAGAATCCCTACAGCCTGCTCAACCGCAGCTTCGAGGCGGGCTGCGCCGAAATCGCCATGCGCGAGCAGGTCGGCCTGTTTGCCTATGCCCCGATGGCCGCGGGCGCCCTTTCGGGCAAGTACCTGGGCGGCGCGCGTCCCGAGGGTGCGCGCATGACGATGTATCCGAAAAACAGCCGCTACCTCGGCCCGCCCAACGCCGAACCTGCGACGCGGGCCTACGTCGATCTGGCGCGCGAGCACGGCATCGATCCCGGCCTGATGGCGCTGGCCTTCGTGGCGCGCCAGCCGTTCGTGACCTCCTCGATCATCGGCGCGAGCTCCATGCAGCAGCTTGAGGCCGACATGGCCTGCCTCGATGTCACCCTGTCGGACGAGCTGCTGGCCGGCCTCGAAGACATCCACAAGCGCTACACCTATCCCTGCCCGTGAGGGTGCAGTCATGAGCGGTTATGTCGACAGCCACTACGCGCGAACGCGAACGCCGGCGGAGCCGCGCGCGCCCCTGGAGGGTTACGTCAAGGCCGACATCTGTGTCATCGGCGCGGGACTGGCCGGGCTCAACACCGCGCTCGGCCTGGTCGAACGTGGCGCAAAGGATGTCGTGCTGATCGAGGCGAACCGGGTCGGCTGGGGAGCCTCGGGACGCAATGGCGGTTTCGTCGACACCCACTATGCCGCCGAGTTCGACCAGATCGAGCGTCGGGTCGGTTTCGAGCACGCCGTGCGTCTGGTCAAGCTGACGCGCAATGCGGTCGATCTGATCGACCGCCGGATCGGAGACTACCAGATTGCCTGTGGCCCCAACCCGCGCAATCAGGTCATGGGTTCCTGGCACGACGATCCCGATGACCTCAAGCGTTCGATCGCCTTCGAGGCCGAGCACCTGGGCGAACATTACGACTTTATCCCGCGCGAGCAGCTGGCCGAGGAATACGTCAATTCGCCGATGTATTTCGACGGTCTGATGCACCACGGCTCGTTCTGGTATCACCCGCTCAACTACTGCCTGGGTATCGCCGCGGCAGCCGAGGCAAAGGGACTGACGATCTATGAGGACTCGCCCGTCATCAGTCTGATGAGCGAGGGTTCGCCCAAGCTCGTCAACACCGCCAGGGGCACGATTGCGGCCGAAAGGGTGGTCGTCGCCACGGGCGCCTATGACCGCTCGCTGCTGCCCGAACTCGGGGCCTCCTTCCTACCCATCGCGACCTTCATCGTGGTCACCGAGCCGGTCGAGGAAGATCTGGTGTCGGGCGCGATCAAGACCCATCAGGCGGTTTCCGATGACCGCTTCAGCCTGGATTACTACCGACGCCTGGAAGACAACCGCATCCTGTGGGGCGGCCGCGGCACGGCATTCGTTCACGAGCCGCGCAATCTGCGCGCTCTCATGCTGGGCGACATGACGAAGGTCTATCCCCAGTTTCGGGATGTGAAGGCCGACAGCGTCTGGATGGGCATCATGGCCTTCACGCGCCACCGCATGCCCGAAATCGGTATGCTGCGCCCCGGTGTCTGGTACGCCCAGGGGTTCGGCGGCCAGGGCATGGGCCCGACCACGGTGGCGGGCGAGGCGCTGGCGGGCGGCATCACCGGCACCGATGACACCTGGGAACTGTTCCGCCCCTTCACCCTGGACTGGTGCGGTGGCCCGGTCGGCAAGCTTTATGGCGAGGCCTATCGCATCTGGGTGCGCGGCATCGACCGCATCGCAACCAGGCGCGCACGCCGCCGCGCGGGAAGGGCGGCATGAGCTATCCGCAGAGCTTCTACGCCCAGACCCGCAGCGGTGATGCACCGCGGCCGGTGCTGGAAGGCGAGCACGAGGCGGAGGTATGCATCGTGGGCGCCGGCCTGGCTGGCCTCAATACGGCGCTGGCCCTGGCGGAGCGCGGTATCTCCGTCATTGTTCTTGAGGCGCAGTCGGTCGGTTTTGGTGCCTCCGGGCGCAATGGCGGCTTTGTCGGCAAGGGCTACTCGCAGGAGCTTTCGAGCCTGGTCGACAATCTCGGGATCGACCATGCCCGCGCCCTCTACGACCTGACGGGCGAGGCAACGGCACTGGTGCGCCGCCGCATCGACGCGCATGGCATCGCCTGCGGCCCCAACACGACCGGCGTGATGGTGGCGACCTGGACCGACGAGGCCGACGACCTGCACCGCTACATCGACTGGATGGCGGAAAACTTCGGCGCCCAGCAGCGTTTTGTGCCGCGCGACCAGGTCGCTGCGGAATTCGCCGATTCCCCGGTCTACTTCGATGCCCTCTACAGCGACAGCACCTTCCAGTTCCATCCGCTCAACTACTGCCTGGGCATTGCCCGGGCGGCGGAGGCGGCAGGCGCCCGCATCTTCGAGGAATCAGCCGTGAGCGGTCTGGAGACCGAGCGTCCCGAGAAGCTGATCGTCACCGCACGGGGCCAGGTCCGAGCCCGCCATGTCGTTCTGACCTGCGGCGGTTATGGCCTGGGCGTGCTGCCGGAGGTTTCGGGCGCGATCCTGCCGGTGGCGACCTATGTCATGGCGACCGAGCCGATTCCGGAGGAAGTGCTGGCGACCGCCATCCGGCAGAAGGTCTGCATGGCCGATACGCGCCGGGCCGGCGACTATTACCGGGCGCTGCCCGATGGCCGCATCCTGTGGGGCGGACGGATGACCTCGCGCGTCAGCGAGCCGCCGCGTCTGGCCGCCCTGATGCTGGAGGACCTGCTTACCGTCTATCCGCAACTGCGCGGCCATGCCCGCGTCGAGAGCGCCTGGACCGGCACCATGAGTTATGCCCGCCACCGCATGCCCCAGATCGGGCGCCTGCGCGATGGGGTCTGGTACGGCCAGGCATTCGGCGGCAGCGGCATGGGTACGACCACGGTTGCGGGCGAACTGCTGGCGGAAGGCATCAGCGGGCAGGGCGACCGTTACCGCCTGTTCGAGCCCTTTGGCCTTGATTGGGCCGGCGGTCCGTTCGGCCGGATCGCCGCCCAGGCGATCTACTGGTCCGGGCAGATGCAGGACGACGCCGCAGCCCGGCGCGACCGCGCCCGCCGGGCCTCAGCCGCGGCCTAGCAGCGCTTCCAGCAGGCGGCGCGTGTCGTCATAGGAGGTGTTGTCCGGGCGTTGCCGCGGCCCCGCGACGTTCAGCACGGCGATGGCGTGTCGCGCGATCCATTCCCCCACCCGCTCCGTGGCGTCACCTTCGTCGGGGTGCACCACCAGACAGGGCTTGCGGCGGCGCCTGGCGAAACGCTCCGTGATCGCCGTGCCGCCCGAGAGCGGACGGTGCGCCACGATCAGCGTGCCGTCGCTGTCGCGCACGTTCCAGTCGGTGCGCTGCAGGTAATCGGGCGTGGGGGTTTCCTTCAGCGGATAACGCGCATCCAGCGGACCATCCTCGGTACGGCGCCCCTCGGGGCACCAGCCACCGCATGGGATGCCATACTCCAGCGCCACGTCGAGTGCGGCGCGGTCGGCACCGGTCTGTCCGCCCGAGACGATACGTTCGGGCAGGCTACCGGAGGGGGCAGGGAAGGTGCTGATCCTAGAGCAGGAACAGCGCCATCAGAACGAGAAGGATGACGAGGAAAACGCTGCCGATCTGCGTCATGCGCACGAAGCGGTGATAGGTGCCCAGAACCTGATCGTCCGAGCGCGTCCAGTCCGAAACCACGTGATTCATTGTCGTCCCCCAGCTCAAGAAGCCGATTGCCGTGCGGCGCAGTACCGCTTGGCTGGGTTATAAGTGAAAGCGCACCTGAATGTGAAGTGCTTGCGCTAGCGGTCGGGCTCGAAACTGCCGACGAGTTGATCGGCAACCGCCTTCTGATGCGCGCTCAGCGTGTAGATGATGTCCTCGCGTGCCCGCACCGATTCCAGGTCCATGCGGCGTGCCGCCAGGGACCACCAGAAATAGGCCCGGAACATGTCCTGGGTGACGCCGTCGCCGGCATAATAGAGCGCGCCCAGCGCGGCCTGTGAGGCGACGTAGCCATGGCGGCCGGCAATCTTCCAGAGGCGGGCAGCCTCGGTGCTGTCGCGCGCCAGCCCCAGGCCGGACCGGTATAGCCTGCCGAGATTGTGGAGTGCGCGGCTGAAGCCCAGATCGGCAGCGCGCCGGTAGTGGCTGGCGGCCTGTGCGGCGTCGCGCGTCACGCCCCAACCGTTCTGATACAGGACGCCCAGAAGGTTCAATGCACGGCCATCGCCGCGTTCTGCCAGAGGAGCCAGTTCCGCCACAACGCGGCCGAAGTCGCCGCCGGCCAGCGCATTCTCGGCGGCCCGGAAATCGGCCCGTGCGTGTGCCCATGGCTGCATGACCCCAGCCGCCATGATCAGAAGCAATGCGCTCAACATGCGCGCCATCGGCCATCGTTCCTTGTCATGCCGAAGGGCCTATGATGACATCGCCCGCGTCGGATCGCGACACTGCGTTCCCTCGCGCCTTTCTCTCCAGCCAGGTCGACATGCCAGCAATCTCTAGTTTGTCTTGCCATCCCCTGCGCTTGCTCGTGCTGGTGTTGTCGCTCGCCCTGTCTTCCCAGCTTGCCGGCGCCCAGGAGCAGACCGTGCCGGGCACGGAGCAGGGGGGAGGCACCATCAGCACCGCCGAGATCGACAAGCTGATCGCCACGCTTGAGAACGAAAGCGAGAGGCAGGCTTTCATCGAGAACCTGAAGGCGCTGGTGGAGGGCCAGAAGGCCGTCGAGGGCGACCAGGATGAGGGCACCGACCTGGTCGCGATCATCGCTGCCCGGCTCGGACGTCTTGATCGCCAGGTGGAAATCCTGGCCAACGAGCTCAACGATGGCCAGGCCATGCTCGATTGGCTCGGCGAGCAGATTGCCGATGACGATCTGCGGGGAATGTGGCTCAGGACCGGGCTGCAGATCGCACTGATTCTGGGCATCGCCATCGTGGCCTGGCTGGGCTTGATGGCGCTGGTCAAACCGCAGTTGCGCAAACTCGAAAACCGCCGCCATGGCGGCTGGGTCGAACGCCTGCTGCTGGCCCTGGGGCGCATGATCTTGCTTGCGCTGCCGATCGCAGCCTTTGCCGGTGTCGCCTATGTGGCGATGATGCTTGTCGCGCCCGACGGTTATACCCGCATCGTCTGTGTCGCCATCGTCAATGCCATGATCGTGGTCCGGCTGATCGGCGTCATGGGGCGCAGCCTGCTTTCCCCTCTGGCGTCGAACCTCCGTCCCCTGCCGCTGAGCGATGAACAGGCCGCCTATCTTTTTGTCTGGCTCGGCCGTTTCGCCGTTATCGGTGTCTACGGCTACTTCCTGGTCAACCTGCTGGTCGCCATGGGCCTGCCTGAGGGCAGCTCGGCATTGCTCATGCGCGTGGTCGGTCTGATCCTGGCCGCGATGGCGATCATGCTGGTGCTGCAATCGCGCGAGACCGTGGCCAACTGGGTCCGCAGTCATCCCGGCGGCGGCACCGGCCGGGTCCTGCGCCAGCGTCTTGCCGATATCTGGCATATCCTGGCTTGTCTGGCCGTGTTGGCGGTCTTTGTCGTATGGGCGCTGGATGTATCGGGCGGCTTCGTCTTTCTGGCGCGCGGCTTCGGCGTCACGGCGGTTGCCATGTTCGCCGCTTTGCTTGCCTCTACCGCATTGCGCAAGGGCATCCAGCGCCTGTTCAGCCTGAGCACGGATATCAGGGAGCGGTTTTCCGGGCTGGAACGTCGCTCCAACCGCTATGTCGCGGTCATCTCCATCGTGCTGAACATCTTCGTCTGGGCCTTCGCCGCCATTGTCGTGCTGGAGGCCTGGGGCGTGGGCACCTTTGCCTTCTTCACGACCGCGGAAGGGGCCGAGGTCGTCTCACGGATGATCGCCGTGATCATTGTCGCCGCGATCGCCGCCATCATCTGGGAAGTGGGCGACGGACTGATTTCGCGCACCCTGGCCGATGGCGACCACAACCCCCTTAGTCCGCGCCTGAAGACACTGCTTCCCCTGGCGCGCAACGCCCTGCTGGTGGCCATCTCGGCGATTGCCGCCATCACCGTGCTTGCCGAGATCGGTGTCGACATCGGACCTTTGCTGGCTGGCGCGGGCGTGGTCGGCATTGCCATCGGTTTTGGCGCCCAGACCCTGGTAAAGGACATCATCACCGGCGCCTTCATGCTGTTTGAGGACCAGTTTTCCGTGGGCGACTGGATCGATGTCGGCGGCAAGTCGGGTGGGGTGGAGAGCATATCGATCCGCACGGTCCGGCTGCGTGATCTCGATGGATACGTTCACACCGTACCCTTCGGCGAGATCACGGCGCTGACCAACATGATGCGCGACTTCGGCTTTGCCGTGATCGATGTCGGGGTGGCCTACAAGGAGAACACCGACGACGTCCTTGAGGTCCTGCGCCAGGTCGATGCCGAGGCGCGCCAGGATCCCGAACTGGCCGAGCGGCTGGTGGAGGAGCTCCAGGTCATGGGCGTCACCGAGCTGGGTGATTCCGCGGTGACCCTGCGTATCCGGGTCAAGACGGTGGCCGGCTACCAGTGGGGCGTGCGGCGCGAATACCTGCGCCGCATCAAGCTGAAATTCGACGAGGTCGGGATCGAGATTCCGTTCCCGCACATGACCGTCTGGTTTGGTGAGATGAAGGGCAACGTGCCCCCGCCGGTCGCCCATGTCCGCATCGATGCCGAGACCCTACCCGACAAGGGCGAGGAAGAGGCGCAGGAAACGGCAGGCGAAGAAGACGGCGGCGAATCGAAGTCCGAAAACACGCATATGCTGGCGCCACCGGGAGAAGACGAAAGAACCTGAACGAACATCCCGGCGGACACCGGCGGCTGTTCGGGTTTCCATACTTGCCTGATTGACATTTTGCCGATTTGCGACATCGTGGTGTCGCAATCGACCTCTTTCCGGGCATGTCCATGGCACAGCCAAGGGTCTTCACGTACTACTTGGTTCCCAACTTCTCGATGATGGCGTTCACCGCCGCCGTCGAACCCCTGCGCTCGGCAAACCGCATGAGCGGCAGCCAGCTATACGACTGGCGGGTGGTTTCCAAGGACGGCCATCCGGTGCAGGCCAGCAACGGCCTGCAGGTCGTGGCCAACGCTTCCATCCTGGAAACCGAGGCCTGCGAGGCACTGTTCGTCTGCGCGGGCATTGATGCCCACCGCTACGACGACCGTGCCGTCATGGCCTGGCTGCGGCGCATCGCCCGCCAGGGCGGTATTGTCGGCAGCCTGTGCACCGGCACCCATCTTCTTGCGCGTGCCGGCCTGCTCAACGGCTACCGCTGCACGATCCACTGGGAGGACATGGAGAGCTTTGCCGACGAGAACCCGGAGCTGGAAGTCACCGACGACATCTTCGAGATCGACCGCAACCGCATCACCTGTTCGGGCGGCACCGCTGCGCTGGACCTGACGCTCCACATGATCACCCTGGAGCACGGTGCCGAACTCGCCGGCAAGGTTTCCGAGCAGTTCATCCACGAGCGCATCCGCGAGGCCCACGACCACCAGCGCATGGCCCTGCAGAGCCGCGTCGGCGTCAGCGATCCCAAGCTGCTCTCGGCCATCGCCGAGATGGAGGCGAACCTTGAGGAGCCGTTGCCGCTGCCCGACATCGCCGATGCCGTGGGGCTGTCGACACGCCAGCTCGAACGCCTGTTCAAGAAGCACCTCGGGCGCACGCCCTCGCGCTACTACCGCGAGCTTCGCCTGCATCATGCCCGCCTGATGCTGATGCAGGGTTCGGCTTCGATCCTCTCCATCGCGCTTGCGGCGGGGTTCGTGTCTGCCTCGCATTTCAGCCGACGCTACCGCGAATACTTCGGCCGCACCCCGCGCGAGGAGCGCCGTGCGGTCGTCTGATCGGAGCCAGTGATGACCAACAACATCCCCGTCCACAATCCGCTTTTCCCGCCCTCGCTCGACTACGGCAGCGATGATGCCGAGGGGGTCAGCGTGCTGGTAGAGGTTGACGAAGCCGCGGTCCGCGACCTGCTTGCAGCCACACCGTTCACCTTCGTATCGGCCCATGCATGGATCGAGATCATCGCCCTGCGCAGCGCCTGGGGGGTTGAACCCTTCTGTGGCGGGGGTGTCATCGTACCGGCACGCTACGGCGAAACGGTCGGGGGCTACTACGCCTTCTGCTACATCGATACCGACGACGCCCTGGCGCTGGGCCGAGAGCCTTTCGGCTACCCGAAGAAATACGCCCGCTCCCACGTCCAGCGCACGGGCCGGGCGGTGACAGGATCCATGACGCGCAAGGATGCGGTGATCGAGGTTTCCGTCGTCACCGGGGAGCAGGCATCGGCGCCGGCGCCTGCCGTGCCCCGTTATCCGCACCTGCTGCTTCAGACCTTCCCCAGCGCGGAGTCGAGCGAGGCGCTGCTGACGCGGGTCATCGGCCGCGATACCGCCGCGACCTCATCCATGACGGTCGAGGCCGGGGAGGGCGCCGCCGCGATACTCGATGGCCCGGGGGGCAACGAACTGGCATGGATGAAGGGTTGCCGCGCCGTGGCCGGCAGCTACGCCCGGGGTTCCTTCCGGGGCGCGCTGGGCACGGTCCTGGGTACCGAACAGATCGGCATGGAGCTGCGTTCAGCCCTGCGTGCCGAAGCCGCGCAGTAGAGCGTGCCGTCGGCGTCCATCGACCGGGCGTACCTCGTTGAGCGCTTCGTGGATGACCGCCGCGTGGCCAATGTCGGCCTCGCGGCCGCCTCTCAGGTCCTGAACAGGTCCTTCGGATTGCCCATCTCGTAGTAGCCGAGCACGCCATTGCCGCGCCCCGTGCCGTCATAGACGTCGAAGCCCAGAAGTTCCTGGGCGCGCTCGGGCATGGCGGCGACCTGCTCGACGGTCAGGTTGAGATAGCAGTTCTCCACCGGACGCAGCCAGCCGGCGCAATAGGAGACCGAAAGGCCGCGGCGGATGTTGTCGGAGGTGCTGGTGCCGCCGGCATGGATGGTCTCGCCGCCGAAGATCGCCACCGAGCCCGCGGGCATCGCCGCCGGCACGATATCCTCGGGGCCGGGCACGCGGCCCTTCGACCACAGGTGGCTGCCGGGCACAACCAGGGTGGCGCCGTTGTCGGCGGTGTAGTCGGTGAGCGCGATCATGGCGTTGACGCAGAGCGAACCCATGCCCTGGATCGCCGTCGGCCAGGAGTTGTTGTCGGTATGAAGGGGCTGGGCGGTCTCGCTCTTGCGGATCTCGATCAGTTCGGCCGCCGAGAGGATGTAATCGGTGCAGACCGGGAGCAGCATGTGGTCCATGACGGCCAAAAGGCGCGGATCGATCAGGGCGTCGATCAGGGCAGGGGTCTTGGCAGGCAGGCCCTGCAGGCGCACCGTGTGGTGGCCGAGGAAATCGTCGAAGACGTCGACGCCGGTGTAGGTCCGCTTGTGGTTGTCGATGAAGGGCTGAACCTCGCCGTTATAGCGGGCGAGCCAGGCGGCATCGAAGAAGTCCTCCACGATGACGACGCCGGCCTCATCCAGTGCGGCGCAGATCGCGCCCGGATCGGCATTGCCTGCAAGGCGGGTCAGGTCGGTCATGGCTTGCTCCTCGTTAAGGGCGTGGCGCAGAGATGTCGCCGGCTGCGATCGAACCTCGCAAAGTGCTGGACAGTTGTCCAGTTCCTGGATGGCGCGGAGCGGCGATCGGGATAGACTGCGCCATGGAACGGGAGGAAAGCGTGGCGACGACAGCGCGCAAACGGCCGGGCACACAGCCGGAGATCAACGAGTACCGCCGCCTGAAGCTGATGGAGGCGACAATCGCGCTGCTTGCCGAGAAGGGTGTGGCGGGCGCCACGGTGCGCGCCATCACGGCTGCAGCCGGCACCAGCCATGGCCTGATCGGGCATTACTACGCCAGCAAGGATGAACTTCTGGTTGCCGCCCTGGACCACCTGTTCAACACGGTCGCCCGGGATGTTGCCCAGCAGGTTGAAAAAGCGGGGGATGACCCCGTGGTGCGCCTGAAGGCCGTTCCCAGGGCGATGTTCTCGTCCCAGGTGTTCACGGAGACGTCACGCTCGGCGTTCCTTGCCCTGTGGCACGAGGTCCGGTTCAACACCGCCGTGCGCGACGCCAACCGCCAGCTCTACGTCGGCTACCGCAACCGTTCGCTCCACCATTTCCGAGAGGCCGCGCGCAAGCTCGGCACGGAGATCGACGCGGAAGGCGCGGCGACCGGCCTCATCGCCCTGATCGACGGTCTGTGGCTGGAGCTTTCCATCGGCGCGGGCGCGACCACGCGCCAGAAGGCAGTGGCCCTGTGCCACGACTACATCGATCACCAGCTTGGCATTGCCGCCAGCCGGAGCCGACAGCAGGAGCGCTAGATTTGGCCCCTACTGTGCGGCTTCGTCCCGCGATCCCCGACCTTCGCGGCGGCGCCTGCGGCGGCCGCCGTCCTCGACGTCCGCTGCCGAGAACTTCGGTTCGGGCAAGGTGACGACCTTGGTCAGGTTGGGATAGCTCGCGGTCTTGTGCGGGATCGCCATGGCGTCGACGAAGTGCTCCTGGAACTTCGGTTCCACCGCGGTCTCGATCTTCTCGATGCGGCGGACCTGTTCCTCCAGTTCCTTGCGCAGCTTGCCGTTGAGCAGGGCGATGCGCGCGCCGGTGCCCGCGGCATTGCCCGCCGAGCCGACCTTGGCAAGGTCGCAGTCGGGAATCATGCCCAGCAGCATGGCGTACTTGGTGTCGATGTGGCTGCCGAAGGCGCCCGCCAGGGTGATCCGCTCAACCGTGTCGATGCCCATGTGATCCATCAGCAGGCGCGCGCCGGCATAAAGCGCACCCTTGGCGAGCTGGATCTGGCGCACGTCGTTCTGGGTGATCGTGATGGTCTGGGCACCCTCGTGGAGGACATAGGCGAAGGTGCGATCCTGGGCGATGATGCGCGGCGTGCGGCTGGCCATGCCGCCATCGATCACGCCGTCGGTCGTGATCAGACCGGCCAGATACATTTCGGCCAGCACCTCGATGATGCCCGAACCGCAGATGCCGGTAGGGCGGGCATCGAAGCCTTCCTCGTTCGACCAGCGGTCGTCGCCGATCACCTTGAAGCGGGGCTCCAGGGTTTCGGGATCGATGCGCACGCGCTCGATGGCGCCGGGTGCGGCGCGCTGGCCGGAACTCACCTGCGCGCCCTCGAAGGCCGGACCCGTGGGCGAGGAGGCCGCCAGCAGGCGGTTCTTGTCGCCCAGCACGATCTCGGCATTGGTGCCGACATCGACGATCAGCGTCATCTCCTCGGCCTTGTAGGGCATCTCGCAGAGGACGACGCCCGCGGCATCGGCGCCAACGTGGCCGGCGATGCAGGGCAGCACATAGATACGCGACCCCGTGTTCAGCATCAGGTCGATGTCGCTGGCCAGCATGATGGTGGCGTCGTCGGTCGCCAGCGCGAAGGGGGCAAAGCCCAGGGGCGTGGGATCGAGCCCCAGAACCAGGTGATGCATCACGGGATTGCCCGCGATCGTCACCTCCATGATGTCGGTAACGGGCACGCGCGCCTCGGCCGCGACTTCCTGGGCGAGATCGTTGAGCGCGTCACGCACGGCGCGGGTCATCAGCTCGGCGCCACCCTCGTTCATCATGGCGTAGCTGACCCGGCTCATCAGGTCCTCGCCGTAGCGGATCTGCGGATTCATGCGCCCGGCGGAGGCGAGCACCTCGCCGGTCAGCAGGTCGCAGAGATGCATGGCGATGGTCGTGGAGCCGACGTCGGTCGCCAGACCGTAGATCTTGTCGTGGAAGCCGGGACGGATGTCGACGATGCGCTTGCCGCGCCGGACCATCACCGTTGCCTTGTAGTCGCCATCCTCCAGCGTCTTGTGCAGCTTGCGCAGGACATGGACGTCGACACCGTTGATCTCGACGCCCCAGGTTTCCTTCAGCGCCGTCTCGAGGCGGCGCAGATGGGCTGCCGGCTCGTTCATGTCGGGCGGGGCAATCTCGACGTACATCGGGCGCACAACGGGGTCGAGTTCGACGACACGGGCATCGGCGCGCTTGCGCACGATCTGCCGGTGCATCTGGCTTTCGGGCGGCACATCGACCAGAAGGTCGCCGCCGATGCGCGCCTGGCAGGAAAGGCGCCGGCCCTCGGCCAGCCGCCCGTCGGCCTGCTGGCGCTGCTCGGCATCGGTGAACGGCGTCAGGTGATCGTTGTTGGAAACGATACCGTGCTTGGCGAACTCGCCGTCGCCGATGTTGACCTGGCAGCGGGTGCAGATGCCGCGTCCGCCGCAGACCGAATCCAGATCGACGCCCAGTTCGCGCGCGGCCTGCAGCAGCGGCGTGCCGCGGCGGAAGCGGCCGCGCCGGCCCGAGGGGGTGAAAACGACGAGGGGATCTTCGCTCACGACCGGCGGCGTCCTTCCCGGCGCTTGGCGCGGGCATCGGAGATCGCGGCCCCCTGGTTGCCGTGGCCCGAGTTGAGCGAAATCCAGGTGCGGCAGTTCTTGTCGACGCCGTTCATCACGTCGGCCGCGCGCAGCGCCGACATAATCTCGGGCTCCAGCGGATTGGTGATGGCCGAGGTCATGCCGCTGGCCGCGGCCATGGTCAGGAAGGCGGCGTTGAGCGCCGGGCGGGCGGGCAGGCCGAAGGAGATGTTCGAAGCGCCGCAGGTCGTGTTGACCTTCAGCTCCTCGCGCAGGCGGCGGATGATGGTGAAGGCGGTACGGCCGGCCTGACCGATGGCGCCGATCGGCATGACCAGCGGATCGACGACGACGTCGCAGGGTTTGATGCCGTAGTCCTGGGCACGCTCGACGATCTTCTTGGCGACGGCGAAGCGCTCGTCGGGATCCTCGGAGATGCCGGTTTCGTCATTGGAGATCGCCACAACCGCGGCGCCGTACTTGGCGACCAGCGGCAGCACCACTTCCAGGCGCTCTTCCTCGCCCGTGACGGAATTGACCAGCGCCTTGCCCGAATAGGCTTCCAGGCCCTTTTCCAGGGCGGCGACAATCGAGCTGTCGATGGAGAGCGGGATGTCGGTCAGCGACTGCACCAGCTTGATCGAATCGTAGAGCATCTGCGGCTCGTCGGCCAAAGGCACACCGGCATTGACGTCCAGCATGTGGGCGCCGGCCTCGACCTGGGCTATGGTGTCGGATTGCACGCGACTGTAGTCGCCCGCGGCCATCTCCTCGGCGAGCTTCTTGCGGCCCGTGGGATTGATGCGCTCGCCGATCACCGTGAAGGGGCGGTCGAAGCCGATGACGACGGTCTTGGTCGCCGAACTGATAACGGTCTCGGTCATGACGGAACCCTGAACCTCTGTTGCATGTAGTGTGGAATGACGGGATTGACGGAATGGGGCTTGCGGTCACGCAGGACGCCCGATTCCGAGATGATCTCTGCCACCGACTCTTCCTGACGGTAGGCCATGAGGTGAATGCCGGAAACGCCCTCGATCTCCCTGATCTCCTGGATCAGGTCGATGCACAGGCGCTTGCCTTCCTCCTTCTGCTTTGCGGCGCCCTCGAGGCGCGCAACGATGCTGTCGGGGATGTGTACGCCCGGCACGTTCGAGCGGATCCAGCGCGCGGCCTTGGCGGAGGCCAGTGGACCGACGCCGACGAGAATGAAGCATTTCTCATGCAGACCCATATCGCGCACGCGCTCCATATAGGTCTTCAACATCGGGATGTCGTAGCAGTACTGGGTCTGCACGAACTGGGCGCCCGCGGCGATCTTCTTGGCCAGGCGCAGGGGCCGGAAGTCGTAGGGCTGGGCGAAGGGATTGGCGGCCGCGCCGATGAAGATGTCGGGCGCCTTGTCGAGCTTGCGGCCCGAGGCGAAACGGCTCTCGTCGCGCATCGCGCGGATGGTCTCGAGCGTGGCCATGCAGTCCATGTCGAAGACGGGCTTGGCCTCCGGGTGGTCGCCGCACTGCACGCCGTCGCCGGTCAGGCACAGAATGTTGGCGACACCCATGGCGGAGGCGCCGAGCACGTCGCCCTGGATGGCGATGCGGTTGCGGTCTCTGCCCGAAATCTGCATCACCGGGGCGTAGCCGACGCGGGTCAGCAGGGCGCAGACGCCAACGCTCGACATGTGGCAGTTGGCGCCCGAACCGTCGGTCGCGTTGATCGCATCGACCCAGCCATCGAAGATCGCGGCGCGATCGAAGACATCCACGGGATCGGCGCTGTCAGGCGGCGAGAGCTCGGCCGTGACGGCGAACTCGCCGGCGCGGAGGATGCGCTCCAGGCGCCCGCGGGAGCTGTGGCCGGGCAAGGGTTCAAGCGGGGCGGCCGGGTCGATCGGACCCGGATCGATCATTTCGGGATAGGCCGGTCCGTCGTTGAGTGGACCGGTGCCGATGCCCTCTTCCTCTTCGATCGTCATGCCGCCTTCCTTGCCGAGGAATGCGGCTTGGGCAGGCTGCCTGCCTTGATCTCGCGGATGATGCGCAGCCAGGACGACTTGCCCTTCAGCCGGTTGTCGACCGGCAACTGCACGTCCAGGATGTTCTCGCTCATCATCTGCTGGGCGCCGGCCCAGGCCTTGACCCAGACGCAGGGCATGTCGGGCTTGACCTCGCAGTGGCCGTCCGCGCGGACGCCGCCGCAAGGGCCGTTGCGCAGGTTCTTGGGGCAGTTCATCGGGCACGACATTCCGGTTGAGGAAAGCGCGCACTGGCCGCACATCTGGCAGTCGAACATGGCGCCCTTGATGACGTGCTCCACCGCGGCGACCGGCTTTTCCAGGCGGTCGTAGCCGATCCGGCGCACGACAGGCTCCATGGCGACGATGGCGCCCTGAAACAGGTCGTAGAGGCGCATCAGGCCTCTGGCATTGCGAACGGACCAATGACGAACGGCGCGCATGGGCACCACTCCTGGAAACGCGGCCGGCTAGCCGCGCAGCTTGTATTCGGTGAGGGTCTCGGCGATCGCCTTTTCGCCGCGCGGGGCCATGAGGTGGGCGCCGCTGATGCCCTTGATCTCCTTGAACTGCTCGACCAGCTCGGCGCAGATCTTGCGCCCCTCGGCCTTCTGGTCTTGCGCACCCTCGATGCGCGCGATGACAGCGTCGGGAACGTGGACGCCGAACAGGTTCTCGGTCATCCAGCGTGCCGACTTGGCCGAGATCAGCGGCCCGACACCGACGATGAAATGCGCCTGCTCGGTGATGCCGGCATCGTTGAGCACCGCCATGTAGCGCCTGAGCACCTCGATGTCGTAGGCGAACTGAGTCTGGAAGAAATCCGCGCCGGCGTCGATCTTGCCTTGCAGGCCGGTGGGCTTGAAGCTGGCGTCAGGATCACGCGGCGTGTCGGCCGCACCGATCAGCAGGCCGGGCGCGGGGTTGATCTCGCGGCCCGAGGGCAGCTTGCCTTCGTCGCGCAGCATGCGCGCCATCGACATCAGGCCCTTGCTGTCGACGTCCTCGACCGGCTTGGCATCGGGCTGGTCGCCGTTGGTGATGGCATCGCCATGCAGGCACAGGATGTTGGGGATGCCCATGGCGGGGGCGCCGATGAACTCGCCCTGGATAGCGAGACGGTTGCGGTCGCGCACGGTGAACTGCAGCACCGGCTCGATGCCGTTCTTGGCCATGATCGCCGCACAGGCAAAGGCCGACATGTGGCTGCGTGCGCCGGCGCCGTCGGTGACGTTGACCGCGTCGACCAGGCCCTTCAGGCAGCCGACCTTGTCCATCACGCTCTGCTCGTCGGCGCCGTCGGGCGGCGTCGTTTCGGCGGTGATGACAAATTCGCCGCGCGCCAGCTTGGCTTCCAGATTGCCCTTGGTCTTCATCGCTCTCGTCCCCTGTCTCACTCGGCGGGCTTCAGGCCGCCGTTCTTGATGTAGGCGACGAGCACGTCGTCGCTGTATTCGGCTTCCAGTCTGGCGGCCAGGGCCTCGGCCTCGGCCTCCAGATCGTCGCCGCAGGCGATCGGTTCGCCGCGGCGCCAGTGCTCCAGATAGGAGTCGGTATCGCGCAGCTTGGCGCGCATGGCCGACTGATCGATCGACTTCTCGAAGCGCTCGGTCAGCACGCGCTTGGCCGTGGTGCGTCCGGCCTTGGCGATGACCTGGGCCGGAATGTCGCGCCAGTAAACGATCGTCAGGGTTGCCATCAGTGCCGTGCTCCCGCCGTCTGTGCCTTTGCGAGCAGGGGGGCAAGCCCCCCGTAGCCCGTGAAACGGTATTCGAAGCGCAGGCCCAGGCGCTCTGCCGCCGCTTCGGCCATGCTGCGAATCTCGGCATCCTCCGTCTGTGCCAGCAGGATCAGACGCGTATAATTGCCGAAATACATGGGCATCAGCTCAGGATGCCGGTCGATGCCCATGCCCTTGATCACCAGGGTCTCGAAATGCTTGGCCAGGTAATCGGTCAGATAGAAGGTGCCCGGCTCGGCATCGTGAAGATCAAGGAATTCCTGTTCGCCGGCGAAGAACTGATAGCAGTGGGCGCCGCCGATACGCTCCACGCCTTCCTCCTCCAGCACCGCGTCCAGCATGCCCCCGGTGCCGCAATCACCATAGGCCACGAAGATATGGTCGTAGCGCTCCCGCGCGGCTCTGATCTTTTCGCGCACGCCTTCTGGAATGCGCTCGGGGTGGTTGTGCCAGTTGGCCGGCAGGCATTCCACGTCGAGCGCGTCCCAGCTATTGGCGCGGACCAGGGCCATGATCTCCCAGGCCAGCGCGCCGCAGGCAATGACAAGGCTGCGGTCGCGCTCTGCCATCACATCAGTTGGCGGCGCCGGCCGAGTTCGACTTGCGCTTCTCGGCGACCATGGTCTTGGCCGTTTCGACCGCCACCGCCGCATCGCGGCAGTAGGCATCGGCGCCGACGCTGTTGGCGAAGGCCTCGTTGAGCGGCGCGCCGCCGACCAGGACCATGTAGTCCTCGCGCAGGCCGCGCTCCTTGAGGGTGTCGATGACCACCTTCATGTACGGCATGGTGGTCGTCAGCAGGGCCGACATGCCCAGGAAATCGGGCTTGTGCTCCTCGAGCGCGGCCAGATAGGCGTCGGCATCGTTGTTGATGCCGATGTTGTGGACGTCGAAACCGGCGCCCTCCAGCATCATGCCGACCAGGTTCTTGCCGATGTCGTGGATGTCGCCCTTGACGGTACCGATCACGATCGAACCCTGCTTGGGCGCGCCGGTTTCGGCGAGCAGCGGGCGCAGGATCGCCATGCCGGCCTTCATCGAGTTGGCCGCCAGCAGAACCTCCGGCACGAACAGGATGCCGTCGCGGAAGTCGATGCCGACAATGCGCATGCCCTCGACCAGTGCCTCGGTCAGAACCTTGTAGGGGGTCCACTCTCGTCCGAGCAGGATGTTGACGCCCTGGCAGACCTCTTCGGCCAGGCCGTCGTAGAGGTCCTCGTGCATCTGCTGCACAAGTTCGTCATCGTCCAGAGTATTGAGGTCGAGATCCTCTTCGTCGGCCATGGCAGGCTCCCGCTATAGCGTGCTCCGGGCCCCTTTGCCCGCAGCGAGACGTAGTTCCGCAACCCCCGCCCCGGCTAATATGATCGCGACACGCAGTGTCGTGATCGCGACAGAGGCAGTGCATTCAAGGGCACATCGGAACAATTCGTTCCGAATGTGGCACCCGGGCAAGGGAAGCAGAGGGCAAGACACCTTTTGACACCGCGCGCGGCACGGCCCGAAAGTGCCCCCCGGCGTTGTTCGGGGAGAACGGCAGATGGCGGCTACGGAACAGGCAGGACGTCGCGGCGGCCGTGCTGCGCGGCGGGCGGAGCGGATCGGTGGCCCGATCGTGCAGAAGCGCTATATCACGCGCGACATCCCGGTCTATGAGCTGCTCGACGCCGATGGCATCGAACTGCTCCACGACACCTCCATGACGATCCTCGAGGAAATCGGCATCGATTTCCGCGACGAGGTTGCCCTTGCGCAGTGGAAGGAGGCCGGCGCCGATGTCCAGGGCGAACGGGTGCGCATCCCGCGGGAACTGATTGAGGAGAAGCTGGCGCTGATCCCCGAGCAGTACACCCAGCACGCGCGCAATCCCGATCGCAATGTCGAGATCGGCGGGAAGAACACGGTCTTTGCCCCGACCTTCGGCTCGCCTTTCGTGCGCGACCTGGAGAACGTGCGCCGCTACGCCACGCTCGATGACCTGCAGAACTTCATCAAGCTGACCTACATGACGCCGGTGCTGCACCACAGCGGCGGCATCATCTGCGAGCCCATCGACGTGCCGGTGCCCAAGCGCCATCTCGACATCATCTACAGCCACATCAAGTACTCCGACAAACCCTTCATGGGTGTGCAGTCGGCACCCGACCGCGCCTACGATTCCTGCAAGATGGTCGAGATCCTGTTCGGCGAGGACTTCGTTGCGCAGAACACGGTGATGACCTCGGTGGTGAACTGCAATTCGCCCCTGGTCTGGGACGCTTCGATGCTCGGCTCCCTGCGTCACTACGCCCAGCACAACCAGGCTGTTCTGATCACGCCCTTCATCATGGCGGGCGCCATGGCGCCCGTGGCGACCGCAGGCGCGGTCGCTCAGCTCAACGCTGAGGTCACGGCGGGCCTGGCCTACAGCCAGCTCGTCAAACCCGGCGTGCCGATGGTCTATGGCAGCTTCCTGGCCACCGTCTCCATGCAGTCGGGGGCGCCGATGATGGGCACGCCCGAGACCCTGCAGATGATCTATTGCGTCGGCCAGCTCGCGCGCCGCTACAAGGTGCCGCTGCGCTCGGGCGGCATGCTCAACGGCTCCAAGGTCGCCGACGCTCAGGCAGCCTACGAGTCCATGCAGACCATGACCGCGACCCTGCTGGCGGGCACCAACTTCGTGCTCCATTCGGCAGGCTGGCTGGAAGCGGGCCTTTCGGCGGGCTACGCCAAGTTCATCATGGACTGCGAGCAGATCGCCATGCTCCAGAGCTTCTCCAAGGCCATCGATCTTTCCGAAAACGGCCTTGGACTGGAGGCCGTGCGCGAGGTCGGGCCGGGCAACCACTATCTCGGCTGCGCCCATACCCGGAGAAACTACCTCAACGGCTTCTTCATTCCGGAACTGGCCGACAACAACAGTTTCGAGCAGTGGGAGGCCGAGGGCTGCCGTACGCTCGACGAGCGCGCCGCGGCGACGGCCAAGTGGCGCCTGTCGCAATACCAGCCGCCCGATCTCGACCCCGGCATCGACGAGGCGCTGCAGGCGTTCATGAACCGGCGCCGGGGAGAACTGCCCGACCTGGTGAGCTGATCGGGCGGCTACGAAGCCTCCGGCCGCTGCGCGATTTTGCTGGTGCCTGCACTGCCGCAGCAGGCAGTCTCTGGCCGCCGCAAGAACGGGGTAACAAATGCCGATCACGCCAACCATGGTGACAGCCCTATTTGCGGTCGATGACATCGACGTGGCCGAGGCGTTCTATGAGCGCCTGCTGGGGCGCGAGCCCGATGTGCGCATGGGCGAGGACTTCATCGAGTGGGAGGTCGTGCCCGGCTTCTGGCTGCAGCTTCGCGAGGGTTTGACGGCCGGTCACGCCGGCCCGGTGCGCTTCGCCGTGCCCGATATCGAAGCCGCGCGCGCCTTCCTGGAGGAGAGTTTCGGCCTGGAGGCGCAAGCGGCGGTTCGTGTGGATGCCACGCTCTCGACCTGTGATTTCAACGATCCCTTCGGCAACCCGCTGGGCTTCCTCCAGGTCCACGAGACATGACTGCAACCGCCATCCTGACCGAGCCCAAACCGGAGGGTTATCTGCGCGGTGTCCTGCTGGTCGGTGCGGCCGGACTGGTCTGGAGCCTGGGCGGGCTGTTCTTCCGCATGGTGGAGGAGGCGGGCATCTGGCAGGTCGTGGCCTGGCGCACCGGCTTCCTTTGCGTCTCGATGCTGGCCTTCGTGCTATGGCGCTACCGCGGCAAGACCGTGGCGGCGTTCACGCGCATGGGGCGCTGGGGCATTATCGGTGCCCTGGGCATTGGTGCAGCCAATACCGTCTTCATGTTCTCGCTGCAGCACACCTATGTCGCCAACACCCTTCTGATGCTCAGCGCCTCACCCATCCTTTCCGCGCTGATCGCCTGGGTTCTGCTGCGGGAACGGGTGCGGCGCGCCACGCTGATTGCCATGCTGGCTGTGGCGGTCGGGGTTGCCGTCATGGTGTCGGGCGGCCTGGGCACGGACCGCTGGCTGGGCGATGTGCTGGCGCTGGTGACCGTCACGGCCTTTGCCTTCGTCGTGATCGCCGTGCGCGCGGGACGCAATGTCGACATGATGCCCTGCGTCGCGCTGGGCGGCTTTCTGGCCTGCTGCTTTTCCACCGCCATGGTGTTCGTCCAGGGCGAGACCCTGGCGGTTTCCACCAACGACCTTTTCTGGTGCGCCATGATGGGCGTGGTGCAGATCACCGGCGGCATGGTGCTCTTCATCATCGGCTCGAGGAACCTGCCGGCCGCCGAACTGGCGCTGCTTTCGCTCACCGAGGTGATCTGCGGTCCGATCTGGGTCTGGCTGGTGATCGGCGAACTGCCGGTCCAGGCAACCTTCTGGGGCGGCGCCATCGTGCTCGCCGCCATGGTCGGCAACGCCCTGTCAGGCATGCGCCGCCGTCATCCCCTGCCGCAGGTCTGACTCAGGCGCGCACGACCACCAGCCCGGAGTTGATGTCGCTGATCCAAACGGCCATCGCCACCAGCGGCTCGTCGGTCGTCTTCATGGCGTGGCGCATGCCGGCGGTATGCAGGATGACGTCGCCGGGATAACGCTCGACCCAGGGTTCGCCGCCGCGCTTCCACAGCGCCTTTCCGGAGACGACGTAATAGAGCTCGATAGCCTTGTGGGCATGGTCGGGGTAGGTGACGTTCGGACCCTGGACCGTGAAATTGAAGCCGACCTTGTCGGACACCGCCGAGCAGCCGCGGGCCCAGCCCGCCGGGCCGGCGAGTGCGCAGAAGGCATAGTTGGCGCAGAAGGCCTGCATGTCCGGCTCGCCGCCGTAGCCGCTCTGGCCGCCGATCCAGTCGATCGCCGGTGCGGTCTCGACCAGGGCCCCGAGCAGGGCGTTGGCATGGGGGTGGCGCAGATCGCGGGGCTTGAGGTAGCGCTCGACCGCGCCATGGCTGGTGGGCAGGGCTTGGCCCGTGAACGTCAGCCCGCCCAGCAGGTTGACGGCCGTCTCGATCTCCGCGCGCGGTGAGAAGGGCTGTGCTGCCGCGGCACGCCATGCGATGGCGGAAAGTTCGGTCAGGCTCCGATAGCTGGCTGCGGTCATTGTTGTTGGCCCTTTCATGTGGCGGCCAGCGCACGCTAGGCTCACCGCAGCCCATCCGACAACAGGCCCGCCCATCATGACGACGCCTTATCCCCATCTCTTCGCGCCGTTGGCGCTGCGCGGCCTGACGCTGAAGAACCGCATCGTCTTTGGCGCCCACACCGCGAACATGAGCGAGGAGGGCATCCCCGGCGAGCGTCACCTGGGCTACTACCGCGAGCGCGCCCGCGGCGGTGCTGCCATGATCGTGGTCGAGCCGGTACCGGTACACCGCACCGCCGTCATCGTGCGCGGCAACTTCCTGCACGACAGCGATGCCGTCATCCCGCACTTCCGGCAGATCACCGAGGAGGTGAAGGGTCACGGCGCCGCGATCATCCAGCAGCTCTACCACGTCGGTGCCCACGGCGACTGGGACAACAGCTTTGCCGAGAACTGGTCGCCATCGGGTTTGCCCTCGATGTTCGACAGCGACGGCAGCCATGCCATGACCGACGCGCAAGTCGAGGAGGTCATCGAAGGCCATGTCGCGGCCGCCCGGCGGGCGAAGCAAGGAGGCTTTGACGGCATCGAGATCATGGCCGCCTATTCGGCGCTGCTGGAGCAGTTCTGGTCGCCCATGACGAACCGTCGGCAGGATCGCTGGGGCGGCAGCTTCGACAACCGCATGCGCTTCTCTACGGAAATCTACAGCCGCATCCGCAAGGCCTGCGGCGACGATTTCGTCTGCGGACTGGCCGTTTCGATTGATCCCGGCGCGGCGGTTGTCCAGGACATCGAGGCTCTGGAAGCCGCGGTTTCCTGGCACGACGAACGGGCGCTGATCGACTACGTCACCCTGGGACGGGGCAGCTACTGGGGCTTTTCCACCATCATCCCGCCGGTCTTCGAGCAGGCCATGAAGGGCGAGGAGTTCACCGGCCGCCTGAAGGCGGTGTGCAAGCACGCCCGGGTGCAGTGCGAGGCCCGCGTCAAGACGCCCGAGAACGGCGAACGCATCATCGCCGATGGTCTTGCCGACATGGTCTCCATCGTGCGTGGCCAGATCGCCGACCCCCATCTGGCCAACAAGGCCGCGGCGGGAAGGGCCGAGACCATCCGGCCCTGCATCTCGTGCAACCAGCAGTGCATCGGGCGCCGGCGGCGCGACTACTGGATCTCCTGCCTGGTCAATCCCTCCGCCGGGCGCGAGTTCGAGTGGGGTGGGGACAGCTTCGTACCCGCCGCCAGCCCGGGCAAGGTGCTGGTCGTCGGTGGTGGCCCCGCCGGTATGGAGGCCGCCCGTGTTGCCGCAGAGCGTGGGCACAGTGTCACGCTGGCCGAAGCCGGAGATCACCTCGGCGGTTCCTGGCGTCTGGCCGCACGCCAGCCCATGCGCAACGAGATCGAGCCGCATCTGGCATGGTACCAGAGCGAACTTGCGCGCCTGGGCGTCGATGTCCGTTTGGGCCGCGCCATGGATGCCGAGGCGGTGCGTGCGTTCGGTGCCGGCCATGTCGTGGTCGCAACGGGCGCGCGGCCCCCGTTGACCGGCTACCAGCGCGGTCTGCCGGAGGTCGACAGCCTGCCCGGTGTCGAGCTGGGCAATGTCTGTTCGGTCAACGATGTGCTCTCTGACCGTGTGACCCCCGGCAAGCGGGTGCTGGTGCTCGACGATCAGGGCGGAGCCTGGCAGGGGCCGGGTACGGCATTGAAGCTCGCCGAGGCGGGCAACGCCGTCACCATTGTCACCCGCGATGCCTATGTCGCCATGGATGCCGCACGCGGTTCCAGCGACAAGGCGATCCGCAAGGGGCTCGCAAGGGCGGGCGCCGACATGCGACCGATGAGCGCGGTCATGCGCTGGCTGGGCGATGGCGCGACGATCCGGCACCTGCCGACCGGCGTGGAGGAGACAAAACCCTTCGACACCCTGGTGCTGGCCGAAACCCCCAAGCCGGATGATGCCCTGTTCCGCGCGCTGGCGGGTTTGGCCAACGTCCATGCGGCGGGTGACTGCATCGCCTTCCACTTTGCCTCCGGCGCCATCTACGATGGTCGCCGCGTCGCCATGTCGCTGTGAGGGAACGCCCGTGAATCCGCATTTCCCGCACCTCTTCACGCCGCTGAAGCTGCGCCATCTGACCCTGCGCAACCGGCTGACCTTCGGGCCGCATCTGGCCAACATGAGCCACGAAGGCCTGCCCGGCGCACGCCATCTGGCCTACTACCGCGAGCGTGCCCGTGGCGGCGTCGGCCTGATTGTCATGGAGGGCCAGTCGGTCGAGGAGCACGGGGCCCTGACGCGTGGCCGCCTGCGCATGTCCGATGACATCATCCCGGGCCTCAAGGCGATCGGCGAGGCCGTCCACGCAGAGGGCGCGGCGATCGTCCAGCAGCTCAACCATTCCGGCCAGCACGCCGATTTCGACAATTCGTGGGAGGCCAACTGGTCGCCCTCGGGCCTGCCTTCGCTCAAGGACCATGCCGGCAGCCACGCCATGAGCGATGCCGAAATCGGTCATGTCATCGACCGCTACGTCGAGGCTGCGCAGAGGAGCCATCGCGCAGGGTTGGACGGCAACGATGTACTGGCGGCCTACAACGGTCTTGCCGATCAGTTCTGGTCGCCGCTCACCAACCGGCGCGACGACCGCTGGGGCGGCAGCCTGGAGAACCGCTGCCGTTTCACCGCCACCATCCTGGAGCGTATCCGCAAGACATGCGGCGATGACTACATCATCGGCCTCTCGATCTCGGGCGACGATCTCACCAGGCGTGGCCTGCCGCTTGAGGAAATGCAACGCATCGTCGCCTGGCACGACGAGCGTGGCCTGATGGATTACGTCTCGGTCGGCACCGCCAGCTTCTACGACTTCTCCCAGATCATCCCGACCTTCATGTACGACCAGATGCTGGGCCCGCCGCTGGCCCGGGCGATCAAGTCGGTGGTGAACCATGCCCGCGTGCAGGCCGAGAGCCATGTCCGCACCCCGGCCAATGCAGAGACGGTGATTGCGGAGGGCATGGCCGACATGGTCTCGATCGTGCGCGGCCAGATTGCCGATCCGCACATGGCCAACAAGGCAAAGGAGGGCAGGGCCGAGGATGTGCGGCCATGCATCTCCTGCAACCAGATGTGCTGGGGCCGGCGGGCGCGGGACTACTGGATTTCCTGCCTCGTCAATCCCTCGGCCGGGCGCGAGTGGGAGTGGGGCGGCGATGGCGGCGGCGCCCCGGCAAGCAAGCCCAAGCGGGTTCTGGTCGTGGGCGGCGGACCGGCGGGCCTGGAAGCCGCACGTATCGCGGCCGAGCGCGGCCACCGCGTCACCCTTGTTGAAAAGTCGCAGCGCCTGGGCGGCCAGTTCGCCCTTGCAGCGCGCCAGCCCCGCCGCGGCGCCATCGGCGACTTGATCACCTGGTACGGCGACCAGCTCACCAAGCTGCAGGTCGAGGTTCGCATGGGAACCGAAATGACCAGGGAGCAGATCAGCGCGCCGGAGTGGGACGAGGTCGTGATCGCCACCGGCTCGGTGCCCGCGCGCGACGGCTATCAGCGTTCCATGCCCTTCCGCGAAAGCCTGCCCGGCGTCGGGCAGTCGAACGTCTTTGCCATCGACGATGTGCTGGAGGGAACGGCCCAACTGGGCAAGCGCGTACTGGTGCTCGACGATCTCGGCAACTGGAAGGCTGCCGGGACGGCGTTGCTGATGGCCGAGCAGGGACATGCCGTCACCATCGCGACGCGCCATCCCATGATCGCGCCCGAACTGGTGCGCCCTGCGGCCGTCGCGCCGCTGGTCAGGCGCATGGCGGAGCTGAAGATCGAACAGATGGTCGAGGTCAGCCTGCTCTCCTGGGAGGGGACGACGGCGACGTTCAAGTCCTCGCTCGACGGTGAGGTCGAGACTCATACGTTCGACAGCCTGGTGCTGGCCACGGTCAACCGAGCCGAGCGGGCGCTCTTCGATGCGCTGGACGGGCAGCCTGGTTTATCTCTCCATGCCATCGGTGACGGTCTTGCCCCGCGCAAGGCCGCCGCGGCGATCTACGAGGGGCGCAAGCTTGCGCTGGAACTCTGACAATCGGTCGTCGCAGTCCGGTGCCGCATCCTGCGGCGCGGCTGCGACCGGCTTGAGGGAACGCAAGGAGGTTTGACGATGGTCAAGGCGGTTTCGGAATATCTCAAGGGTGCGGTGGAGGTTCCTTCCAGCCGTACGCTGGTGGTCGTGGGCGCGCAGGTTCCCGTCGATGGCCGCAAGGGCACGCCGGAGGACATCGCGGAGCAGGCCGCGCTGGTCTGGGCCGGGGTGCGCGACGCCCTGGCCGAAAAGCACCTGGAGACGCGCCATATCGTCGCCATCGAAACCGACCTTGCCGATCGCGCCGACCTGGCGGCCGCGGCCGAGGAGGAAAAGCGCCACGTCCGGCACCATGTCGCGCGCACCGTGCGGATCGTCGGGATGGCTGATCCCGCCTGGCGTATCCAGGTGTCCGTGGTGGCTGCCGCAACCCGTTAGCGGGCGGCCAGGGTTGTAAGGGTCACAGCCTGTCGATAGCATTACGGGTGGTTTGGGGAGTGCCACGGTCGCAACGGAGGCGCTGCGGCCCGTATGGGGGAACGCCGATGCGAGCGATGGGATCGCTCTGCCTGGCTCTTGCTCTTGCCGTTCTGGCATGCGCGTCGATGGTACGCGCCGACGAGATTCTCTCCCTCGATCAGGCCATCGCCATCGCGCTTCTGGATAATCCTTCCGTCGAGATTGCGGGGCTGGACGTCGACAAGACAGCTGAAGATATCAATGCTGCCCGCGCCGACTATTTCCCCCAGATGAAGGCCACACTTGCGTCCACGCGCAACCTGGTCGAGCAGAGCTACACCTTTGATGAAGGCGTCTTCGGCACCTTTGCCGCGACCGGGCCGATCCCGGCGGAGACGACCGAAATCGACACGTCCAGCGGCTGGTCCAATAGCGTGGGGCTTTCGGTCGTTCAGTCGTTGACCGGCGTCTATCAGGTGATGATGGAGGTCGAGAAACTCTCTCTGCAGGAGCGTATGAACGCCGAGACGCTGCGCAGCGAACTGCAGGATACTGCCAAGTCAGTCAAGCAGACCTACTATCAGATCCTGGCCAGCTAGAGCGCCCTGTCCAACACCCAGTCCAGCATCGATTTCTACAGCGCGCTGACCAAGCAGCTTGGTGACGAGGTGGCCCAGCAGACGGCCCTGGAATACGAACTGCTCGATGCGCAGTCGCAGCTCGCCCAGGCTCAGCAGCAGGCGCTTTCGCAGCGCAACGACATCGCCAGTCAGAAAGAGCAGCTCAACAACCTGATGGGCCGCCCGACGGACCAGCCGTTCGATGTGGCCGGTCCGCTGGTGGCGCCACCGGTCGATATCACGCCGGAGCTCGCGCGCGAGCTTGCCTTTGCCCAGCGCCCGGACCTGCGCGAGGCAGAGCTGCGCGTGCTGATAGCCGACAAGAGCATTGCCATTACCGAATACGGCTATGCTCCCGACGTCGACCTGCTGTTCGACTACTCCCACAGCAACAGCGATCTCATCCCGGATGAATCGCTCTACATCGGCGTCATCCTGTCGTGGGAGTTCTATGACTGGGGGCAGCGCTCGGCGGAGATTGCTTCCGACAAGATCGACGCGCACCAGGCCCGCATCGAGGTCGAGAAAACGCGCGCCGACATCATCGCTGAGGTCAATAGCAGTCTGCGCAACCTGGAGGATGCCGAGGCGGCTGTGGTCGTCGCCCGTATCGCGCAGGACGCCAGCACCGAAAAGCTGCGCGTAACGCAGAACCGGTTCAACGAGAGCATGGCCTTGTTGAGCGATCTGATGGACGCGGAATCCGACCTTTCCCAGGCCAACGACGACTACGTCAATGCGGTGCTGGATGTGCTCAACGCCCAGGCCGAACTCGCCCAGGCGATGGGGGAACAGTAGATGCGCCACCTTTGCCTGGCACTCCTGGCGCTCGCTCTGCTGGCGGGTTGCGATGAAGAGGCGACTGCCACCAACCCCGTGACCCCGGTGCGCGTCGAGATCATTGCTGAAACCATGCCGGTGGAGCCGGTTGCCTACAGCGCCAGCATCGTCGCCAAGACCCAGGTCGATGTGTCCTTCCAGGTGGATGGCATGATCCAGTCCCTGCGCCAGGTGGTCGGCGCCGACGGGCTGGAGCGCAACATCCAGCAGGGCGACCGGGTGGCTGAGGGCGATGTACTCGCCACCGTCGATCCCGAGCAGTACCAGGACAGCGTCGACAGCGCGCAGGCGAGCCTGGCGTCGGCCCAGGCCGACCTTGCCAACGCCAGGGCCAACTGGGAGCGCACCCAGAATCTCTATGCCGAGCAGAGCGCGACGGCGACCGACTATGACAACGCCAAGCAGCAGTACGAGAGTGCCCTGGCTTCGGTAAACAGCGCGGCAGCCCAGCTTGACAGTTCGCGCGACGATCTTTCCTACACGGACCTTACCGCGCCGATGGACGGCGTCGTGCTGACCGTGGATGTTGAGGTTGGAACCCTGGTTTCGCCCCAGACCACGGGCTTTGTGCTGGCCGATACGTCTTCGGTGAAGGCTGTGTTTGGTGTTCCCGATACGACGCTTGGCGATGTCAGTGTCGGTGACACTCTGGGGGTTACGACGGCCTCGATTCCCGACACCACCTTCGATGGTATCGTCACGTCGGTAGCTCCCTCGGCTGATTCCAGCACGCGCCTCTTCCAGGTCGAGGTGACGCTGCCCAATCCCGATGGCCGCCTGCTGGTCGGCATGGTCGCCTCCCTGCGGCTCGACCAGGGTCCGGGAGCAGGCGGCGTGCCGACAGTGCCGGTCGATGCGCTGGTGCGTGGGGCCGGCGACCCCAAGGGCTACGCGGTCTTTGTGCTGGTTCCCGGTGCGCAAGACGACACGGTGCGGCTGACAGAAGTTGCTATAGGCCAGGTTCTGGGCAATCGGATCGCCATCACCAGCGGCATTGCTGCAGGCGACCGTATCGTCACGGTCGGCATGAACACCATTGTCGATGGGCAGCAGGTGCGCGTGGTGCCATGAACGCGTGTCCTGAGGCCGGCAGGCCGCTGGCGACCGGGCGCAGGTTGCGATGAGCGATGCGCGCACCCAGGCGCTGATGGCCGAACGCAACAACGTCTCGCGGTTCTTTGCCGAGCATCGTTCGGTCTCCTTCGTTCTGCTTGCCCTGGTCGTGTTCTGGGGCAGCTACGGCTACATGGCCATGCCGCGCCTGAAGGACCCTGTGATCCCGGTGCGCGTCGCCAGCGTCATCACGCCCTGGCCGGGCATGAACGCGGAGACCATCGACCGACAGATCACCCGCTTGCTGGAAACCAAGATCGCCGAAAGCGACGTCATCCACCCGCCGGAGGCGACGAAGTACGGGATCCAGTCGCTCAGCCTCCCGGGCCTGTCGATCATCCAGGTTCAGCTGGACGAGGAGATCGACAATCCCGAACGTGAATTCGACGCCATCAACCTGAAGCTCGATGCGCTCAACGACGAGCTGCCCGAGGGCGCCGGGCCCATCCAGTTCAACTCCGGGTTCGGCGATACCGCCGCTCTGTTGCTGACCATGGCGAGCCCCAAGGAGGGTGAAGTCCAGCTTGAGGTACGCGCACGCGACATTGCCGCGGCGATAGAGACCTCGAGGGCAGGACTGCCCGAGGCAGTATTGGGGCAGCGGGTGGCGATCGTTGTTGCTCTGCCGCGCACGGTCGACCTGACCGCGGTGCGCCCGGTGGTGGCCGCGTTCGCGCAGGCGCTGGCGCGCTCCGGCGCGGGCGAGGTGCGCCAGCTACTGGGACCGGGCTTTGTCGGCATCGATGCGACAATGGATGGTGATGATGCGGCGATCCGCGCGGGCCTGACGGCATACATGCACGGCAACCTCGGCGAATTGCGCTTTCATCCCGATGCCTGGCGTGCCGCGCTGATCCGCGATCCCGCCGACACGCTGAAGGCGCTCCAGGAGGTGCGGGGCGACAAGTACAGCTATGCCCAGTTGGGTGACTTCGCCGATCTGATCTCGCGCACCCTGGCGACCGTGCCGCTGGTCTCCAAGGTCGATACTTCCGGCGTGATCGACCAGAGGGTCTGGCTCTACTACTCGCAGGAGCAGCTCGCCTCCTACGGGCTGGACCCCTACAGCCTTTCGGATGTGCTCTCGGCGCGCAACACCACGATCCCCGGCGGCATGATGGACGTGGGAGAGTCCCGCGTGCTGCTGGAGCCGACGGGCCAGTTCACCGATTCCGCGGAAATCGGCGGCATCATCGCCACGACCAACGACGATGGCTCGCCGGTCTATCTGCGTGATGTGCTGAGCGTGCAGGACGGTTACCAGTCGCCGCCCCAGCTTCTGAACTACTACACCTGGCAGGACGACAATGGTGTCTGGCAGCGCTCACGGGCCGTCTCGCTGGCTGTGCAGATGCGCGACAACATGCAGATCGGGACGTTCGGCACAGAGGTCGATGCTGCCCTTGCCGAGCTCTCCCAGATCCTGCCCAACGACCTGATCTTCGCGCGCAGTTCCGATCAACCCGAGCAGGTCGCCGACAACCTGGATCTTTTCACCCGTGCCCTGATCGAGGCGGTGATCCTGGTGGTGATCATCGCGCTGGTCGGGTTCTGGGAATGGCGCTCGGCCGTGCTGCTGATGCTTTCCATTCCGATCACGCTGGCCATGACCTTCGGCATGATCGACTTGATCGGCATCCAGTTACAGCAGGTTTCCGTCGCCACGCTGATCATCGCGCTGGGCTTGCTGGTCGACGATCCCGTGGTCGCCAACGATGCCATCAAGCGGGAACTGGGGGCGGGCAGGTCGCGTGTTCTGGCGGCCTGGCTGGGGCCTTCCAAGCTCGCCAAGGCGATCATGTTCGCCACGGTGACCAACATCGTGGCCTATCTGCCGTTCCTGCTGCTGACCGGCGATCAGGGCGACTTCCTGGTCAGCCTGCCGATCGTCATGGCCTGTGCTCTGCTTGCTTCACGCCTGGTCTCGATGTCGTTCATTCCGTTGCTGGGTTATTACCTGCTGCGTCCGCGCAACGGTCCGGAGCCGACGATGGAGGAGCGCCGCACGCGGGGTTTCTCAGGGAGCTACTACCGCTTCGGCAGCTTTGCCATCCGCCATCGCAAAAAGGTGCTGCTGGCCTCGTTCGCCATCATCGGCGCGGGTGTGCTGATCGGTAACCAGCTCAAGACCTCGTTCTTTCCCGACGATGTGCAACGCATGTTCTACATTGACGTCTGGATGGACAACGGCGCCAACATCATGGCGACCGCGGAGGCAGTGGAGCAGGTTGAAGCCGTCGTGCGCCGCGTGATCGACGCGTATGGCGCACAGAACCTCCAGGACGATGACACCGACACACCGCTGCTGGAGGCCATCACCAGCTTTGTCGGCGGTGGCGCACCGCGTTTCTGGTTCTCTGTGACGCCACAGCAGAACGATCCGGCCTATGCCCAGGTGCTGGTGCGCGTGGCGGACAAGAACGCGACGCCGCTGCTTGTGGCGCCGCTGCAGCAGGCGCTCACCGCGGAGGTCCCAGGTGCCTTCGTCGACGTGCGCCAGCTCCAGACCAATCCGGTCGACTATCCCGTCGCGATCCGCCTGTTCGGGCGCGCCACCGTCGCCACGGAGAATCAGGCAGAGGCCCTGCGCACGCTCATCGGTCTGGGCAACGAGGCGGCCGAAATCTTCCGCTCCTCACCGCTTGCCGCGCGAACCCGCAACAACTGGGGCGACGAGGTGTTCCGTGTCCGCATCGCCATCGACAATGACCGGGCCAATCTTGCCGGCATCACCAATGCCGATGTCGCGGCCTCATCCTCGTCGGGCATCTCCGGCCAGCAGGTCGGCACCATGCTGGTCTCCGACAAGCAGATCCCGATCTATGCGCGCCTCGACATCACCCAGCGCGGGCACCTCGGCGATCTCAGCAACCTCTATGTCTATGCAAGCGGATCCGACAACAGGGTGCCGCTGACAGCCATCGCCTCGTTCGACCATGGACTGGAACTGCAGCGCATCTACCGCATCGATCACTTCCCCACGGTCACGGTGTTTGCCTTCCCCGTGGGGGGGCGTTGCCCTCGGACGTTTACAAGCAAATCTCGGACAAGCTTGCGACCTTCGAGCAATCCCTGCCTGTGGGTTACGAGATGTCGATCGAGGGCGAACAGGCCAAGATGGCCAGTGGCTTTGGCCAGCTTGCCAAGGTGCTGGGCGTGTCGATCCTGGGCATCTACCTGGCGCTGGTTCTGCAGTTCAACAGCGCGGTCAAGCCGCTGCTGGTCTTCATGGCGGTGCCATACGGTGTCGTCGGCGCGTTAGCCGGGCTGCTCGTGATGCAGAGCAGCTTTGGCTACATGGCGTTCCTCGGCATCATTGCGCTGATCGGTGTCATCGTCAGTCACGTCATCGTGCTGTTCGACTTCATCGAGGAGAAGCGCGAGGAGGGCGAGGGACTGCAGGAGGCGCTTCTGGATGCGGGCATCATTCGCCTGCGTCCCGTGCTCATCACGGTCGGGGCCACGGTGCTGGCGCTCTTCCCGCTGGCCATGGAAGGCGGCCCGCTCTGGCAGCCGTTGTGCTACGCCCAGATCGGCGGTCTGATCATCGCAACGGTCGTCACCCTGGTTCTGGTGCCGGTTTTCTATGCGATTTTCGTGCTCGACCTGAAGATCGTGCGCTGGGAAAAACCACAGCCAGCACCGGCTTGAGCGCTTTTCAGGGTTGTGCCGGGGCCCGCGCAACAATTTGTGCGAGCCGCGCTATGGACAGCCTCCCTGCTGCTCCGCACAATGCGCCCAGGGGCGATGTCATAGAGAGGCCGGGAAAACCGGTCCGCAGCGTCCCTGAGGTTTTGCGGCACGGCGGGGGGACATGACTGTCTTTATCCTGAAGCGGCTGGGCATGATGTTGGTCACGATGTTCGTGGCTTCCTTCCTGCTGTTCGGTCTCATGGAGTTTTCACCAGGCAACGTGGCGAGCAAGACGCTCGGCCCCTATGCCACCCAGGCCCAGAAGGACATTCTCTTCGAGAAGCTCAGCCTGGGTGATCCGCTGCACGAGCGTTACGTGCGCTGGCTGGGCGTCTTCCTGGGGGTGATCCCCGACCCCTTGCAGGATCCCGAACTGGGTCTCGACTTCAAGGATCCCCGCGGCGATCAGTACTTCGGCAACTTCGGCTACTCCGCAAAATACAAGCTGCCGGTCAACGACGTGATGTGGGGCAAGCTCGGCAACACGCTGATCCTGGCCGGTATCGCCTTTGCCATCATCGTGCCGCTCTCCCTTGTGTTCGGCGTGCTCTCGGGCATGCGCGAGGGCAGTATTCTGGACCGAACACTGTCCTATACCGGCATCACGCTGACCTCGATTCCTGAGTTTGCCTCCGCGGTGTTCCTCATCGCCATCTTCGT